>JBGPTK010000017.1:0-29127 GCA_041490605.1 Terriglobia bacterium | reverse complement strand
TTGCTGAGCGTGACGGTTTGTTGGCTGTTACTGCCCACCGTCACCGAATTGAAATTTACGCTGATGGGATTGGCGGTGAGCGCGGTGCTCGAGGCCACGCCGGAGCCCGTCAACGGGATGGTCATGTTCGGCAAAGTCGGATCATTGCTCGAGAGCACCACGCTTCCAGAGGCGGCGCCTGCGGCCTTGGGCGCGAACAGCACGTTGAATGTGGTGCTTCCGCTGGCGGCGATATTTATCGGAGTCGCGAGCCCGGTTATGCTGAAGCCGGTCCCTGTGACCGTCGAGGAACTCACGCTCAATGTTGCCGTGCCCGTATTTGAAATCTTTATGGTTTGCGAATTGCTCGTTCCCACGGCTACGTTGCTGAAGCTAGCGGTGCTGGGACTTGCCGCGAGCGACGGCGTGGGGTTTGCATTCGAAGGGCTTGCGCTTGTCTGAGCGATTCCGCAGCCGGTGATGCCTGCGACAGCGCCCAGCACGACCAGGAAGATAGGGGGTGTTTTCATTTTGAAAGTATGTCGGCGCTATCATAAACCTGGCTGGGGGCAGGCAGTCTGAGCATTTCTCGACGTATCCTCTTCATGCTGCACTTGCCAGTTTGCAGGACAGGCTGCGCTTGGGACTACTGGCCGGCCGGACGGTTTTGTGGCAGGTAGTGTGACTGTCCCCGCGAGCTACTAAAGGACAAGCGCGCGAACCGGTGGGTGGTGGCGCAGATTCCGTTGCGCCTCGTCTCACTTCGGCGAACTCCGCGCCTTCGCGGTATGGCCTTTCTGTCTTTTCCACAACAACCTGAACCACATGGCCGCTACAAAACCGAACGGCGGTGGAGCAACGCTAACAAGCTGATCATTCCCAGGCACGCGACCATCGGCACAAGAAGACCCATTCGCAAATTGCCGGTTTGCGTCGAAGTGAAACCCACCAACCAGGGCATTGTGGCTCCGCCGAGAGCTGCCAGGGTGAACATGATGCTGGCCGTGCCTTTTGCTTGCTCGCCGTAATGCGTCACCATCCAGGAAACGAGCAGCGGATAAATTCCAGCGAAGCCCAGGCCGATCACGGCGACACAGCCGGCGGCGCCATAGAACGTGGTGACCCACAAAAGAGTAGCGTTGCCGGCCGCGGAAACAATCAACCCCATTACCAGAAGAGGCCTCTCCTTCACTCGAAGAAGTATTGCGGGCACCAGGGCGCGGCCTGCCAGCAGTCCGGCCCAGAAAAACATGGGCGCAAGCGTCCACAAATTGCCGGGAGTATTTCCCAGGCGCTTGGCGAGTGCCGCGGTCCATCCTCCCACTGAACTTTCCGATCCGACGTACAAGAAAAAAAGCGCGCCGAAAGTGAGAGCGAGTTGTTTACCCATCACCGGCTGGTGATGATCCGTTGGTGCCAGGGCAATTTTGCCCGGGCGAGGTTCAATGTCCATGGCGCCCAAGATTACAGCGACCATCGCACAGGCGGCTGCTGCCAGGATTAGAAACAGGGAAATCTGGTGACTTCGTTGTGCAAACATCACCAGCACCGGGCAAGAAATTGCGCCGATGCCCCAGGCAAGGTTGACGACGCTGAGCGCGGCGGCGCGCCGCGTCGCGGAAATTTCCGCCACCCATAAATTGGTGATGCAAAGGATCAGCCCCAGTCCAAAACCGTAAACGGCCGTGGCCATCAGGCCGGCGGAATAACTTTTCATTGTCAGCGCTGCGATTCCCAAGGCCATGCAAAAAAATCCGGCGAAAAAAGCCAGACGGTATCCGCGAAAGGCGATCAGGAAACTGAGGGCGGCGGTTCCCAAAATCGAGCCGCAAAACTGAAGCGTGAAAAAAAGCCCGGCGCGAGAATCGCTCATCGACCAGCGAGCGATCAAAATGGGCAGCAGCGGACCAAGCAACGTGGTGATGATTCCGGTAACGACGAATCCGGCGTGGACCACTGCCATGGCAGCCCACTTGTTCGGCATGTCATCGCTCGGCGGCTGGTTGGGTTCCATGGATGGACAGCCATTCTGCCGGATATCGAACAACTGGGCAATAATCGTTTGTCCCGCCTACCGGGGGTGATGAGGGGTGATCGCGTGCGGTGATTTAGGGGATTGCGTGGCGGCTGGACGGAATTGCGCACGGTGATTTTTCGGGTTTTTGGGCATTTTTCAGGCAGTTCCGGACTTCCAGTTCATTGCGAAAAATTTCTTTCTAAAATACCCGAACAAAGTTTCAGAGGGCTGCAATTTGCCCATTTGCGGATTGCGCGGGATTGAATTCGCCTTCCCAGCGCGCAATCACCACAGTCGCCAGGCAATTGCCCGCCACGTTCACGGCCGTGCGCGCCATGTCCATCAATTGATCAATTCCGAAGAGTAAAAAAATCGGTTCCATCGGCAAATGAAACGATGCCGCGGCCGCCAGCACGATCACCAGCGAAGCGCGCGCCACGCCCGCGGTGCCTTTGCTGCTTATCAGCAGAGTCAGCAACATCACAATTTGCTGGCCGATGGTCAGATGAATTCCCGCTGCTTGCGCCACGAAAATTAAAGCGAGCGATTGATAAAGGCTGGAGCCATCCAGATTAAAACTGTAGCCGGTGGGCAGGACGAACGCCACGGTGGAGCGGGGAACTCCCAGAGCTTCCATCGTTTCCATCGCGCGCGGCAAAGCGGCTTCGGAGGTGCTGGTGGCGAAAGCGATCGTCACAGGCTCGGCGATCGCGCGCAAAAAAGCGGCCAGCGGCACGCGGACAATCAAAGCAATCGGCAACAGAACCAAAAGTAAAAAAACGATCAGCGCCGCGTACATGGTAGCGAGCAATTTTAACAGCGGCAATAAAACACCCAGTCCCACGTGGCCGACGGTGTAAGCGATTGCGCCGCAGACTCCAATCGGAGCGAGAAACATCACGAGGTTCGTAAACTTGAACATCGTCTCCGCAAGGCTTTCCGCCAGAGCGACGAGCGGCCGGCGCTTTTCTTCCTTGACGAGAGCGAGCGCCATGCCGAACAGAATGCTGAAAATAACGACTTGCAGCAGTTGTCCTTCGGCCACTGACTTCGCAATATTCTCGGGAAAAATATTCAGGATCAATTCGCTCGCGGTATGCGGGGCGGCATTCGGCGGCGCAGCATTGGCGGCCGGCGGAAGTTGCACACCGGCGCCGGCTTTGCTGATATTGATCGCGGCGAAACCGATCAGCAGGGCCAGCGTGGAAACAATTTCGAAATAGATGAGAGCCTTGATTCCCATGCGCCCGACTTTTTTCAAGTCGGCGTGTCCGGCGATTCCGACGACGAGTGTGCCGAACAAAAGCGGCGCGATAATCGTTTTGATCAGGCGAAGAAAAATGCTGCCGAGGACTTGCAACTTTACGGCAGTGGCCGGCCAGTCGTATCCGATTTCGGCGCCGGCGA
This sequence comes from Terriglobia bacterium, assembly GCA_041490605.1. GTDB lineage: Bacteria > Acidobacteriota > Terriglobia > Acidiferrales > UBA7541 > JBGPTK01. The sequence goes on along the minus strand of JBGPTK010000017.1, from coordinate 25,724 downwards.
TCATGCCAACCAGAATCCAAGCGGTCAGGGAGCGCCGCGCGCTAGCATAGGCGGCCAGAATCGCGATCGCGATCCATCGCGTGCAGGCCAGAAGAGACGGAGAAAGATTCAGCAGGCCGGCATGAGCGGCGAAGGAAAGCGCGGCTGCAACGCCGGCCATGGCCAGAAATGCGAAGAGCAGTTTGGTCTTCATGCGCCAGCCCACGCTCCCTCGGAAGAAATCGAACCTTATGCAGGAGAAGCGGGCAAGTCAATCGATATCGTGATTCCGGCTGTGGCAGGCAACCCTCCGCCTCAAAAAGGAGTCTTTGTGATATTCAGCGGCGTTGAATTCCGAGGGGCCAAAGAAAAACAGCGCGAGGCCTTTTCATGGCGTGGCGTCTTTTAGTATAAATGCACTTTGCCATTCTTCTGTTAGTGTAAGTGCCGCAACGTCTCCCGATTGAATCGAGGAGGTTTTCTTTGATCGAAGTTCAGGACCTGACGAAGTCGTACGGGCCGGTGACTGCGGTGGACCATATTTCGTTCACCGTGAATAAAGGAGAAATTCTGGGCTTCCTCGGTCCGAACGGCGCTGGCAAGACGACCACCATGCGAATTTTGACCGGCTATTTGCCGGCCACCGGCGGGACCGCCAAGATCGCCGGCTTCGACGTGTTCGAAGACTCGATGGAAGTTCGCCGCCGGATCGGTTACCTGCCGGAAAACCCGCCGCTCTATCAGGATATGAGCGTGGCGAACTATCTGGATTTCGTGGCCCGCATCAAAAACGTTCCGTCCGCGGAGCGCGCGCGGCGGATCGATGCGGCGCTGGAGATGACCAACATCACCGACAAGCGCAACGAACTGGTGAAGCGGCTTTCACGAGGCTACAAACAGCGCGTGGGATTGGCGCAGGCGTTGGTACACGATCCCGACGTAATTATTCTTGACGAGCCGACGGTGGGGCTCGATCCAAAACAAATTATTGAAGTGCGAAAATTAATAAAAGGTTTGGCGGGCAGCCACACGATTATTTTGTCGACACATATTTTGCCGGAAGTGAGCATGACCTGCGATCGGGTGGTCATCATTAATAAAGGAAAAATCGTGGCCGTGGATACGCCGGAAAATTTGACGATGCAGATGAAGGGCGGCGAACGCGTGCACATGGAAGTGAGGGCGCCCGAGAAAGCGCTGAGCGATTTACTTTCGAAAGTGCCCGGCGTGCGGCGCGTGAGCGTGGAAGCGCATGGTTCCGCCGGACGAGTGGCGGCCACGATCGAGGCCGCGGAAGGGCAGGATGTGCGGAGCCAGCTTGCGGCGAAAGTGGTGGGGCAGGGCTACGAACTATTCGAGCTGCGCGGCGTGAGCGTGAGCCTGGAAGATATTTTCCTGCAGCTCACTACCGAGGAAGCCACGCCGAAACCAGGCGCGAACAACTGAGGAGAACTGGATGCGAAATCTCTACGCCATTTATCGCAAGGAAATGGGGCATTATTTCGTTTCGCCCGTGGCCTACATCGTCATCGGCGTGTTCCTGATTCTCTGCGCGATATTTTTCAATTTGATTTTTTCCGCGGTGGTTCAGCGGGCGTTTCAGCAAAGCATGCAGGGCATGCAATATGGGGGCGCGGTGATGCCCATGGATGTGCCCAGCCTGGTGCTGCGGAATTTTTTCTCGGTCATGGGCTCGCTGCTTCTGTTCCTGACGCCGATGCTGACGATGGGAATTTATTCCGAGGAGCGGAAACGCGGCACGATGGAACTGCTGATGACTTCTCCCATCACCGACGCGGAAATCGTGATCGGGAAATTTTTGGCGATGCTCACGCTGTTCCTGCTGATGCTCCTGCCAACATTGATTTACCTCTCCTACATGTACCTGCATAGCGATCCGGCAGCGCCGTGGCGATTGCTGTGGGGCGGATATCTGGGAGTGTTCCTGCTGGGAGGAAGCCTGCTTGCGATTGGCGCATTTATTTCATCACTCACGGAGAACCAATTGATTTCGGCGGTATTGACCTGGGGAGTTTTCCTGATTCTGTGGGTGATCGATGCCGCCGCGCAGGGAGCGGGCGAAACGCTTGGCGCGATTCTCGGATACCTCTCCGTGCTTCGCCATTACGATGATTTCACGCACGGAGTGATCGATACCACGGCGCTGGTTTTCTATGCCAGCCTGATCGTCCTGGGATTGTTCCTGACCATGCGCTCGATCGATGCGATGCGCTGGAGGCACGCGTGAGCGGCGAAGCGAACACCGGAAACAAGGAGCAGAAAGGGAGTTCCAGTCAGATGAAATTCGATCGCAATGAATTGATCCGCACGGCCGGCTATCTGGGCGCGGCCATGCTGGTATCCGGCCTGCTTCGCTACTCGATTCAGGGAGTGTTCCAGCTTTTCAGCGAAATTTTGTTGATCGCGGGAGGCGTGCTGGTTCTGATTGCGATCATTTTCAATTTCCGCCTGATCATTGCGTTCTTCACCCGGCGCTCCTCGAAGCTGGGCACGAATGCCGCGGTGATCACGCTGGCCGTGCTGGCCATTCTTGGCCTGGTCAATTTTCTGGGCGAGAGGCACCACAAACGCTTCGATCTGACGACGGAAAAACTGTTCACGCTTTCGGACCAGACGCGAAATATCGTGAAGGGCGTGAAGCAAGACGTAAAGATCCTCCGCTTCGACAAGCAAAAAGATCAGGACGCCGCCGATCGCGTGGCCGAATACGCAAGCGTGAACCGCCATATCAGCTTTCAAAACGTCGATCCCCAAGAGCATCCCGAGATGGCGAAGGAATACGGCGTGGCGCGCGTGGGCCAGGTGATTGTGGCGAGCGGCAACCGGAAGGAACGGCTGGAGGGGACCAGCGAGGAAGATTTCACCAGCGCCATTTTGAAAGCGACCAGCGAAAAAGTGAATACGGTCTGCTTCATCGAAGGGCACGGCGAGAAGACGCTGACGGATGCGGGGCAATCCGGATACAAGAATGTGGCCGATGAATTGAAAAGGGAAAATTACGCCACCAAGACCGTCAACCTGGTGAGTGAGAACGGCGTGCCGTCCGATTGCACGGTGCTGGTGGATGCCGGGCCGGCCAAAGCGTTGTTCCCGCAGGAAGCAGAGATGATCGGGAAATATCTCGAGAACGGGGGGAAGGCACTCTTGCTGATCGATCCGGATACGAATCCCGGCCTGGCGGATGTGCTGAAAGCCTGGGATATTGGCCTGGGCGATAACACCGTGATCGATGCCAGCGGCGTGGGCCGGATGTTCGGCACGGGTCCGGCAGTGCCCCTGGTTTCGGAGTATGGCCCGCATCCGATCACGCAAAATTTCGGGCGCACCATGAGTTTTTTCCCGCTGGCGCGCACGGTTACGATCGCCGAGAAGGGCAACACAAAATTGTTTCCCGTTGAATTGCTGAAGACTTCCTCGTTCAGCTTCGCGGTGAAAGATCTGGAAGACTTGAAAAAACGCGGAGGAAAACTGGATCCGAAAGTAGATACGCAAGGGCCGCTTTCGATCGGCGTGGCTGTGGAGAACAAGCAGGGCGACAAGGACACGCGGTTGGTGGTGATTGGCGACTCCGATTTCGCTTCGAATCAAGTGGTCAGCATGCAGCGCAACGGAGATCTTTTCTATAATGCGATCAATTGGCTTTCGGCGGACGAGAACCTGATCTCCATCCGGCCGAAAAGCCCGACGAACCGGCGAGTGAACCTGACCGAGGGAGAAACGCGCGGTCTGTTCTGGTTCAGCCTGGTGCTGTTGCCGGGATTCGTGATTCTGGCGGGAATTATTATTTGGTGGAAGCGGCGATAGGCGAGCGGGGCGTTGGCGCCACCGCGGGGATCTCTGGAAATCTGGTGGCTGATCCACAGGGATCGTTCCGAACGCGGCGACGGGATTTCAAACGATTTGACGCAAGTGCGATAGCTCGGCAAGAATTTAGAACTGCTCTCGTAAATAGTCGAGCAGGTTTCTGAACCTGGCTTCAGGGGCTTCCCGACCCAGGGCGTCGGGACGCAAAAGGCGCGAAAGCCAAATTCTTAAGGGCCTTCTGATGCCGGAGCTGAAGCTCCGACCCCCTAAAAACCAATTACGAGGCAGGTTTTACAGAGCGGCGATTGAAAAGACCATGAAGATAAGCACGGTGATCCTGTTGGCGCTGGCGGCTGCACTTGCCGGCGCCGTCTACTACTACGAATTCAAGCGTCCACCTACGCCGGAAAAGGCGGCCGATGAATCGCAACCGGCATTCAAAATGCCGGCAGAAGACATTACCGCGATTGCGATCGATCGCGGAGGCTCGAAAATTTTGCTGGAGAAACACGGAAATGACTGGGTGATTTCGCAGCCGGTGGAAACCCAAGCAGACCGCTCGGTGATCGAGGGGATCGCCACGAATCTGGCGGGCGCGCGAATCAGCCGCACTCTACCCGCCGCTCCGGACCGGATGCAGGCGTTCGGCCTGGAGCAGCCCGCCGTGCAAATCGATTTTAAGGGAAAGGACGGCAAGCAACACACTCTGGCGCTGGGCGAGAAGGATTTCAGCGGCCAATCGGTTTATGGAATCGTGGACGGAGCAAAGGACGTATCGTTATTGCCGGGCTCGCTGCTGACAATCGCCGACAAGCAACTCGACGACTTGCGCGATCGATCGGTGCTAGATGTCGAGTCATCGGACTTGAATGGATTTGATTTGAAGAATAAGGCGGGCGAATTAGCCGCCAAGAAAGGCGCCGCGGACTGGCAGTTCGAGAAGCCGCGAGCCGCCGCAGCCGATACGGGGGCAGTGGATTCGCTGCTGGCGCAGGTCACGTCCGCGAAAATGACGCAAGTGGTGAGCGAGACAGCCAGCGGCCTGGGAAAGTACGGCCTGAATCATCCTGAAATCGTCTTTCGCGGGCATGACGTGAAGGGCCAGAATCATACGCTGCTCGTGGGAAAGAAAATTGACGACGACTATTACGCGCGCGACGCCGCCCGCCCGATGATTTTCCGCGTGAAGTCCGGACTCTATAAGAAGCTGGGCGAGACTTTTTCCGATTTGCGCGATAAGGCCATCGCTCATCTGGATCGCGACAAGATGAAACGAGTGGAGATTCGCAACCAGAATCAGACCTTTATCGCGGAACAGGGCGCCGGCAATAAGTGGACGGTCGTGGAACCTGCCGATCGCAAAGGGAAGGAAGTGGAAAGCTGGAAGTTTCTCGACCCGATTGACACGGCCCGCGCGCAGGAGATTCTCGATTCGCCGCCGGGCGATATCGTGGCGCGGCTGGCCAGGCCGCCGGTGGAGGTGACGATCACCGGCCCATCCGGCAAGACAATCAAAATCAGCGTTTCGGCCGCGGCCGGCGGTTCCGCCTACGCGCGCAGCAGCGCCGGGCCCGCCATCTACAAGGTGGACAAAAAACTTCTGGATGACCTGAATTTTAAAGTTGCTGATTTATTCTAGGCGAACATTTTACGATAGACCCGCCGCCCTCAGGTTCTTACAATCCAGTGAGAAAATAAGGATTGCTGAATCATTGGGGATTGTCTCTGGATTCCTCTCCCGCAGGAGCGGGATCGGAATGACAGCAACTTCGACGACTCATTCTCGTTGAATACTTACAGCATTCCGCCGCCCTGAGATTTTAACAACACAGAGAGAAAATAACTTTTGCTGTGTCATTGGGGAATGTCTCTGGATTCCTCTCCCGCAGGAGCGGGATCGGAATGACACCAACTTCCACGACTTATTCTCGTTGAATATTTACAGCATTCCGCGGCCCTGAGGTTTTAACAACACAGAGAGAAAATAACTTTTGCTGAGTCATTGGGGAATGTCTCTGGATTCCTCTCCCGCAGGAGCGGGATCGGAATGACACCTGTTTCCACGACTTATTCTCGTTGAATACTTACAGCATTCCGCCGCCCTGAGGTTTTAACAACACAGAGAGAAAATAACTTTTGCTGTGTCATTGGGGATCGGCTCTGGATTCCTCTCCCGCAGGAGCGGGATCGGAATGACACCTGCGTCAAGGGGGTTTTCACTGGGGAGTTGCTATCGTTGCGTGAGGACAGACATCGCCGCGCCCTGGCTAGCGTGACGATGCAATCAGGCGGCTTGGGCGTTGGCGCCGGCCACATCGTTCGACCAGGTGGCGAGCAACAAAATATTCCCTGAAACGGGCGAGAGATGGATGTAGAACACCTCGGAGCCGTGCTCAAGTTCATAGAAGTTTGGACGCTTGGGATCGGCCAGCACTCGCGCGCCGCTGGCCAGTATGGCCCGGAGCGTATCAATTGTTTCCCGCGAATGGTTCCGGGGATCTTCGATTTCCTGTTCCTGCCTGAGATGCATCACCATTTTCCTGTCCCCCAAATTCGGCACTCACCTTGTACTACGCTGCCACCTAGTGAAAAGTTCCAAAGAGAATCCAGAATTCGTGTTACTTCCTTGCCAATCAGCGGTTCCTTGTTCTCGTGATTAGACGCTGGGCTGCGCTAAAAGTCGCAAGAATTTTCGAATGTTTGTTTCGGCACAGAGCAATGAAAGAAAGGGCAAAATACCGGGAATCACTGTACCTATCGCGCTGCTTACGGCAGGGCGTTGCCATTCTTTGAAAGGCTGCGGAAAAAGCTGATGGCCGCTCTGCTATGGAATGGCCATTGTGGATGAGCGAAGAAGAGGCTATCTTCTGCTCAAGCATTTGGGATTGGCTCTGGTCCGATGGAAAGCATCGGACTCCACAACCCGGAGATTCCTCTCCCGCAGGAGCGGGATCGGAATGACGCGGAAGTGGAATTTTTCGCAGCCTGTTGAGGTGCGGCGCACTGAAGGCTATTCCTGAAACCCTGTACCGCACTGGCATCCTGTTCCAGTTCCGCGCAGCAGGAGGGGAGGAAGCCTGGCACGATCCTGGGGAAGAAATAGTGAGGAAATCTTGGCCTGGAGCGTCCATAAGGCCCGGAAATTGCATCGAATTACTCGAAGGTGCGAGTGCGTCCGGGTGCAAATTGAAACAGGGCGAAAGTGATTTTCGGATTACGTCTACGATGAGACACTCCCCGAATTCCACTTGCTTTGATACACGAAAATTGACATAGTTCCCGCGCCCGGACCGTCTCCAATTGTGAATTACTCATGAAAAAAAACATAAAGGTTAGAAAGAAAAGGGGTACGCGCTTGCAGGATGATCGCCGCCGCAAACACCGCCATTGGCAGGTTACGGTTTTCTATAGGGATGGCGAAAAGTTCGCGCGCGTGTATATCGACCGGGAGCGAGCGGCCCGGTTTGCCGAACGACAAAAGAAGTCCCCCGTCGTTCGGGCTACCCGGATACTCGAAGTCGACTAGCCGTTTCGCCACCCGCACAGTGCTGCGGAGCGGGCGGAATTGTGTCTCCGGACGAATGTAATTTCTACCTGGTGGCGAGCCCTTGCCGAGCCTTTGGGGGACATGCTATAAAAGCAAGTGTCACCCCAGTGGTAGTGAGCGAAGCGGCCGTAGTATAGGGGTAGTACGACAGCTTGCCAAGCTGTAGGCGGGGGTTCGAGTCCCCTCGGCCGCTCCAGATCCGCAAATTTCCAGTCAATCTTTCTGAATTCTTCCATCGGCGTCCTGGCGCATGAGCCAGCAGGGGGCGGAAAAAGCCGGGAATTGCTCTGCGATGGAATGGCAGTCCACAAGAGCATGGAGAAATTCCCCACTGCTCAAGCATTTGGGATTTGCTCTGGATTGCTCTCCCGCAGGAGCGGGATCGGAATGACGCCGAAGGGATTTTTCCGCAGACTGCCAGTTGCGGCCGGGAGTCCTCTATTCGTTCCAAGGAGTGTGCTTTGCCCGGTGCTGTGCGCCGTGCTAGAGTTTGCGCGTCCGAACCTTCATGCTTGCCTACTTGTGCGGTCCAATTGAGTTCGCTGCCGGCGGCGGCAAGCTATGGCGCCGCAAACTGGCCCCATTCCTGCGCGATCAATTGGGGCATCGGGTCTACGATCCGGCCGAGGATGAAAAGAAGAGCTTGACCGAGGAAGAGGCGGCGCATTTCCGCGAGTGGAAGACGACGGATTTCGAACGGTTCCGGCGCGTGGTTCGCAAGATCATCCACTTCGATCTTGAATTGATCGAAAACAAGGCGGATTACATCATCTGCTATTGGGACCACGAAGCGGGGCACAGCGGCGGCACTTCGGCAGAGCTGACCGTGGCGTTCCGAAAGGGGATCCCGGTGTATCTGGTGAGCCCGTCAGCGGTCGAACAAATCAGCGGGTGGATGCTGGCTTGCGCGGATCACGTGTTCACTTCGATTGAGGAGTTGAAGGAATTTTTGAAGGGCCGCTATGGAAGGGAAAAGCAGGTGCAGCTCTGGAAGGATTAGAGGGGCGCGAATTTGGAAGAATGGAGAACCGGGTGACGAATATTTAGAATGTGGGGAATTTGGGGAAGTGCTTGGACCGCAGAGGCGCAAAGAACGCAGAGATGGAGAAGACGCAGAGTGCGGCTAACGCGCGGGGCGAGATGAGCAGAATTTTTGTGGCGGTGGGAAGCAAGCGCGGGCCGAAATTGAATGCGGTGCGGGAGGCTTTGGCTCTGTTCGGAGAAAAGATTGAGGCCAAAGCGGAATTTGAAGTTGTGGGCCAGGAAGTCGAGAGCGGCGTGGGTCACACGCCCCTCTCGGGCGAGGAGATCATGGCCGGGGCGCGTGGCCGCGCGGAAGCCTTGATTGCCAGAGCGCGCAATCGAGGCGAGCCATGGAAATTTTTTGTGGGGCTGGAAGGCGGGCTCGACGTGTTGAGTGACGGCGCGGCCCGTCGAGTGTTTTTGAAAAATTGGGCTTATGTGGCGGATGGCTCCGGGCGCGGAGCGTTCGGACAATCAGGGGCGATCGAGCTGCCGCGGGCGCTGGCGGCTCGCGTGGTGGATGAGGGCGTGGAATTGGCGGAAGCGATTGATGCGTTCGCCGGAGGGCAGGGGATTCGCGATGCGCAAGGAGCATGGGGAGTGCTGACGGGAAACTTGATCACCCGGCAGGAGGCATTTCGCGTAGCGGTGATCAATGCGTTTGCGCCGTTTTTCAATCACGGTCTTTATGGTGAGTGAGCGGCTGTGAGAGAATCCTGATTTGCGCCTGTGTGCTCTGCCATTTCCACAGAGCGATGTGCTAGCCTACCGCCGGCAGGAGGAAACGTGGATATCGTCAAGGGCAATATGGGCTGGATCGAAGTGGTGGTTGGGCCGATGTTTTCAGGAAAGAGCGAGGAATTGATTCGCCGGCTGCGGCGCGCGGAATTCGCGCGGCAGCGCGTGCAAATTTTCAAGCCGGTGATCGACCAGCGCTACGCGGCGAATGGAATCGTCTCCCACTCGGGGCTCGAAATTGCGTCCGATCTGGTGAAGGAAGCGGTGGATATTCTTGAGAAAGTGGAGCCGCGGACGGAAGTGATCGGCATCGACGAAGGACAGTTTCTGGGCGAGCGGTTGGTGGAAGTGTGCACCAAACTCGCCGACATGGGCAAGCGCGTGATCGTTACCGGTCTGGACACCGATTTCATGGGGCGCCCATTTGAGCCCATGCCCCGGCTGCTGGCGGTGGCGGAAGAAATCACCAAGCTCCTGGCCATTTGCGTTCGTTGCGGCAATCCAGCGGTGCACACGCAGCGATTGGTGGCCTCGGAGGAATTGATCGTCGTGGGCGCCGGTGGCATGTATGAAGCGCGCTGCCGGCGGTGTTTCGAGCCCAATCTAGCCACTGAAAAAATCGAGGAAGACAAGAAAAGCGTGCTGAAGTCCCGCGCGGCCGCAAGCTGAACTTTTTCGCCCTCCCAAATCCAAACTCACAAGATCAGGGGCTTGCTTATTGCCAGGCTTGCCGGCGGTTGAAGATGGAGCGAAGCGGATCGGCCTGAGATGAATTCCTTCACAGAACCGGAGCAACCCCGCGGACCCGCTGGCTTCCTGTTAGGAAGCGATGGGCTGCTGCGGCCCCTGTGGCGTGCGCTGGGTTTTGCCGGGGTCGCGTATTTTTCCGTTAGCCTGCTGGGTTTACTCTACGTTGGATTAGCGGGACCAGTTCAAGGTCTTCCCGGCATCCCGTACTATCTGATTCTCACCGCAGTTCTGCTCCTCGAATCCTGGGTCTTCATTCTGGCAGCGGATGAGCGGAATTTCCGGACGCTGGGGCTGTGGTTCTACTCCGGCTGGTGGCGGGAAGCGCTTGGCGGAATTGGCATCGGGCTGCTGCTCATTTCCATCGTGGTGGGGGTAACGGCGGCCACCCATACTGTGCAGTTCGCAGGGTGGGGACGAGTGGGATTGACGGTGTGGTTGCATTTGCTGGGAACGGCTGTTGGGCTGGCGATTGCCGCAGCGCTTGAGGAGCTCCTGTTCCGCGGATACGGGTTCCAACGACTGATTGATGCCATAGGAAGCTGGGGAGCCGTTGCCGTTTCTTCGATTGTATTTGGATTGGCACATCTGCAGAATCCCTCGGTCACCGTACTTTCGACGGTAAATACAGCTCTCTCCGGAGCTGTCCTATCCGTCGCGTACTTGAAAACACGGGGTTTATGGCTTCCAATCGGCCTCCATTGGGCATGGAATTTCTGCATGGGGCCGGTATTCTCGTTTCCCGTGAGTGGCTTGCGAATCGAGCCAGTGATGCTGCATATCGCGATCGGAGGCCCGGCGTGGCTGACAGGCGGAGAGTACGGTCCGGAAGGAGGCGTCGTGCTCACGGTGGCCGCGGTTGGGGCAATCGTGTGGCTAGCCCTTGACACGCGGATTGGTGTTTCCCCGGAGATGCAAGAAGCCTTAGAATGACAGGGTAGGGATCAATCATGTTCCGCCTATCCACCATCGTTCTAGCGACTTTCGTGTTCGCCTCGCCAAACATTCCCGAGGTATTTCACCTGCGGGAGATTCCTGATCTGATTGGAGCCGCGAATCTGGCGCCGGATTTGGCGGTATTGTCGAATCTGCTGCTGGGAGCGGTAAGCCAGACACCGTCAAAGTCATCGCACCTTCGTCAGGATTCGGAGTTGGCGATCGTTCGTTTTGTGGATGGCGAATTCGCGAAGGCCGTGCGACCTATTCCCGCGTGGAAGAAAGGCTTCAAGATCGAGCCGGGCAAGCCGCTGGATGAAAATGCGCTGCGGCAAGCGCTGGCCAATTCCGGCGCGGCCGCGAATCCTGGAGACACAGTCCAGATTACAAACCTTGCGTTCCGTGAGAAGGAAATCCTGGTTGATATAAATGGCGGCAGCCGCAAGCACCATCGCCTGCGCGATCACATTCAGGTGGGGATCGGGGGCATGCCAGCGCCCACGTCGTCAACTTCGGCGCCGATAGACTCCAGTGGGTCGGGCCGCGCGCCAGGCGCGACGCTGATTCTGGATTTCGGCAAACCGATCCCGGACATCAGCCCTGACGATGTAAAACAACTTCTCTCCGCTTTCCTCGATTTTTCGAAGGCGCGTTCCGCCGCGGTACAGTGGGTGGACACGCTTCCTCCGGAATTCAAAGCCGGCATCAAGGATCGCCGCGCCGTTGTGGGAATGGATCATGAAATGGTGATAGCCGCCATGGGACGCCCCGATCATAAAGTGCGCCAAAAGAACGAGCAGGGCCAGGAAACGGAAGATTGGATATATGGCCAGCCGCCTGCAAGGACAATCTTCGTCACCTTTATCGGCGACAAGGTTGTGCGCATGAAGATTTTCGAGTAGATAGCACAAGCTGCGTTTGACTTTTTCAGTATCCCGCCCTAGCATCATCGGTTCTTAAACCCGCGGGCACGCCTGAAAGCGCATCCGCATCGTTCCATCCATTACGGAGGAGACATGCCGATAAAAGTAGGGATCAACGGGTTTGGCCGCATCGGCCGCAACATCTACCGCGCATCGCTTGGCGATCCTGCCATTGAGATCGTGGCGGTAAATGACATCACGGACCCGAAAACGCTGGCCCACTTGTTGAAGTACGATTCCATTTTGGGAAATCTGACGAACAAAATAACGTTTGGCGATGATTCGATCTCCGTGGATGGAAAGTCGATCAAAGTTTTCAAAGTGAGGGACCCTGCCCAACTCGACTGGGCTTCCGTGGGCGTGGAAATCGTGATCGAGTCGACCGGCCTGTTCACTTCGGGACCGGAGGCGCGCAAACATCTCCGCGGGCCGGTGAAGAAAGTGATCATCTCCGCTCCGGCAACCGATCCGGACCACACGCTGGTGCTGGGCGTGAACGATAAGACTTACGATTCCTCGAAGCACCACGTGGTGTCGAATGCTTCGTGCACCACCAACTGCCTGGCGCCGGTGGCCAAGGTGCTGCAGGATACGTTCGGGATCGTCCACGGAACGATGACTACGATCCACTCCTATACCAACGATCAGAAGCTGCTCGATTTGCCGCACAAGGATTTGCGGCGCGCGCGAGCCGCCGCGCTGTCCATGATTCCGACGTCCACAGGCGCGGCGAAAGCGCTGCACGTTGTGATTCCTGAACTAAAGGGCAAGCTGGACGGTTATGCGATGCGCGTGCCGACGCCGAACGTCAGCGTGGTGGATCTGACGGTGACGACCGAGAAGCCGGCGACGGTGGAAGCCGTGAATTCCGCCCTGCGGCGCGCCGCTGAAGGGCCGATGAAAGGAATCCTGGCCTACACCGAAGAAGAACTGGTATCCGCGGATTTCAAGGGTAATCCAAACTCCTCGATCGTTGACGCGGGCTTCACCAAGGTGGTGGCGGGCAATTGCATCAAGGTGCTGGCTTGGTACGACAACGAATGGGGCTATTCCTGCCGCTGCCGCGACTTGATCAAGTTCATGGCGGGAAAGCTCTAAATAAATCAAAAATTTCACCGTAGAGGCATCCTTCGGCAGGGCGCCTCTACGGCCTCGAATGGCGCCAGAAAACCATGAAAAAATTATCGATTCGTGACCTGGAGTTGAACGGAAAGCGCGTGTTCATTCGCGTGGACTTTAATGTTCCGCTCGATGGCGGAAAAGTTTCCGACGACACGCGCATTCGCGAAACCTTGCCGACCTTGCGCCTGGCCATGCAGAAGGGCGCGAAGCTGGTGCTGGCATCGCATCTTGGACGTCCGAAAGGGAAGCCCGACCCGAAATACAGCCTGGCGCCGGTGGCGGCGAAATTGAGCGGATTGCTGGGCGTCCCAGTCGGCTTTGCGTCCGATTGCGTGGGCTGTGAGGCGGAGGCGAAGAGCAAGGCGCTCGAGAACGGAGGGGTGCTGCTGCTCGAGAACGTCCGCTACCACGCGGAAGAAGAAGCGAACGACGAGAATTTCTCGCGACAGCTTTCGAATCTGTGCGACCAATTATTTGTGTGCGACGCGTTCGGCTCGGCGCATCGCGCGCACGCTTCCGTGGTGGGGATCACGAAATTTGTGCGGCAAGCCGCGGCGGGGCTTTTGATGGAGAAGGAGCTCGCTTATCTGGGGAAGGCGATTTCGAATCCGGAGCGGCCATTTGTGGCTATTCTTGGCGGAGCAAAAGTTTCCGACAAAATCGAAGTGGTGCAAAATTTGATGAAGCTGGCCGATGCCATGCTGATCGGCGGCGCGATGGCTTACACGTTTTTCAAGTCCGAAGGGCTGCCGGTGGGGAAGTCGCTGGTGGAAGATGACAAGCTGGACCTGGCGCGGCAATTACTGTCGGAGGCGAAACAGAAAAATTTCCGCTTGCTGCTGCCGGTGGATCATGTGCTGGCCAAATCTCCCGGGGATTCGGAAACGCAGGTGACGGATATCAAGAGCACTCCCCCCGATTGGATGGGACTGGACGTGGGGCCGAAGACCATCGAGCTGTTCAGCAAAGAAATCGCGAAGGCGAAGACGATTGTGTGGAATGGGCCGGTGGGCATGTTCGAAAAGCCGGCGTTTGCGCAGGGAACTCTGGCTCTGGCTCGCGCCGTGGCCAGCGCTACTTCCGCGGGAGCGACTTCGATTGTGGGCGGCGGGGATTCGGTGGCGGCGGTGCATCAGTCCGGTGTGGCGGATAAGATTTCGCATATTTCGACGGGGGGCGGGGCGTCGCTGGAGTTCCTGGCTGGGGAAAAGTTGCCGGGGGTGGAGGCGCTTAGCAATGCGTGAGGCCTGATAACGCTCTCTCTGCAAGTGTAGCTGTGGAGTCTGGTGACGTTTGCTCTGGATTCCTCGCCCGCAGGAGCGGGCTCGGAATGACTGCTGGTTCTGGTGAGGGAATGGGGCGGCAGGTGTGATAGACGAGCAGAATTTAGAAGCTACGAACTGGGAATAAGGAGAGCGACGTGCGGCGACCGGTGATTGCGGGGAATTGGAAGATGTACAAGACGCGGGAAGAGGCGCGGGCGTTTTTCTCGGCGCTGAAGCCATTGGTGGCAAACTCGAAACACTGCGACATTGTTATCGCGCCTCCTTTTACGGCTCTTGCAGCAGCGGTGGAGGCGGTGGAAGGTTCGGCGATCGCCATTTCTGCGCAGAACGTCCATTGGGAACGAGAAGGCGCGTTCACCGGAGAAGTGTCCACAAAAATGCTGGTTGAGGCGGGCTGCCGGAACGTGCTGATCGGCCATTCCGAACGCCGGCAATACTTTGGCGATACCAACGAATCGGTGGCCCTGAAGGTGAAGGCCGCACTTGAGGCCGGATTGACCCCGATTGTGTGCGTGGGCGAATCCCTGGCCGAGCGCGAAGGCGGCCAGATGCAGGCCGTCCTGGGGAAGCAATTCGAGGGCGGGCTCACCGCGTTGACCGGTGAAGCGTTCTCGCGTATTATTTTGGCTTACGAACCTGTCTGGGCGATCGGCACCGGCCGCACAGCTACTCCGGAAATGGCTGCGGAGGCTCACAGCTTTCTACGGCAGCAGGCTGCCAAGCGGTTCACCTCCGAGCGAGCCGCAGCTCTCCGAATCCTGTATGGCGGCAGCGTCAAGCCGGACAATATCCGGGGATTGATGGCACAGGTGGAGATCGACGGGGCGCTGGTGGGCGGGGCGAGCCTGGACCCGCAATCGTTCGCATCGATCGTAAATTTCTAGACGCGCATCGAGCCGGGAAGATCCGGACGCGCAAAAGTGGAGCAAGGAATGCCGAAAGAAGTGAAATGGGCGATCGCGCTGGGAATCGGGGTGGGGCTGATCTGGCTTGGGTGGAAATGGACGCCGTTGCTGGTGACGCTGCACGTGAGCGTTTGCCTGGTGCTGATCATCGTCATCATGCTGCAGAGCGGTTCGGCGGCTGACTTGGCGGGGGCGTTCGGCGGCGCAGGAAGCCAGACGGCGTTCGGCCCGCGCGGCGCGGCAACGCTTCTTTCTCGCGCAACCACTTGGTGCGCCATTGTATTCATGATGAGCTCGTTGACGCTTTCCTTGAAGCGCGCGCCCAACGAGAACCAGGAAATCAATTCGATTCTCGAGCGAACGACGAAGCAGGCTCCTGCGCCCGCACCGGCCAAGACGCCGCCGCTGACCCCGAGCTTGCCAGTTCAGGTTCCCGCACCGGCGCCCCAGCAGCAAGCGCCCGCGACACAGCAGCAGCCGGCTCTTGCGCAACAGCCTCCGGCGTCGCAGCAAAAGCCGGCGCAGAATCCGCCCCCGCCGAAGAAGTAGCGCGGAGAAATTTTTGCAGGCGTTTGGGGTAGGAATTCGTACAGTTTTTGTTAGAATCTTTCGGTAACCCTCCCATGCGGAAGTGGCGGAACTGGCAGACGCACCATCTTGAGGGGGTGGCGCCGTAAGGCGTGAGGGTTCGAATCCCTCCTTCCGCACTCTCTTTTAGTCAATGTTTATAAGCGTTTTTTGATTCCTAGAAAGGCCGTGTACCCTGTGTGGTGCCAATCACCACGTTTGACGGACTGCTTTATCTAACGCTTTTTGGCGATCCTTATCCCAGGCAGAATAATACTTTTCTGTGATTCGTATGCTGGAGTGACCTAAAAGAAGTGAAAGATGCCCCATGCTAACACCTGCCGTAAGCAAGTTTTTACAAAACGTGTGCCTAAGCTGGTGGCTGTGAGCGCCCTTCATTCCTGCCCGTTCAAACATCCGCTGGAAAGTTAGCTCCCACACAGTAACCGCTGTGGTCCGCATTGACTCGCCATTCCAAAAGTAGGAGAGTCCGTCCACAGGTATTTTTCCAAGAGCTTTGAGCACTACGGGATTAAGCGGTATTCGGACGCGCACCCCTGACTTCGCCGTGTAAAGCTCCAGCACGCCTTTCTGAATGGCCTCACGGCTGAGTGTAACAGCGTCACCGATCCTGATACCCGTGTGCAGCATTAGGAGCACAAGCGCCTGGAGTTGCACGGCACGCGCCGGTTGGCTGTGGCTGTCACACGCGGCCAGGATTCGTTTGATCTCTGTCTTGCTGAATGCCAACACTTGCGGAGCATGAATCTTCGGAGACTTGATAGCTTTGGCCGGATTTGTCTTAATCCAGCCGGAGTCTTGGCAAAATCTAAAAAAGGCCCGTAGGTGCTCCAGCTTTTTGTTGGCAGACAGATTCTTGTTCGGCCAGGAAGCGCGAAACCAGCGCAACTCGGCTGTGCCAAGCTGTGACAGGAAAGTTAGGCCGCGTCCTTGTGCGAAGTCTTGTAACTGCCGGAACAGCAGGCGATATTTATACAAACTAGGTGGCCGCAGTCCACGCGCCCCGGCATCTTCCAGGAACGCATCGCACGCCTGACCTATCGTCTGTGGCTCTGTGGCTCCGGTAATCCCTTCGGCTTCGATCTGCCGCGCACGCTTCTGTGCAATGGCCCAGTCCAACGTACCAATCGGTCTGTGGATTCGCTTACCGGAGAGGCGCATGTCATACCAGACCGGGCAGAGACAGCGGCGGTAGGCGCGGCCCCTGTGCGAGCAGGTTTTGACATGACGCCTGTAAAGGCTCAGCACTTGTCTAGCATACTAGGCTCGTCAATCAGCATTAGCGCGAAGTTAATACAATTACAACACGATTAGCGCACAGTTAAGACTTTGAAAACGAGTTATGTTCGTGCGATGAACTTACAAAAGCGGCCTTAACCAAGCAAACTTTGTTGATAATACACACGTTAAGTATTAAATAGGAACTTCCGCCCACTTCCGTTTTAGTTCCGCCCCATGCGTCCCATGCCGCCCATGTAAAACAATCCAAACAGCGTCATAACTATATGGTAATATAGCCAATATCTAACCCTACAAAGTTCAAACTTTGTAAGAAACCGCTTCCCCCGGAAGTCCAATTCAACAAGGCGGAAGGTCCAAAACTTCCGCCCCTAGCCATGCACGCCCATGCCCCCGCCCGCGACCGCCCATGTCGCCTAGAATGCCCCGTATTCAAGCCAGGATGCTCACCAGACGATTCTACAGAGCGATTAGACCTACACGGTCGCCTTTTGTGTGCTGGGCCAAGTTCAACAATCTATTCCTGCACACTATGCATACGATCCTGCTGGTGGGCTTGCTGCTGGCGAGGTTAGACCTGTCTAAACTATTTTAGACAGTATCAATAATACCCCTTGACATATCTGCAAAAAGCGAGTAAACTTTTTACAGATTCAGGATTAGGCTATCTGGCCGGATTTACGCCTCCCATCTAGCAACCATCCCGTTTTCTAGTTTCAAGCGCAGTTTCTTTGCGTACTTTTCTTTGGAGATATTTCAATGGAGCAACTTTTGTTAACACCGGAAGAAGCAGGCTCGCTTGTTGGTTTGTCGGGCACTTATTTTCGGCAGCACGCGACACGAAAAGAACCCAGGATTAAAAGTTATCGCCTGGGATCGAAGATTCGTTTCAAACGTGAAGATGTTTTGGCATTCGTGGAATCAGAAAATAAAAAGGACGGAAAATAATCACATGGCACAGAAACAATTTGTAGACCCGCTGACAGAAGCGGCAGAAATTTCTGTAGAGACGCAAAATCGTTACTTTGATCCGAAGAACCCGCAAGCGGCCAAGAACGCTATGGAGCTTCACAAACTGCATCCCGACGCCTACAGAGCAATTCGAGACGCTTACCAAAAACGCGGTAGAATCGGGCCAACTAGCTACGCGAGCGAAGCAGAAAAAAATGCAATGCAAGCAGTCCGCCGTGGTCCAGTTGTGTCGAATGCCGATCTTGATTTGCAAGAAAAGCATCCCCGCGAATTCTGCAAAAAACTTTTGCAAGGCGGACGAACCGAGGACGGAAAATTATACGCCCAGCTAAAGAAGGACGATCCCGTTCGATTCCAAGAAATTAGGGCAGCGTGTTTAGCGTGGGAATTAGTCTCAAATGAGAAGCTAGCAAATGATGCCAAGCCTCGCGCCCCTAAACAAGAAATTTCCGATCCTGGGTTCGTTACGATCCCCGCCGATCTCGCAGAACGTCTTGGACAGAAGGTTGGCACGCGCATGACTGTCGCAGACTTTGGTTTGCTGATGGCCCGCGTGACGCGACAGGAAGCAAGCGAACTTCACGACAAACAGCAATTAGCATTGCAAGCCGCCGACGAAGCTCGCAAGGCTTCGGAAGCAGCGGACGCACGCGCACGCGCATTTGCGGCGAAGGCAAAACAATGACATCCGAAAACATCGAACCAACTATTTACGAACGGTTTCTTCGTAAACTTTCTAACGAAGAACTGCTCGCAGAAATACGTAGGCAGGGTGCTGACACCAAGCGAATGCTGGACGAACTAGAAATACAAAACGAAAAAGAAGTGGCCCATGAATAAATCAACCCTTAACTGTCCGAACTGTCTGACGGCACTCTGCTGGGCCAACGAAAAATATAGCTGCCCGACTTGCGGATTCCCTAAACCACGAATAAGTGTGTCAGAGGCTTCTCAAGAAATCTTAGAACCTCTTGCAGCGCAGCCGGAACGATTGATGTACCGGCTTCGACATATTCGTAATGACAAAGAGCGAGAGAGAAAACGATGACAGTTAAAAAAGAAAATGTAACTCTGCACCCACCTAGGAAAATTTTGACGATTCGAAAAGCAGGTCCCTCGATTCGCTTCGAAGATGCGAAAGGTATTCCGGTTTCATCTTCGGAGAAGATTAAGAAAAATTTGTTTCGAGTTAAGAAGTAAAACAAGTTTCTTTGTTTCGTTTCTCAGGAATCTAAACGGAGCATCGAAAAGACTGGGGTTGTGCCGCGTTAAACAATCACAATCCCAGTTAACTTTCTGGAATGAAGGAACACAAATGCAAAAAAAACCGATTCTGTCAAACAACACTAGACGCGGCAAAAAACTACGACGCAACAAAAGTCTTACTCCGAAGCCCGAAGCGCAAGCGACTTTCTTGGACAGTCCGAAACCGCTGGCTTCTGAAAAACGTATGAACCGGCTAGAAGCGATCATGCAAAAACTTAGTGCGCCGGACAGGAAGCCTGCTCCCGGTCTGTTTGTTTTGAATGCCGATCTTGCCCGCCGTGCAGGATTGGCGGCTGGAACGCTGGTAGATGTGGACGATTTTGCAGAAATCATTCTACGGATCAACACGTCGAAGAAGACTCAGGCGGCCTAAGCATGAAAGTGAACTGCACAGTCTGCACGCCCGGATTCTTGAGAGCGCGTAATTCTGGACTTGGTTACAGGCAATGCGTTGGCCCGTGGATTCTGGTTCCCCCCTACTCGCGCAAATAACGGGAACCAGAATAAAAAATCAATAGAAACGAAGCCAGGGAGACTATTTTTATATATATATATAAATACTTGTATTTTCAATAGTTTATGAGTTTTTCCAATCTGTCATTTTCAAGAGGAAAGAATTCTGGTGCCCGATTTATACGTGTACAGGGGGGCACTAGAATCCTTCTCAACTGGTGACTATTGGCAAGTGAGCGGGCCAGCAGACACCGGCGCATTACAGTCAGCACAAAGCTCAGAATTACGCGCTCACACGAATTGAAGGCACCATTAAAAAATATCGAACAATAGGATGATACCGAAAATGGAAACCCCATATCTGATCTCAGGAAAAAACTTGATGACAACGCCATACCCGGAAGGATTGTGGATTGTGGACGGCATATTTCGGATAGGCCGCAAACGTCTCTCTCTAATCACCGGAGAACCCGGCTCAGGAAAATCTACTCTGTCGCATCAATTAGCTGTTGCTGTGGCAAAAGGCATTCCCTTCTTGGCACGCGAAACTGTTAAGAGTGACGTTCTAATCTGGCAAACCGAAGAGGAGCCTGCCGATCTCCAAGTCTCATTGAAGCGTTTGGGCTACGATCACGAACGCGATGGCGAAATAACAGCCTTTAACGGTAGTCCGTCTGAGAATACCTTGCTCCATCTCCATCAAGCATTGGACGCGCGTCCGAATGTTCGTCTCGTTCTAATCGAGACGCTTGATGCTCTGCTGAAAATGGAAGATTCAAACAGCAACACGGCAGCTAGAGTTGCATTCGACAAATTTGATGAACAAGTTGGTCAGCATTTTAACCTCAGGACGTGCTTCGTTGGGTTGTGTTACGAAAACAAAAAGAAGTCCGCCAATAAGTGGACGGCTGCCAGTGGAGCGACCACGATCAGCGGTCGTGCAGACGGGAGCATATCTGTTGAGGTAGTCTCCCAATTCGATGACCGGCGCGTTCTCTCCACGCGGACTCGTCACGGTCGAAGCATTCCACCAACATATCTAAACTTCGAGCCGTCAACTGGAATATCTACTCTCGGTCAAAGGGTTGAGGAAGAAAAAAAGGCGAACGCTGAGAAGTCAAAGGAACACATCGAAGAACAAATTCTCACGTATTTTGCCAATCACCCCGACACGTCCTACAACGACGACTGTGCTGCCGCGATTACTGGCCGGGACAAGAACAAAGATAAAGTCTTTGCGAGGCTACTACGCAGCGGTCGCCTTGTGAAAATAGGCAAGGGCGTGAAGGGAAGCAAGGGCGTGTACCGCCTGAGTGAAAGCATTCCGGTCGAGAGTTTAAGCGAGGTGGCCGCATGAAAACCAAAGAGCCGGTACAAGAAGCGATGAAACTGTGGAAGTCATTACTAGGCGACGCACCTTGCCCGGAAGAATTGCAGTTTAGGGTTTGGCTGTCCATTCATCCCGCCGCACGGCTGACCTACTCAATCGCAGAGACAGCCACAAAATACTTGCGGATGAAAAAAGCGATGAACTTGGAATATCTCGTCCGGTTTTGTTCGGCTGTAGCCAATTCAGAGCGCCGTTTCTCCCAATGCTCGAATCGGTATGCTGACTAATTATAGAATAGCTGTCAGCCAAATACCGAATATCTGCATTGGAATCATAAAGATACGCGGAGTTTGTGTGTTCATTTTTGAAATTTCCTCATTAGTATTGCTTGAGCGTCTATATATTTTTTCCAATTATCTACGCAATTCAAGGGGTCTTCATAGATGCCATCTTTGATAATCCGGCGAGCTACTATTTTACATGCGGACCTAAGCGGGGATAATGTTTCTATTTCTTGCCTGAGATTGACAGCATCACGGTCATTCTCCGCTTTACGTTGAGAGTATTCTTCCTTACCAGTCAGAGTCAAAAGCTGGTCAAGCATATATTGACTATGGTCAATCATATGCAGCCGATCCCGATCCATCAGATAACCGTATTCAAAAGATGATGTATGCTGAAGCAATTCCCAGAACTTCATATCGGCCCCATCATCAGAAGCATGAGACTCACTAAGTTGCAAGTCAATTCTGTCTGCTATTATCTTGTCTAGTGTTTGCCACTGGTCAATACCAGAATCACAGTCCTCGTCCGAGCCGCTAGGACTAATGTCGGTTCCAATGCAAATCTTCTCTGCGTCTTCAAGTGCTTCTATATACAGCAGACCGACATTTCGCATATAACTAGAGACACGTAATGGAGCAGGATGTTTCTGAACTGGTTTCTTTGGTAATGGTTTCTTCTGAGCGAATCCCGGCACAGCAAACATAAAAAGCATAACACTCAACGGTATTACCTTATTCATTTCTATTCTCCTTTTTTACCCTCGATGCGTCCAAATATTCCAGCGCCAATAACGCATGTATATGTACGCCCCTGTCTATCTGAAAGTTAAACCCCGGCACAGGAACGACTGTCGAAACTCCTCAATTCATAAAGCTAACAGTCACTTGCCCCCACTGTATGGCCGACAACTTGATTATTTGGCCTAAAGACACGCCGTATGAAATCAAACCGTTCTAGATTGCAAGTATACTTCAAGTTGAAAGGCTCAACGATAGCGTGCGGCGCATCTTCTAGCGAGTCAGTATTCTAATTTGCCTTCACAAGTGCTATATCAGATAGACGTTAAGCATGGAGTCTGGAGCGATCTGATTGGTTGCGCCCTTGCCAGCTATCAGGGGAGGACTCCCGTGGACAAATTAATGTCTTTCAGTTGCCAAGTATGCAGGAAGATGTATCAGGTCACAGGATCAACCACTACAGAGGATGACTTGGGAAGCCTCACAGTTGAATGCCCACATTGCGATTCCGCCAACTGGATTATGTGGCCTAAGGGAATGTCGTACATCGTTACTGCGATTATGATCGCCTCTTCGAGTAGATGAAGTGTGCAGGCGAAGTCTGAAGCGGCGCAAAAAATAAAAAATGGAGCGCCCTCTAGCAGTTTTTGGAAAATACTCGCCAGGTCAACTTTGTTCGTTGAAAAAACTTCCAGACAAGGGACACCAGGTTTTGACTTTGAGATGCGCCCCACCATGACTCCCCCGTTACTAGACAAGCAATTAACTAGGTTGTGTTGACTTGGAATTAGCTTCGTAGCACTCTTTGAACGAGGCGACTGCGATGGACACTTTGTTTCAATGTTTTGTTTGCAAGGGCTTGTTCGACTTAGATGATCTTTCGGTTTGCCGCTGCGGGGAAGGCTGCTGTGACTCCTGCAATCAGCTTGGCGCAGGCTGGGCGTGCGAATGCTCTGTGACGGCGGCAATCGCTGCGCTGGAAACACCGGGCGGCCCACAGTGAGGCCCGTGCTGGACTGCTCAATAAACGGGCGTATTCTGAGCGGCAACAGGCAGAAAAATCCCCCGTCAATCTAAGAGACTTAACGGGGGAGTTTGAAAGACGTTTATTGAGCACTGGCAGAAGCAAGCCTTTGTGCTGTTCCTGCTGAGATGCCCAGCTTGCGGCCAATGGCTCGCATGGAGAGCCTCTGTGCGCGAAGGGCGAGCACTGTAGCGGGCTTTACGGTCACTTCTGGCCGACCGAGGCGCGTGCCAGCGGCGCGAGTCCGGGCCAAGCCTGCTTTGGTGCGGTCGCTCAGTTTGACTCGCTCTTGTTTCGCTAACGTCGCCATGATGGAGATAATCGCGTCCTTGAATACGCCACAGCTATCGAAAAATTGTTCCGTGAACGAACGGTAACAGACGCCATAGGACGCGAGACGGTTTAGATGCTGGAGAGTTTCTAGCGTGCCTTCACGCGAGAGCCGATCTAAGGCCCAGAACAACACAAGGTCAAAACGTCGCTTCGATGCGTCCGTGAACATCTTCTGAAATTCTACGCGGTCGCTTTTCGCGCCGGAAGCGTAGTCCACGTATTCCTTGTGAACGGTCCAGCCTTGTTTCGCGGCGAACTCGCGCAATTGAATGAGTTGATTATCCGCGTCCTGTTTGCCGGTGCTCACTCTGCTGTAAATGGCGATATTCATTGGTTTTTATCTCCTCTGCTTAACAAGCATCGCACCTACCCTTTATTTGTCAAGAACAAAATTCAACTATTTTTGCCGTGTAACCGGAGCGTAACCAATCCTAGCCGTTTTGCCGCATTCTAGGTTCTAGGACTTCTATAAGACTAAACAACTTACAGCTTCTAAATATGGCTAGATGTAGCGAATCCCTCCTTCCGCACCAATCTTCACTTTTGAAATTCCTCTACGAAGAAGCGCTGCGCTTGTTCGTGCCTGGCGAAAAATAGCGCTGGTGTTTCATCTCGGATGTTTTGAAAAACTTCGCCACACTTGATTGGACAGCCGTCCGCGATGGGTGCGCAAATCTCCGCGTCTATTACTGGCGGCGCGGGCTCGGGATTCCTCTCCCGCAGGAGCGGGATCGGAATGACACCGGGGCGAGATTGGAATGGAAACATCTGTTTGCGCTGGCTGCGCAAATCTCCGCGTCTATTACTGGCGGCGTCGGCGCGGGATTCCTCTCCCGCAGGAGCGGGATCGGAATGACACCGGGAGGAGATTGGCAGCATGGGCGCGGGAATCCTCATCGCGATAAAAGGCCCCGATATGAGGCATCGGGGTGAACATCGGGCCGATACAATGCATCGGACTCCAAAAACCAGGAACGCACAGATCGCACTCCGTTCGGAATGACAGAAGGAGATCAGGCCAGTCGAGAGGAGGGGTGATTCGTGCGAAGTTTTTTCTGGAAACTTTCTTGAAAATTGGAATCTGTGTTATATGATGTGACGTTTTGAACATGGGAACATTTTCAGAATTCCATTCTCGATCGAATAGAGCGGCGAAAACGCAGGCCGCTGTCCATGCAGTCCGCGGAGCGGAAGCGATGCAGACGAGGAATCGGTGTGCAGGATCAGCAACGGCCGCATTATTTTTAGCGCTCGTTCTTCTGATCCTGGTGGGCTCGACAGTTTATATTTTCGCGGCGAAGGTCTGGTGGTTTCCCACTTCGATCACCACATTGGGCAACGAAATTGACCGCCAGTTCGACCTGACGCTTTACATCACCGGCCTGGTGTTTGTGCTCTCGCAGTTGGGCCTGGCCTGGGCGGTGTGGCGCTACCGGGATAGAGGACAGCGCGCCACCTTCTCGCGCGGCAACAACACTTTCGAAGTGCTATGGACCGTGGCGACGCTGGTGATGTTTGTGGGCCTTGGCGTACTGGCGAAGAACGCCTGGGCGCAAGTGCATTTCCGCGACGCGTCCCCTGGCGCGATCCCGATCGAGGTGGTGGCGCAGCAGTTCGCCTGGAATTTCCATTATCCCGGGCCGGACGCCGCGCTGGGGCGCACCGCGCCGGAAAATGTGAGCGCCTCGACGGGCAATCCGGTGGGCTTGGATGACAAAGATCCTGCAGGAAAGGATGACATAGTGGTGCCGATCCTGGTGGTCCCCGTGAACCACGAGATCAGTTTGATTCTCAAATCGCAGGACGTGATCCACAGCTTTTACATTCGCGAATTGCGCCTGAAGCAGGATTTAGTCCCCGGAATGACGATCCCGATTCACTTCCAGCCGAACCAGATTGGCGAGTATGAACTGGCCTGCGCCGAACTTTGCGGACTGGGGCATTACAAGATGCACAGTTGCATGCAGGTGGTTTCCGATGAGGATTACAAGGCCTGGCTTGCCGGGGGCGGTCAATCCCTGCAGCGCGGGGACATGAAGATCGGAGAGTGCCAATGAGCGATCATGCCCACGGCGCCGTGCACGTCCCGCAAGCGCCGACCGGTTTTATTCGGAAATATGTTTTCAGCAAAGATCATAAGGTAATCGGCATTCAATATTTCATGATGGCCATGGTGGCGGTGGTGGTGGGGATCGTGCTGTCCCTGCTGATGCGCATGCATATTGTCTGGCCGGGGATGCACCTCCCGTTCGTTTCCGGGGGAATCATGACGCCGGAGCAGTATCTGGCGCTGATGACCATGCACGGCACGATCATGGTGTTCTTCGTACTGACGACGGCGCCGCAGAGCGGCTTTGGAAATTATTTTCTGCCCATTCAGATTGGCGCGCCGGACATGGCCTTTCCGACGCTGAATATGCTGTCGTTCTGGTTTACGTTTGTAGCTTTCCTGGTGATGCTGGCGGC
>JBGPTK010000016.1:0-29177 GCA_041490605.1 Terriglobia bacterium | reverse complement strand
GGCGCGAAAGACGGCTACCTGCTTTCCTTCGAAACCATCTACGAAAAAATTGACGAGATGCTCGAACTGGGCGGCACGGGATTGCTGATGCAGGGCGGCTTGCATCCCGACTTGCGGATCGAATATTACGAAAATTTGCTCAGCTCGATCAAGCAGCGCTATCCGCAGGTTCATCTGCACTGTTTTTCGGCGCCGGAAATCACCAACATCGCCGAAGTTTCCGGCCTCAACTTGCGCGAGACGATCGAGCGCTTGCGTGACGCCGGACTCGATTCCATTCCCGGCGGCGGCGCGGAAATTCTGGACGACGAAATTCGCGCCCGCATCTCGCGCCTGAAATGCACTTCGGACGAATGGGAACAGGTTCATCGCACCGCGCACGCCCTGGGCATGCGCACCACGGCCACCATGATGTTCGGCTGCGGCGAGGAAATTCGCCACCGCGTGAACCACCTCGAACGCGTCCGCCGCATCCAGCAGGATACCGGCGGCTTCACCGCGTTTATCCCCTGGATTTTCGCGCCGGAAAATACTCCGCTCGGGAAAAAAGTGCCGGAAGCCACGGCAGTGGAATATTTGAAAACGCTGGCCATCAGCCGCATCTATCTCGACAACATCGACCACATCCAATCCAGTTGGCTGACTCCCGGGATCAAAGTCTGCCAGGTCGGCCTGCAATTCGGCGCCGACGATGTGGGCAGCATTTTGATCGAGGAAAATGTTGTGTTCGCCGCCGGCGTCCGCAATCGCACCAACGAATCCGAGTTGCGCCGGATTATCACCGACGCCGGCTACATCCCAGCCCAGCGCGACACCCTCTACCGCTCCTACTCCCTGAAATAAATTTTTCCGCCGGAATAAACCAAGGCGATTCGGGCACTAGAACTAGACTCCGAATATTGGGTATTGCAGTCATTCCGATCCCGCTCCTGCGGGAGAGGAATCCAGATGAGACCGCCCTGATAACAGCCATCCCGCATGCGCCTGAAAATGCGATCAGGATTTCGGTTTTCTAATTTCAATTTCGAATTCAGTGTCTTCCGGAAGGTCCAGCGATTCAGCGGGAACGAAGACGCCATTTGTAAAGCGGGCGCGAATGCGCCGGCTCGCCGAAAGCGCGGACGACGAAGGGCGAGCAGCCGCAGCTGGTGGATTGCCGTTTTCTTTCGAAATTTCATGCTCCATCGCCGGCTGTGCCAGCGCCGGCCGGCCGGCGCTCCCGCGCTGATCCAAAGCCTGGTTCGCCAGGGCGTCGGCGTCGCTGTTCTCCTCGCGCCGGATGTGCTCGATGGCGAAGTATTCGAACTGGTTGGCAAGCTTCGCGGCGCGCTCGTGCAGCGGTTTCAGGTCCGTGCTGCGCACCCGGTAGCGCCCATTCATTTGATGGACCAGCAATTCCGAATCGCTGCGAACGCGCAGGCGCTTGATGCCGTGATGCGCGGCGTAATCGAGCGCGGTAATCAGGCCGTGGTATTCCGCGGCGTTGTTTGTCGCGATGCCCAGGGTTTTCCCCATCTCGAAAATAATCTTGCCGTCGGGTCCGCGGACAATGGCCGCGTAGGATGCCGGCCCGGGATTTCCGCGGGATGCGCCATCCACATAGGCCAGATGAACGCCCGCGGGTGGCGCGGAAGAATGCGCTTCGGCAAACAAGCGAGCGCTGCCTGGCGGCGAAGTCTTGCTGTGAGATTTCATGCGCTACGATTGTGCGGCCCCGGGAGCCGCAACGGATAATAAATTAGCCGGGAAGTTCCGAAAAAGAACCGTCAGCAGGTTGGCGATGGAATGTTCCGAAGGACGGAGAGGCGGCTAGCCATGATCCGTTTGCGCGATGGGAGTGGCCGCTGCGCTCGACGATGACTTCGTCCCTTCCGGTTCATAGTGATAAAGGATGCGCGTGCAGGTCTCGCAGTGGATCAACTCTTCATTATCCTGGCGCATTTCCTGAAAAACGTGCGGCCGCACGCGAACGCCGCACTGCGAGCAAATCTCCCCGCGAACTTCAGCGATCGCGATTCCACCATGCTTCTTCGCGATGCGCGTGTAGTGGTCCACTAAATCTTCGGGAATCCCCGCGACGGTTTTTCGCCGCTCTTCCTCGATATGGGCCAATTCCTGCTCCTCCGCCTTTTGCTCTTCCTGCACTCGGGCGCGTTCTCGCTTTGAAACGGCCTCGATTTCGGCGAGATCTTTTTCCGCGGCTTTCACCTGGCGGTCGTATTCCTCGCTGGCAACCATCTGTTCCAGTTGGCGGTCTTCGGCCTTCGACATCTCCGTCTCGCCCATCTGGATTTCGTGCTGCAAGGCGCGGTAAGCCTCGTTCGTCTTCACCTGGGCCGTCTGGTCTTTATACTTGCGGACCCTTTCTTTCCACTGCTCCACATCCAATTCGAATCGCTTGCGGTCTTTCAGCGTGGCGATCTGGGCGGCCTTTGCTCTTTCCAGTTCCGCGCGGCCCGCGGCCTGGTGCGCATCCAGTTCAGCGAGTTTTTTCGGAAAGGTAGCCAGGTGCGCTCGCACCTCAATCAAGCGCAAATCAATGGCCTGGAGATCGATGAGATACCGAAGCTTATCTTGCACTGGAACTCCATTCTAGCACATCGGTAGCGCAGCCACTCTTGGCTGCGCGCCTATCCCAATTTCGAGACTTACGTGAACAGGCAGGGGTGCCTGTTCTACCAGACTACCGGGCTGAGTCTTTTTGGGCGGGTGGGCCGTATACAAGGCAGAGACAAGTTATATGATGCCCGAGGTTGCGATGTCATGGGAGGGGCCGGTGGGCCTGGAAGCCGAGGTGGCCCAGCTTCGCCGCGGAGACTTGGACGCGCTGGCTGCTCTGCTCGCGCGATACCAGAACCGCCTCTATCGCTATTTGTTGCGGCTGGTTCGCCAGCCGGCCACCGCCGAAGACTTGTTCCAGCAAACCTGGCTGCGGGTTGCCGAGAAGATTCGCCATTACGATTCGAAGCGGAGCTTCGAGGCCTGGTTGTTCGCTGTGGCGCGAAACCTGGCGATCGATCATTTGCGAAGAATGCAGCCGGAAAGCCTGGACGAGACTTCGCCGTCCGGCATGCCGATTCATCCGGAACCTTGTTCCGCCGCTCCGCCGGTGCTGGACGGGCTGGTGATGCAGGAGCGCAACAGCCGGCTGGGGGCTGCGCTCGCGGAATTGCCCGTATTTTATCGCGATGTTTTGACTCTGCGATTCGAGGAAGAAATGAAGCTGGAAGAAATTGCCGAAGTGCTGGGAACTCCGCTCTCAACCGTGAAGACGCGGCTGCGGCGATCGCTCGAAGGATTGCGGCGAACTCTCGAGATGCGTTATCCCGGTGAAGATTGGCTGGGCCGCATGGGGCGGGCAGGACAATGAGCGAACACGACGAGATTCGAGATCTGCTTTCGCTGGCTGCCGCGGGCGCGTTGGATCACGAAGAGGAACAACGCGTCGCGCAACACCTGCGCAGCTGCTCCGCCTGCGCCACGGAATTGGATAGTTGGCAGTCCCTTACCTCCGGACTGCGGCGGCTGGCGACGCCTCAGCCTTCCGCGGGATTAATCGAACGAACTCGGGCCGCGGCAGCGTGGCAATTCGCGGCGGAAGGTGAACGGCGCTGGAATCAAGGCGTGATTCTGTTTGTCGTATTGTTTGCCTGGACGCTGACGCTGGCGACCTGGCCCCTGGTGCGCCTGGTCACGGGTGGAGTGATGGATTGGCTCCAGCCGGGATTTGGGCATACCTGGACGGGGTTGGTCGGTTACACCGCAATGGTATGGCTCACCGGAGGAATCGCGGCGGGAACGCTCGCGGTTCGCCGCCGGCGAGAGAGGAGCTTGACATGAACCGCTTCGGACAAGAACTACGAATCATCCCGCGCACGGCCTGGGTGATTGCCACCGTTCTCTACCTGGGCCTCGCGACCGTGCTCTTCTCATTTGCCATCCCCAGCGATCCGAAGATGCGCGAGTGGCCGCTGGCAGGAAAGATTGCTTTCTGCTACGGGATTGTGTTGCTCGCCGGCATGATGGTCCTTTTGGTGGGCTATGTGTATGGCGATGCCAAGCGGCGCGGGATGCGCTATCAGATGTGGACCTGGCTGGCGGCCCTGATCCCGGACGGAATCGGAATTATCCTCTACTTCATTCTGCGAGACCCGCTGCCGGCGCCGTGCCCGAAATGCTCGACCATGGTCAAGCATGGCTTCGCCTACTGCCCGGAGTGTGGCACTCCGATACGGGTTACCTGCCCGCAATGCGGCCGGGCCGTCGAGCATGGCTGGCACAATTGCGCGTATTGCGGCGCCGGACTTCCCGAGCTTGGAGCCCGGCCGAACGTGGTGGCGCCGCAGCAGTAGTTGCCTGGAAACAGGAAAACAAAAAGCGAGTTCGAATTCCCATTCCATTTTTCGATGAATTCCCTTTTCCCTTTTCAACACGTGGCCGCTACAATCTTCGCGGTTCCAGGAGGAATGAAGAATGCCACACGTTCAAGTTACCTGGGTTGCGGGGCGCGATGCGGAACAGAAACGCAAACTAGCGGAGCGGATTACGCAGGCGCTGATCGAAGACGGCCGCGCGAAACGGGAAAATATCCACGTCACCTTTGTGGATTTGCCCGCCACGGATTATGCCGAGGCGGGAGTGCTGGTGGTGGACCAGAAGCGCAATCCTTAAAGAATGAAGTTGCCTGTCTGGAGAAATTCCGGGGCGGTCCACCTTCCGCTTTACTCCGGAAGATTGAACCGCCCCGCTGGATCTGCAGTGCGTTTTGCGCGTGTTGTGTAGCGCCACCCTTAAGGGTGGCATCCTTCTTTTTCCCCGCCCGTCAAACGATACTCGTCAATTCGAAGGATGCAACTCGCGCCGGACCAGCGTCGCGTCAATAAGAAATCCGATGCCAATCGCGACAGGAATCGCGGCGAACGCAGCCGCTTCCATCGCTTCACGCTCCACCAACGAGAGCAGCGCGAAGGTTGCCGCCCATCCCACTCCGGTTGCCACCAGCAAAATTCCGGCGCGCCGCGAGTTCGCGAGATGTGTGATGGGCTGGTCGAAGGGCACTTCCACTCCGCGGGCGATTGCCGCCAGCCGTTCCTCCGTTTTCAGTTTGCGAATGCGATAGTAAGCGTAAATTGCCGCCACGGGCACGCCACACGTCAGCACCACTGCGGCAAAACCAATCATTTCTCCAGTCATGAATTCTCTCCTCGTATTCCCGCGGCGCGCGGGATGGAATCTTTCTGCGGGTCCCTCTACGCCAAGAGATACGCGAGAGCCAGCGCAAATGTTCCCGGCGAACTATTCCTTGCGATGGGTTGCCTTACGGCGCAAGGCGGACTTCCAGGGATTGGTCGACGGTATAGCTCTGGCAGGTTTGGCCGGGCGCGGGCTGGCAGTGAGCCGTGGCCACGAAACCGGTTGGATTCAATTCGATGGAATACACGTATCCTTTGCGCCCGGTTCTGACGAGGAAAACGCCGCCCGAATTCAGCTCGTCAAGCGCCGCGTAGGAGCCATGCTGCGCAAAATAGCTCGCTTCCGCGCGCCCCATCGCCGCCAGATCCATCTTGGCGCCGGACGAGTCCGCAATTTGTACGAGACTGACTTTTTCTTCCTGTGGCTGCGCATGCTTGACGTAGAGCCAGAGGCCCAGTCCGGCAATCAAAGCGACGACCAAAACACCCAGCATCTTTCCCATGCGCACCTCCTGCCGCTCCCGAATCCTCCGCGCGGCAAGCATTTCCGGCTTTTCAGTTTTCGGCGGGCGCTTCTCCGGCGTGCAAGCCGTAGAGCACTTTCAGCACAGCCGAGGCTTGGATGCCCACCTTCGGATCGTTGTTCAGGTTCACCCAGCGGACGGCGCCGCTGGGATCGATCACGAATTCCGCGGGGCGCGAAACATCGGCGCCGCCGGGCCCGCCGTGGGGCTCGAGCAAGTCCCAACCTCGTATCACTTCCGCTTTGGGATCGCAGAGCAAAGTGAAAGTGAAGCCTTTTTCCTTGCGCCACTTCTGCGTGACCTCCGGCGAATCCGCGCTGATGGCGATCACCCGCGCGCTGCGGGAATTGAATTTTTCGAGATTGTCCTGAAAACTTTGCAATTCGGACGCGCTGAGCAGGTCCCTCGAGCCGCGATAAAAAATCAATACCGCCCAGACGCCGCGAATTTCCGCTTCATCCCCTTGCACGGTTGGCCCCTCGGCCAGCAGCGCCATAAATTGAACTTTCTTGCCGGAAGAATCGGGTAGCGCGAAATCCGCTACCTTCTGGCCAATGTGCGGAGCACTCTTCGAGGGTGGCGATTGCGCCCGCGAAGCTGCGGCAAGCGCGAGCAAAGCGATAAGTGCTACCGGCCGGTGCAGCGGCCGCATTCGACACTTCATTCCATTCTCCCAAGACCAACGGATATTCGAATTCGATAGAGGACGAATCGTCTCGCACGCTTGCCGGAAGCAAGAGGCTTTCCGGTGCGTTCTGCCGGGCTCTGGTATGATGCCGCCACTTTC
This sequence comes from Terriglobia bacterium, assembly GCA_041490605.1. Classification (GTDB taxonomy): domain Bacteria; phylum Acidobacteriota; class Terriglobia; order Acidiferrales; family UBA7541; genus JBGPTK01. The sequence goes on along the minus strand of JBGPTK010000016.1, from coordinate 22,674 downwards.
GAAGAAATGCGAATGAAGAACGCAGCCTCTTTTCGTATAAGGGTACTACTGCCCGAGCCACGCTGTTTCCTGCGGGGGTTTCCGTTATCTTTGAATCGATTCGAAATTTTCGCGAGCTTCCAGAAATTCACGAATCGCGGAGTTGATCAGCGCGGGCTGTTCTTGAATTACCCAGTGAGAACCATCCGGGAACCTGCGAACGGTCAAATCCGGAACAAATTTTTCCAGGCCGTCGAGATTGCCGGGCAGCAAGTAAGGATCTTTTTCGCCCCATAAAACAAGAGTTGGAACGCGGACGAGAAGTGAATCCGCGCCCAGGCCGGGGATTTCCAATCGTTTTCTGCTGAACAGGTTTGTGAGCGGCAAGGCGCGGTAATAGTTCAAGCCCCCGGTAAGCGCTCCCGGTTGCGACCACGCTTCCAGGTAAGCCTGGCGGTCTGCCTCGTTGAAATAGCCTTTCTTAAGGCCTTCGCTCAAAGTCGACGAGACAAGAGCCGCGTAGCCATTAAACCGCAGCAACTTCTCCGCCAGCGGCGTTCGAAAAAGCAGGAAGTACCAACTGGCCCGGCGCTGCGCCCAACTGTTTTTCAGTTCGCGCGCGAAGGTGGCCGGATGGGGCGCGTTGATGATCACGAGTTTCTCGATCCGTTCAGGATGGGCAATCGCCAGAGCCCAGGCCAATGCGCCGCCCCAGTCGTGTCCCACCAGTGTAAATTTCTGGTAGCCAAGGTGTTGCGCGAGGCCCAGCAGATCATCGATGAGCGTCGAGATCCTGTATTCCGCCACGCGTGACGGCTTGGAAGAAAGATTGTAGCCGCGCAGATCGGGCGCGACGGCAAAATGCGTTTGCCCGAATTCCTCGAGCTGATTCCTCCACGAATACCAGAATTCTGGAAAACCGTGGGCGAAAAGGATCAGCTTGCCCTCGCCTTCGGCGGCGTAATGCAGCCGAATGCCGTCCCGTTCGAAAAAATCATGGCGCAGCATCGATTCCAGCGATGCTAAGAGGGTTGCGGCGCCGCGTCAACCCGATGGAACGGAAGTTTTGGGTGTCACGCACGGTTCCGCATGGGATTACAACCCGGCGCAATTTGAAGACATTCGAGCGCCGAATTTGGTCCGGCTGCGTCAAATACCAAGTAGGCCAATCACTGCGCCGCTGAAACAAGCAGGCGGTGAACCGCGTCAAAGGTAGCTGCCGGGCATTTGGAATTGCTCACTGATTTGACACTTGCTTCGAGCTTGCCTAGGATGGTTGCGCCTCGATCGTGCTTGCCTGGCTGAACGATTGGGGTGATTTCGCGGGATGGGAGACGGGGATGAAAAGCACAAGACGAATTGCTGTGTTCCTGGTTTGCTTCGCGGCCGTTCTGATGCCGCTGCGGGCGCAGGAAAAAGCGGAGACGGTGCGCCCGCCGAAGGTAAACGTCCAGAGCCATACGCTCGAAAACGGCCTGAAAGTTTTCACCGTGGAAGACCACACGATTCCCGTAATCAATTTACAGGTGTGGTACCACATCGGCTCGAAGGACGAGAAGCCGGGCCGCTCGGGTTTCGCCCATTTGTTCGAGCATTTGATGTTCAAAGGCTCGGCGTACGTGGCCGCGGAAGAGCATTCCAGGATCATCGAAGCGGTGGGCGGCTTCGATAACGCCTACACCAACGACGACACCACCGTGTACTGGGAAACTTTTCCCAGCAATTATCTGGAGCGGGTGATCTGGCTGGAAGCGGATCGCATGGGCAGCCTGAATGTGAACGAGGAGAATTTCACCTCCGAGCGCGAAGTGGTGAAGGAAGAGCGCCGGCTGCGGGTGGATAACCGTCCCTACGGCTTGATTCAGGAAGATCTCTACGCCGCGGCATTTACCGTCCACGGCTACCACCACACCACCATCGGCAGCATGGACGACCTGAACAAAGCCAAGATCGAGGACGTGCGTGAATTTTTTCATACCTATTATCGCCCCAACAACGCGACGATGGTGATCGTCGGCGACTTTACGCAAGCGGAAGCGATCCGCTGGGCCAAGAAATATTTTGACGGAATCCCGGCTTCGCCCGGCCCGATTCCACGCCTGAATGTTCCGGAACCGCCGCAGACCGGGCAGCGCGTGGTGAAGAAGACGTATTCCAACACGCCGCTTCCGGCGGTGGTGGAAGGTTACAAGGTGCCCCCGTCATTTTCTCCCGATTCGTACGCGCTCAATCTGGCTTCCAACATTCTGGCGCAGGGAGAAAGCAGCCTGCTGTACCAGGCGCTGGTCTACAAGGACCGCATCGCGGTGGCCTCCGCCGGCTTCGGGAATTTTACCGAGGACCCCAATTTGTTCTGGGCCTTCGCCGTGATGAACCAGGGCCATACCGCGGAAGAAGGCGAAAAGGCGGTCGACGTGGTGCTCGGCAGTTTGAAAGCCCAGCCGATGGACGCCAAAGAACTTGAGAAGGCGAAGAATCAAATGATTTCCAGCTTTATCCTGGGCCGCCAGACGGACCAGGCGAAAGCCGATGCCATCGGGAATGCCGCGGTCATCGGCAAAGATCCCAATCTGGTGAATTCGCAGCTCGAGCATTTTCTGAAGGTCACCCCGGAAGACATTCAAAGAGTGTCCAAGGAATATTTCGCGAAAGAACGCGAAACAGTGCTGCTGGTGAGCGCGCCGGCGGCGGGCAGCAAGGAAGGGAGCCAGAAATGAATCGCGATTTTATGAAAAAGACAGGGTGCGCATGGGCCGGCGGATTACTCGGCTTGCTCTGCCTCACCGGCATCGGAATTGCCCAGACCCCCGATCCGGCACCGAAACCCAGCCAGCAGAAGGAAGCGCCGAAGGGCCCCTCGGGCGTTGTGCCGCCCGGCGTGAAACTCGACGCGAAAATGCCGGCGGGCGCCCCCGCCAAGACGTTCCACTTCCCGAAAGCGGCCAGCAAAACTTTGCCGAATGGTTTGCAAGTGTTCGTGGTGACGGATCACCGCGAACCCGCCGTGGCGGCGCGGCTGGTGCTGACCTCCGCGGGAAGCATACGCGACCCGGAAGCAATGCCGGGCGTTGCCTCGATGACCGCCGCCATGCTGACGCAGGGAACCAATAAACGCGATGCTCAACAGATCGCCCAGACGATTGATTTCGTCGGCGGTTCACTCAACGCCAGCGCGGATGCCGACGGGACCTCCATCACGCTGGACGTGGTGAGCAAGGATCTCGGCCTCGGCCTCGATCTGATGTCGGATGTGACGCTGAATCCGTCCTTTCGCAATGAAGAGCTGGATCGCCAGCGCGAGCAGCTTCTCTCTGGAATGCGCGTGCAGTATAGCGACGCGTCTTATCTGGCCACCGCCGTGTTCCGCCGCAAAGTGCTGGCGGGATCGGGCTATGCGCTGCCGAATGAGGGAACGCCGGATTCGGTAAAGAAATACGGCCACGATGATCTGGTGAAGTTTCACGGCGCTTACTACGTGCCGAACAAAGCCCTGCTTGCTTTCGCGGGCGACATCACGCCCGAAGCCGCGTTCGCCGCCGCCGAAAAATATTTTGGAGACTGGAAGCAGAAGGATGTTCCCACTCCCAGGATGGCCATGCCCGCCGCGACGGCCGGGATGCGGATTTTTATCGTCGACAAGCCCGACGCGGTGCAAACGGAAATTCGAGTGGGCCGCCTGGGAATTCCACGCAATAATTCCGATTACATCCCGCTGTACGTGACCAACCGGATTTTCGGCGGCGGCTACAACAGCCGGCTGAACACCGAAGTTCGCATCAACAAAGGCCTCACCTATGGCGCGAATTCCGCGTTCAATTCTTTCCGCTACACCGGCCTTTTCTCGGCCGGCACCTTTACGCGCACGGAAGCGACGATCGAGGCCACCAAGCTGGTGGTGGATTTGATCGCCAAAATGTCCGATGGCAGCGTCACGCCCAAGGAGCTGGATTTTGCCCGCGACTACCTGGCGGGCGTTTACCCGATCCAGTCGGAGACCGCGGAACAAGTAGCGGGCCGCGTGCTGACGGTCGCGCAATTCGACCTGCCCGCGGATTACAACGATAGCTATCAGAAACAGGTGCTGGCGGTGGGCACCGGCCAGGTGAAGGAGATGGCGCAGAAATATTTTGACGCCAGGAATATCGACCTGGTGCTGGTCGGCAATACCGCCAAGTATCGCGACGAACTGAAAAAGACGTTTCCCGATGCGAAGTTTGATGAGGTTCCGTTCGATCAGCTTGATTTGCTGAGCGCGGATTTGCGCAAGCCGAAGGAAGCTGCCGCGGCCGCGACTCCGGAATCATTGGCCCATGGATTGGCTATTGTAAAAGCGGCGGCGGATGCGGCCGGCGGCGCGGCCCTCGGCAAAGTGCAATCGATGGAATCGAATTCGAAGGGCAATGCCTTCGGGCCCGGCGGGCAGGAAATTCCCATCGAAATCAAAACACAGGTTGCTTATCCGGACCATATCCACGTGGAAGTGAAACTGCCGTTCGGCGTGATGCACCAGGGATACGACGGCAATGCAGGCTGGATTGCCAGCCCGCAGGGGGTGATGGACGCGCCTCCCGCGATGCAGGGTGATATCCAGCGCGTGATCGCCATGACCGGCGGAGTCGGTTTTTTTCAATTGGCGCTGAGCGGCAAATTGGATGGGCAGCTTCAGTATCTGGGGCAGGAGGATTTCGGCGGCACGAAGGCCGACGCGGTTGAGTGGAAGGCTCCCTTCGGACCCATGAAACTTTATTTCGATTCGTCGTCGCACCAACTGATCGGCGCGCATTTTCGCCAGGCCACACAGCAGGGGCCGGCCGAAGTGGAGCAACATTGGAGCGGCTTCAAGGCAGTCGAAGGCATCCAGCTTCCTTCCAGTGTGGTAGTGCTGCGTGACGGCGCCAAGTACAGCGAGACGTCTACTCAGGATGTGAAATTGAATCCGGCTCTCGATCCGGCCGTGTTCGCCAAGCCGAAGGCGCCCGGCAATTGAGCGATGCGGACGCGTTCTTTTCTGCAGAACTAGAAGATTTTTCCAGCATCCATGCGGCCAAAATCAAGGGGCGCGCATCGAACACTCTTTGTGCATTCATTTCATGACCGGCTTGGCAACGGAATCGCCATCCTAGCAACTTCATTCCGGCCCATTGCATTCGGTTTTGGTTTTTGACGGCATCTGACATAAACTGAAAGGCTTGACGCCATCGATGACACCATTGACGAGCCCTCTTCCAAGAAAGTCCAGACGGATTGCGGGCGCCGCGGCCCTGAGCGCCGCTTTCATTTTGCTTGCCGGCACGGGCCGGTCATTTCCGGCGGATGCTCCGGAAACGCCGCCGGTGCTGGCGGCCATGCAGGAAGAGCTGAACCGCTCGATGCTGGCGTTCGGGAAGGCCGATCCCGCCGCGTACTTCCTCAGCTACACCGTCACCGGCCGGCGCATTGACGAGGTTTCCGGGTCGAATGGCGCGTTGATGAACAGCCAGGAAATTCGCGATCGATACCTGGAAGTGCAGACGCGCGTCGGCAACTACTCCCTGGACAACACACACAAGGTGGGCGATCGTCCGGGTGGCGCGGCCGGTCCCGGCGCCGGCCCCGTCACCATTGACAACGAGATCGCGGTGTTGCGCCGGTCCATTTGGCTCGAAACGGACCGGCAATACCGCGCCGCCGCCCAGGCCTTGATCAAGATTCAAACCAGCAAGGAAGTGCAGGTGGAAACCGCCGAAGGCCGCGCTCCTGATTTTTCAAAGGAGCAGACGCGGGTTTCCGTGGCGCCGCCCGTTCCCTTCCGGGTGGACCGCAAGCCGTGGGAACAGAAAGTGCGGGACTATACCACCGCCTTCAGCAAGTCCACCTCGGTGCTGAATTCCATCGCCACCTTTCGCGCCAACGCCAACGATCAGTACCAGGTGAACACGGAAGGCACGCGGCTGGCGTTCGGGCAGATTCGCTTCCGCCTCGAACTCTACGTGCAAAGCAAAGCGCCGGATGGAATGGATATCGACCGCTACGCGAATTTCGATTGGGTGAATCCTTCGGACGCGCCGGATGACAAGGCGGTATTCGACCGCATCCACAAAATGGTGGATGAACTCGAAGCGCTGGACCGCGCGCCGCTGGTGGAGCCCTATGCCGGGCCGGCCATGCTCACCGGGCGCGCCGCCGCCGTTTTCTTCCATGAAGTTCTGGGACATCGCCTGGAAGGATTCCGCCAGAAAGACATCAGCGAAGGGCAGACCTTCACGCGGATGGTCGGCGAGAAAATCCTGCCCGATTTTATTTCCGTGAAGGACGATCCCACGGAATCGAAAGTCGGCCCGGAGGTGTTGCTCGGCTTTTACCCGTTTGACGACGAAGGCGTGAAGGCGGAAAGCGTGATGTTGGTGGATCACGGCGTATTGAAAAATTTCCTGATGTCGCGCTCGCCTCTGGATAACTTTCCGCATTCCAATGGACACGGACGCCGCCAGCTCGGCTTCCAGCCGGTCTCGCGCATGGGCAACACCATTGTGGTGAGCGATCGCCAGGTGACCAATGCCCAGCTCCGGCAGAAGCTGATCGATTTGATCAAGGAACAGAAAAAGCCTTTCGGCCTCTTGATTGACGACATCGCCGGTGGATTTACCTTTACCGGCCGCAGCCAGCCGCAAGCGTTCCAGGTGTTGCCACTGGTGGTTTATAAAGTGTATCCCGACGGCCGGCCGGATGAACTGGTTCGCGGCGTGAACATTGTGGGCACGCCGCTCGTTTCGCTTACAAAGATTGTGGCTACCGGCGACACGCCTGAAGTGTTCAACGGATATTGCGGCGCCGAATCAGGCTCCGTTCCGGTGTCGGCGTCGGCTCCCGCCATTTTGATTTCGGAGATGGAAGTGCAGAAGAAAGAAACCTCCACGGACCGCCCGCCGATCCTGCCTCCCCCGGGGCATGACCTCGAGGCCAAAGGACGGAAACAATGAGCCGGGCGCGCGCCAGCCGCTGGATGTTTCTTGCGTGGCTCGGCTTCTTGGCTGCTCTGCCGGTTTGCGCGCAGGCGCAACCGCAGGTCCAGGACAGCGGCCAGACACTCAAGGCGATGCGCGACGAGATGTCGCGGTCCACTTCCCGCCTGGCGATCAAGGGACTCGAGAAACCGTATTACATTGAATATCGTTTGCTCGATCTGGATATCCGCAACGTCAGCGCCTCCTTCGGCTCCTTGTTGACCAGTTCGACCACGCGCAACCGCTTCATGACCGTGGATGCCGGTGTGGGCGATTACCAGTTCGATAGTTCGAATTTTGTGAGCGACGAAGGGTTTCGCGGCTTCCTGGGATCGGCCGGCCAGGTGGGAATCGATCGCGATTATAATTCGCTGCGCCAGGATTTGTGGCTGGCCACGGACCAGGCGTACAAAGGAGCACTCGACCAAATTTCGCGCAAGCGCGCCTTCCTGCGCAGCCTGACCAAACCGCCCGAGATTGCCGATTTTTCCAGGGAAGAGCCGGTGAAGATGCTCGAGCCGCACGCCGAGCCCGATTGGACGCCGCGAAATTGGGAGGAAGAGGCGCGGAGCGCCTCGGCCGTCTTCCGCGACTTTCCCACGCTTTACAGCACGCGCGTGAACTACTACATGGTTTACGCGACGTACTACTTGATGACCAGTGAAGGGACCGAAATTCGCATGGCGCGCAGCTTCGCGGCCGTCGAGGCCGGCCTCGATACTCAGGCGGAAGACGGGATGGGGCTCGACAACTACTATTCGTTCTACGCGGCCACCCCGGCCCAATTGCCGGATAGCAACACGGTCCGCCTGGCGCTGGGGCATGTGGCTCAACAATTGATGGCCTTGCGCGGCGGCCAGACCGCGCCCGACTACGTCGGACCGGTGCTGCTGGACGCCGAGGCTTCCGGAGCCGTGCTTGCGCAACTTTTCGCGCCTTCGGTTTCGGGCGCCAGGCCGCCCCTTTCCATGCTGCCGATGTTCGATCAAATGATGGATCGGATGGGAGGCCGAAGCGAATGGTCGGGCCGCGTGGGAACTCGAGTCTTGCCTGCCAATGTTTCGCTGCTGGACGATCCCTCGGCAAAAGATTTCAAGGGGCAGCCGCTGATCGGCGGCTACCAGGTGGACGACGAAGGCGTGCGCGCACAGAAAGTGGAGATCGTGCAAAACGGCATCCTGCGTAATTTGCTGATGTCGCGCCGTCCCGGCCCGGATTTCAGCCAGTCGAATGGCCATGCCCGCTCGGCGTTTCTTTCCGATCCCACCCCCATAAGCAGCAACCTGTTCTTGCAATCCACGGAAACGGTCAGCGCTCAGGAATTGCGCAAAAAATTCCTGCAACTTTGCAAGGAAGATGGCCACGAGTGGTGCATCGAAGTGAAGAAGATGGATAACCCGGCGCTGGCCTCCCAGCGCCAGGAAGATTTTTCGGAATCGATTGCAGGACTGGCCTCCGGAATTTCCAGCGGCGACCGGCTTCCCTTGCTGGTCTATCGCGTCTATGTCTCCGACGGCCATGAAGAGCTGGCGCGCGGCGAACGAATGACCGGAGTAAATCTCCGCCTGTTAAGGAACATTTCCGCAATCGGCGACGATTCCGCTGTCTTCAACTATATGCAGAACGCGGCGCCGGGATTCGCGGGCACCGCGCTCGGCGCGTTCGGAAATGCGCAAGGCGGCTTGCCGAGTTCCCTGGTGACCCCTTCGCTGCTCCTGGAAGAAGTGGAAGTGCGCGGCGCGCGCGGCGGCCGCCAGCGCCCGCCGCTGGTTCCTCCACCGCCGCTTCAGTAATTCTCCGTTCCCCTGCCCCAGGATTGGTTCACGGTTGGACGGTGATGAAGACCAGCTCCGGCCGGCAGAGAAATCGCACGGGCAGGTTCGACATCCCCAGGCCCCGGCTCACATACATCCGCGATTCGCGTTCGACGTACCAACCCTCCAGAAATCTTCCGCAGCCGCTGGGAAGCCAATAGGGCCGAAGAAAGGGAATCCTCACCTGGCCCCCGTGCGTATGTCCCGTCAGGCAAAGGTTCACCCTTCCCGCAGCGCGGTCGAAAAAGAAGGGCGAGTGGAACAGGGCGATCTTGTAAGCATCCGCCGGCACGCCTTGGAGCGCCGTATCCAGTTTCGGCGTTCCCGTCCACGGATCGTCCAGCCCGATCAGCCAGACGTCCGGGCGAATCTGCCGGCTGGCATTCACCAGCAGGTGCACGCCCGCGGCCTCATAAACAAAGTGCTCGCGCCGGGCAGGCCGTTCGTTTTCCCAATTGCCCAGCACCACCCATACGCCCAGCGGCGCATGCAGCATTTCGTAGAGCTTCCGGCAATGGGCGTAATCGCTGTGCAGGGACGAAAGCGTGTCGCCGGTGACCACGATCACGTCGGGCTTTTCCTGTTCCAGGACGGCTAACATTTTCCGTTCGCGATAGCCGAATCCTCCCGTGTGGATGTCGGTGAGGTGCGCGATTTTGAGGGGAGCGGCCACCGGCCCCTGGATTGAATAATGGTTGACCTGAATCCAGTTGGGCTCGATGAAGATGGCATCCACGGCGAGCGCAACAATGGCGAGGATCAACAGAGTCGCCACCACACGAAATCTTCGGGGGCGGCGCTGCACAGGAGTTCCGGCTGGGGTCACGTTCATTCTGATCCGTGAAAGTGTACTACGGGAGAACCTCGGGCGCTTGGGGGGAGATTTGTCCCCGGCGCGGCGTATAATCGGCGGAATCGAAAATGCCGGAAAATGAAGCAATCCGCGAGAAGAAACTAGCGGCGCTCGGCTCGGTCGGCTCCGCGGTGGTGTTGGTAACGCTCAAAGTGTTTCTGGCCATCGCCACGGGCAGCTTGGGCGTTCTCTCCGAGGCGTTGCACTCGATCCTTGACCTGGTGGCCGCCGTGATCACCTATCTTTCGGTGCTGGTCTCCGATAAACCCGCGGACGAGGCTCATACCTACGGCCACGGCAAAGTGGAAAGCTTTTCCGCCTTCGTCGAGACGGGCCTGCTGTTGCTGACGGCGCTTTACATCATCTGGGAGGCAATCCGCCGGCTGCTGGCGCATGAAGTCCACTTGCGGCCAAGTGTGACGGCAATCTTGATTCTGGGCCTGGCCATGGTGATTGATTTCGTCCGCTCGCGCGCGCTGGCGCGCGTCGCGCGCAAATATCCCAGTGAGGCGCTGGAGGCGGACGCGCTTCACTTTTCCACCGACGTGTGGAGCACCTTCGTGGTGATCATCGGCATCAGCGCCGCGTGGCTGGGCGAAAAGCTCCATTGGGAATGGCTCACCTACACGGATTCGCTCGCGGCGCTGACGGTGGCGGGGGTGATCATCTGGATCGGCTCGCGGCTGGGCAAGCGGACAATTGACGCGCTGCTCGACGTGGCTCCGCCGGGACTGCAGGACCGGCTGACGAGGGCGGTCACGGAGCAGAAAGGGGTGTTGAGCGCCGAGCGCGTGCGCGTGCGGCGCGCCGGCCAGCGATACTTTGTGGATGTGACCATCAGCGTCCCGCGAACCGACAGCTTCGAACAGGTGCACGCCACCAGCGATGCCGTCGAGCGCCGCATCGAAGCCATTGTGCCCGCGGACGTGGTGGTGCACATGGAGCCGCGAGCGCGCACCGGCGAGCACGTCTTCGAAACCATTCGCGCCATCGCCCAGCGCCGCGGCCTGGCCGTGCACGAGCTTTCCGCGCACCAACTCGACGGGCGGCTGTTCATCGATTTGCACCTGGAGGTGGACGAAGAATCCACGTTACGCGAAGCTCATCGCGTGGCCAGCGAATTGGAAGACGAAATCGGCCGCGCGGCCCGCAACGCGACGGTGAATATTCATATCGAGCCGCAAGGGACGCACATTGCCAGCGCCGAGGAAATGAAAGGGCTCAGCGCGAGTATCCGCGATTTCGTCAATACCCTGCAGCCGGAATATCACGAGCTGGTGAATTGCCACGAAGTAAATGTCCGCAACGCCGAGCATAAAATAATCGTGTCCTGCCATTGCGCCATGGATGGCAGCCTGCCGATTACGCAGATTCACGAGGTCACCGCCGATCTCGAGGATCGCGTCAAACAGCACTTCCCCCAGATCTTCCGCATCACCATCCATCCGGAGCCCATCGAGGAAAGTTAGCCCCGATGCGCCACATCTACATCGGGCCGCGACCAGAGCTGAGCGGCGAGGGCGCACAAAGCGGGGAAACATTCGAGGACGTAACGCGGTTCCGGGGTTTCACCCTGCGTGAGATAGGCGGTGCGCAGAATGATGAACGCGACGAGGAATGCCACAGCGGGCCGCCGGCGCGCCAGCCACGCTCCCGCGATTCCCAGGCCCAGGTACGCGAAATTAATCAGCCACAGGACCAGGGAAACAGAAAAATCGATCCGGTCGTCTTGCCAGCTTTCGCGCACCGGCCGGAGACTGCCGGTATAGGGCAGAATTTCGACGCGCGGCGTGGTCCACATGGACCAGGCACGCAGCACCGGAATCAAAATGTAGGTGCGCCAGGGATGGCGCGCGGTGCGCGCGCGCGCGATTTCCGCGAATCCCTCGTCAACCTCCGGGGACATGGAAGTGGTTTCATTGTAACGCTCGAAAAGATCAGCCACGCTGCCGCGTTCATCCGGCAGGTCGCTGGCCGAGGCGGGGACATCTTTATCCATCTCGATCGGCTGATCGTCCATCTTCCAGGAAACCAGGTACACATCGTGGAAGCGCCACATCCAGGTTCGGGTCCACGCCTGAAAGCCCACGGCCACAAATTCCCCGCGCATCTGGCTGAAGCGCGGCGTCAGCGGTTGCAATTCATGCATGGTTCGCCAGTTCCGCACGGTCCAGGGCAGCAGCGCCAGGATCAATCCGAGCGCCATCCAGAAACCCGCGCGAAGCAACTTCATCCAATTCTGCCGCCGCCAACATTTGGCGATCAGGACTAGTCCCACGGCGGCAAGAAGCAACGGAGTCTCCGGCCGTACCAGCGCTCCGGCACCCGCGGCAAGGCCTCCCAGAAAGCCGGCCCGCGCAATGCGATTGGAAGTTTCTTCCTGGGGGAGATCGACCAGGGCTTTTGGGCGAAGCAGCGCCACCAGGGCAAGCGTAGTCAGAAACGTGGCGAGAGCCTCCGTCAGCGTGGCTGCTGTATAATTGGCAACGAAGGGGCACAGCGCGGCCAGCCAGATCGCGGCGATCATTGCACGGCGCCGGCTTTCTTCCGGCGCGACCGAGGCCGCCAACGCCGCAACCAGAAAGCAGGTGGCTAGATCGAGCGCCACTTGTCCGAGAAGAACCGGCTTCAATGATTGGCCGAAAAAAGCGTAAAGGGCCGCGAGATACGCAGGATAGCCGGGCACCCGGATATTTACCGGAACAAGCCGTCCATCCAGCCAGAGTCCCAAAACGCCGTGGTACAGCCAATTGCGCGCCAGTTGTTCATAGATGGGAGAATCGCCCGCGCCGTCGAAGGGAAATCTCCATACGAAATACAAGCGCAAGAGCAGGCCTGAAAATGCAGCGCCCAGTAGATTCAGGCGCATCTTAGTAATCGCGGTCATTGACAGGTTCTCGATGGGCCGCTAGCTTGGACTGAGCTCATGGCCGAACGCAAGCCCATATTCTACGACGAGCAGCGCCTTCGTTGGCGATGGACCCGGCGCGTCTTGGAGATTTCCGGCGCGCTCTTTACCGTCATTGTCGTCGTATTCTTCCTCAACGTGATTCGCAAGGTGGACCTGCCAAAGCTGATGCTCGTGGATGCACATCCGGTGTTGCACGCGATTAAATCCAAGCGTCCAGCCAAGACCCTGGTGTACCGCACGGGCCGCCGGCGCCGCGTCGCGGCGCTGGGACACGTGCCCGAAAATTATGACCCGCTGCGCGCGGCCTTTTACGTTCCGTGGGATGCCAATAGCTTCAACTCGCTCCAGCAGCATTACCGCGATATTGACGTGCTGATGCCGGAGCAGCTCCAGGCGGTCGCGGCGGACGGCAGTCTGAGCGTCGAGGCCGATCCGAAACTTTCAAGTTGGCTGAAGACTCTTGGGATCGAGCTGCCCATCATGCCGCTGGTGCAGAATTACGACGGGCGCCAATGGCGCATCGCTGAAATGATCGCCATGCTGGCTCATCCCGAAGCGCGCCAACGGCTTTCCAAGGCTCTCGCTGACTATGCCACGGCACAAAAAGATCCGGGGATTGTGGTTGATCTGGAAGAAGTGCCGGACAAGAGCCAGCCCGATTTCAAGCGTTTCACGCACGAACTTGCCACGGCGCTTCACGCCGTGAACTTGAAGTTGATGGTGGCGCTGCCCGCTCGCGATGATGCCTACGACTATGCCTATCTTGGCTCGCAGGCAGACGCCATCATCCTGATGAACTACGACCAGCACTGGACCACTTCGCCGCCCGGGCCGATCGCTTCGCAGGATTGGTTTGTGGAGAACATTCAGGAGGCGGCCAAGCTGGTGCCGCCCGAAAAGCTGGTGATGGGCATCGCGAATTACACTTACGATTGGCCCGTGCCCAAAAAGCGTTCTCCGCATGGTCCGCTGCCCGTCGCGCAATCCACCAGCTTCCAGGAAGCGATTGTGCACGCCGTCGAATCCGAAGCAACCGTCGAGTACGATTCCGATTCCCTCAATCCGCACTATTCCTACGAGGATGACAACCAGGTCCACAGCGTGTGGATGCTGGATGGAATCACGGCCTACAACCAGTTGCGCGCGGCCGAGCGCGCCGGCGTCCGCGGCACCGCGCTTTGGCGCCTGGGTGACGAAGATCCTTCCCTCTGGTCGATCTGGGACACCATTCACCCCGACGATGCGATTCGCGCGCGCCTGGAAGATTGCCCGCCCGGCTACGACATCACCCTCGAAGGCGACGGGGATATCTGGCGCATCCTGGACACGCCGAAAAGCGGGAAGCGATCCTTTGAGTACGATTCCGCCACGGATACATTCACCGATGAGACTTACGATTCCTACCCCCTCTCCTGGAGGATTGACCAGCTTGGCGCAGCTCCTCACAAGATTGCGCTGACATTCGATGACGGTCCCGATCCCCAGTGGACGCCCAAAATTCTCTCCATCCTCGAACAGAAACATGTTCCGGCCACATTTTTCGTGACGGGAGTTTCGGCCGACAGGTCGCCGGATCTTCTAAGACGCGAATATGCGGACGGCAATGAGATCGGCAATCACACGTACACGCACACGGATTTTGGCCAAATTTCGCGGGGGCAACTTCAAATCGAGTTGAACCTGACGCAGCGCCTGCTCGAAAGCATGCTGGGGATTCGAACCCTGCTTTTCCGGCCGCCCTATGGAATCGACCACCAGCCCGAATCGGCCAGCGAAGTCGCGCAGCTTCCCATCCCGCAGAGCATGGGCTATTTGATTATCGGCGCGCGCATCGATCCGGACGATTGGGGCGAGCCGGCGGGAGGGCCACCGGCGCCCGCGGACGTGCTGGTGCAGCGCATCATGGATCAGGTGGCGGGCAAAGTGCCCGGCGCCGTGGGCGGGAATATCGTGCTGATGCACGATGGCGGCGGAGATCGCAGCCATACGCCCGCCGCCTTGCCGCTGGTGATCGACAAATTGCGGGCCCAGGGCTACCAACTGGTTGCCGTCTCGGATTTGCTGGGGCAGACGCGCGCGCAAGTGATGCCGCCGCTGGGGCGCGAAGAGTGGTTGTTCGCTCGCGCGGATGCTTTTATTTTTAATTTATTTCACTACGTTCGCTTGCTGATCGCGTTCATTTTTATCGCCGGAATTTTGCTGGTCAGCGGGCGCGCGCTGATTATCGGGCTGCTGGCCCTCGCGGAAAAATTGCGCCCGGAGCCCGCGGATCACCCGGAGTATCAGCCGCTGGTCAGCGTGCTGATTCCCGCGTACAACGAAGAAGCGGTGATCGTGGAGACGGTCCGTTCGGCCCTGTTTTCCCTGTATCCCTTTCTGGAAATTATCGTGATGGACGATGGGTCGGTGGATCGGACCAGCGCGCTCGTGCGCGATAATTTCGGCGATGATCCGCGCGTTCGTCTGATCCGCGAGCCCAACCGCGGCAAATCGGCGGCGCTGAATCATGCCTTGGCGGAAGCTGCCGGCGAAGTCGCGGTGACCATCGACGCGGATACTACCGTCGATCCCGATGCCATTCGTTTCCTGGTCCGCCATTTCGCCGATCCCCGCGTGGCCGCGGTGGCCGGCAACGTGAAAGTGGGGAATCGCAATCGCTGGCTCACCCGCTGGCAGGCGCTCGAATACATCACCAGCCAGAATCTGGAAAAGCGCGCCTTCGACCTGCTGAATTGCATCCCTGTGGTTCCCGGCGCCGTGGGCGCCTGGCGGACGGAGATGGTGCGCGATTGCGGAGGATTTTCCAGCGACACGGTTGCGGAAGACACGGACTTGACGCTCACGCTGCGCCGTCGCGGCTGGAAAATTCTGTATGACGAAGACGCCATCGGCCGCACGGAAGTGCCCGACACCGCCGAGGCCCTGATTCGACAGCGTTTTCGCTGGACCTTCGGCACGCTTCAGGCGGTCTGGAAACATCGCGACACATTCGGCAAGAGCCGCTACGGCACGCTGGGTTGGATTACGATTCCCAACGTGTTTCTTTTCCAGATTCTGCTGCCCCTGGTTTCGCCGGTGATCGATTTGTTGTTTCTGGCTTCGATCGTGATGTGGGGACTGGCGCAGCTCCGAATCGCCAGGATGCCGCAACTCTGGACGGCGGAAGACGTCGAGCGCTCCCTGATCTTTTTCGCCGCGTTCATGCTGATCGACGTGCTCACCTGCGTGATCGCCTTCGCGCTGGAGAAAAACGAAGATTGGACTCTGCTCGCGCCGCTGCTGATTCAGCGCTTCTATTACCGCCAGATGATGTATGTGGTGTTGTTCCGCGCCTTGATGGGCGCCGTGCAAGGCAAAGCAGTGGGCTGGCGCGGCGTGGAACCCGAAATCCCTATCTCCGTCGGTCAAGCCTGAGCGGGCCTGCATCTTCTGCACTCCGATATCTTTGATCGAGGGTGCGCGCGCCGATCCACCCTCGCGGTCATTCCGAGGAGTCCCGAAGATTTTTATCGGGACGACGAGGAATCCCGAGTACACGTATCAATCGTGCATAACCCGCAGTTTCGCCCACAAAACACCACCAGTCATTCTGAGTCGTCATGGGCTTCCGGGCCTGGGATTCGTTACGTTCTCGTATAACCCCTGATAACAAATTTGAAGAGTTGGAGTCTAACCCGCCAGGTATTATTCTGTGTGCGCTTAGCAGGAGGGAGGCAATTATGGCGCCCATATCCTTTCAAGTGAACGGAAAGCCCCAGAGTGTCGAGGTGAGCCCGGAGACGCCGCTGCTTTGGGTGCTCCGCGACAATCTGAATCTGACGGGCACGAAATTCGGCTGCGGGATCGCGGAGTGCGGCGCATGCACGGTCCATTTGGACGGCAAGCCAACTCGTTCGTGCGTCACGCCGGTTTCCAATGCCGCCGGGAAGAACGTGACGACCATCGAGGGCCTCTCGCCCGGCCGCACCCATCCCCTGCAAATCGCCTGGATCGCCGAGCAAGTCCCGCAGTGCGGCTACTGCCAGTCGGGACAGATCATGGCGGCAGCGGCATTGCTCGCCAGGAAGCCGAATCCTACGGACGCCGATATTGACGCCGCGATGAACGGCAACATCTGCCGCTGCGGCACCTATCAACGCATCCGCCGGGCCATCCATCGCGCGGCGGCACAAATGCCCAAACCCTCGCCCGCGGCGGCTGATTCGATGCCGCGGAATGGCGCGCGCAAGTCCGCGGGAGGCGCGCGATGAGCCTGACGAATACTTCCAGCGCGTTTACGCGTAGAAAATTTTTGAAGGCGAGCACTGCCGGAGGCGCAGCCCTGGTGATCGGGTTCTACTTGCCCTCCCTGGCCAATGCCCAGCAACAACAGGAAGAGCCCCATCCCAATCCATTCAATGCCTGGGTTCGCATTGACCGGAACGGCCAGGTGACGCTCACTCTGGCCCGCTCGGAAATGGGCCAGGGCGTCACGGCATCGCTGCCCATGATCCTTGCGGAAGAGTTGGATGTGGATTGGGCCGCAGTGCACGTGGAACAGGCAGCCACCAAGCCAGACCTGTACGGCGATCAGGGCACAGGCGGGAGCTATAGTGTCCATGGCTCCTGGACGCCGTTGCGCCAGGCCGGCGCAGCCGCCCGGCAGATGCTGGTGGCAGCGGCAGCGGAATCATGGCACGTCAACGTGGATACCTGCACCACGAAGGAGGGCTCCGTCTGGCATGGCCCGCGACAGCGTGAGCTCAAGTATGGCGAGCTGGTGGAACGCGCTTCGAAGATGTCCGTACCGGACTTCAAGAAAGTAACATTAAAGAATCCCGATAATTTCACCATCGTCGGCAAATCTCTGCCCCGCGCGGATATCCCGTCGAAAGTCGATGGCAGCGCCATCTTCGGCATCGACGTGCGCGTGCCGGGCATGTTGTATGCCGTGGTTGCGCGTTGCCCCACCTTCGGCGGCAAGGCAGCGAAGTTCGACGCGGCCAAAGCGAAGGCCATTCCCGGCGTGCGGCACGTGGTCGAGATCGAAGCGGTAGGACCGGGCGCGCACACCGCCGGGGGAATCGCCGTCGTCGCGGAGACGACCGCGATCGCTCTGCAAGGCCGCGAGGCCCTCGAGATCACCTGGGATCGCGGGCCGAACGCGAACGAATCGAGCGATTCCTTGCGCCAACAATTTCAATCGCTCGTCGAGAAACCAGGCAAGGTGATCGCCAGTGCGGGTGACTTTGACGCCGTGTTCGCCGGCTCCTCCTCCAAAATGGACGCGACCTACGAACTCCCTTTTCTTGCGCATGCCACGATGGAGCCCATGAATTGCACGGTGGATGTTCGCCCCGATCGCGCGGAAGTGTGGGCGCCCACGCAAGGGCCCGATTGGATTCACGACGTGGTCACACAGATTGCCGGCGTGCCGCCGGATAAAGTTGTGGTGCACACCATTTTGATGGGCGGCGCATTCGGCCGGCGTTATCAAGCGGATTACGCGGTGGAAGCGGCGCAAGTGTCGAAGGCCGTGGGCAAGCCGATTCAGCTTGTGTGGACTCGCGAAGACGATATGCAGCACGATTTCTACCGGCCGGCCACCTGCCAGCGCGTGCAGGCGGCGCTGGATGCGCAGGGACGCATCGCTGCCTGGCGGCACCTGATCACGTCCACCTCGATTCGGGCATTTTGGGATCCGTCCGATCGCGCCAAGCCAGAGGGCCAGGAACTCGGGGAATCCGCGCAACTGCCTTATGCGACTCCGAATTTCCGACTCGAATATTCACCGGCGGCTTCGGGTGTGCCGCGTGCCTGGTGGCGCTCCGTCGAAGACTCCATGAATGGTTTCGTTCTCGAAAGTTTTGTCGATGAACTCGCTGCCTCGGCCAAGGCGGATCCGCTCGCTTTCCGGTTGAGCCATCTGGACCCGCCGCGGCGCGTGGCGGACTATCACTCCCCCAATGCCACCCCGCTCGATACACAGCGGCTGAAGGCCGTAGCTCAACTTGCGGCGGCGAAATCCGGCTGGGGCAAGCCGATGCCTGCCGGCTGCGGCCGTGGTATCGCCTGCTACTTTTCGTTTGATTCATACGTGGCGCAAGTTGCCGAGGTCACGGTGGGGAAAGACGGCAAAGTGAAAGTCGACCGCGTGGTGTGCGCCGTGGATTGTGGCCGCGCGGTGAACCCCGATGGCGTGGCGGCGCAGATGGAGGGTGCCATCGTTTATGCCTTGTCGGCCGCGCTGATGGGCGAGATTACGATTGCCGGCGGCGCGGTTAAGCAAGGCAACTGGGATGATTACCCGGTGCTGCGCATGCGCGACATGCCCGTTGTGGAAGTCCACATTGTGCCCAGCAGCGAGCCGCCCTCGGGTTGCGGCGAGCCGGCCGTTCCACCGCTGGCGCCGGCCGTGGCGAATGCAATTTTCGCCGCCACCGGCAAACGCATTCGCCGTTTGCCCATTCGCCCTGCCGATTTGCGCTCCACCTGATGCGCGCACAACTTTGTCGGTTTCGCAGAAGGTGGTTTTTCCGTCATCCCGAGCACGGCGAGGGATCCAGAGTAAGCTGCTAATGCAGGAGAGTCGGCTTGTTCAATGCCGCCTTTTAGCATTCTGATCGGGAGCCGCGCGGTCTTCCGGCGGCTGATCCCCCGCTTCTGCTCCATCCGCCTCAACGCGCCGATTCTGCTGCTCCACATATTCCACGCGATGGCCGGGATCGATGATTTTCTGCACGGCGCCGATTGCGGCGCCCATTGAGGAAGATCGCTTGGCCTCCGCTTCGAATTCTTCTTCCGTCATATTGGCGTACCGGTCGCCGGAAGCTAATTGCGTTAGCCCGTAGATGATTCCCACGATCACAGCGCCGAAAATGAAATTGTAAATCACTCTGCTTAGTGTAGTTCTTTCGCTGGATTCACTCCACTCGTCCGTCTGCGTATTCCTGGATCAGCCCTCCGGTGACGGGCGCGAGCGATGGGACTGGTCGAACTCGAGTACTATGGCCAGTCCGCTCGCTTTCTGTTAGCATCCAATTTGTATGGGCTGTATCCCGAGTTGGGAACGGCACCGGAGGTTCCAATGAGTGTTGCACCGCATGCGGGCAACGGGAAGATTACCGTGCCCGACATTCTCAGCCGCAAGCCTCTCCCTGGAAATCACACATCCGAAACCAATCGAAAAATTACCTGCCTGACGGCGTACGACTATCCCACCGCGCGCCTGCTCGACGCCGCGGGAGTGGATATCCTGCTGGTGGGCGATTCGCTGGGCATGGTCGTGCTCGGTTACCAGAACACGCTGCCCGTGACGCTGGAAGAAATTCTGCATCACACGCGCGCGGTGCGCCGCGGCACCAAACGCGCGCTGGTTGTGGCCGACATGCCCTACGGCAGTTTTCATGTATCGCTCAATGAATCCGTGGCCAATGCGATTCGCCTGGTGAAAGAGGGCGGCGCCGAAGCGGTGAAAATTGAAGGAGGCGTGAAGCGCCTCGAATTCATGGCGCGTCTCGCCGACGCCGAAATTCCTGTGATGGCTCATGTGGGCCTGACGCCGCAATCGGTGAATCCTCTCGGCGGATTCAAGGTGCAGGGAAAAACAGAAGACGCGGCCGAACAACTTCTGCGCGACGCCCGCGCCGTGGAATCTGCCGGCGCGTTTTGCGTGGTGGTGGAGTCGGTGCCGCGCGAACTGGCCGCTCGCGTCACTCAGCAGCTCCACATTCCCACGATCGGCATCGGCGCGGGCCCGGAATGCGATGGCCAGGTGCTGGTGATCAACGATTTGTTGGGGCTGACGGAAACCGCGCCCAAATTTGCGCGCCGTTATGCCAACATCGCGGAAAGCATTTCGGCCGCCGTCACCGAATATTGCGACGATGTTCGCAACGGCCGTTTCCCCGCGGATGCGGAATCGTATCACTTGCCTGCCGATGCGCGCGGGCAATTGCTCGAACGCATCCGGCGCTAAGCGCGGCACTTCCCGTAGGAGAATCGATCTCGATGAAGCCGGAACACGTTCGTCTGCTCTACGATTATTACACCTGGGCCAACAATCGCACGTTTGACGTTTGCGCGGGGCTCACCGAAGAACAGTTTACTCGCGGCCTGGGCTCCAGCTTTCCCTCGGTGCGCGATACGCTGGTGCATCTCCTCTCGTCCGGTTGGTTTTGGCACGAACGCTGGCAGGGCCGCGCGCCCCAGCGCCCCGATTTCTCCGTACAGTTTAAGGATGTGGCCGGCGTGCGCGAGTGGGCCAATGGCATCGACCGCGATCTGCATCATTTCGCCGGCCGCTTGAGGGCGGCCGATCTGGAAAGCACGCTGGAATACCGCACCACGGAAGGAGAGCCCGCGGCGCGGCAATTTTGGCAAATGCTGCAACACGTGGTGAATCACGGCAGCTATCATCGCGGCCAGATCACCACCATGCTGCGGCAATTGGGAGCAAGCACGGTAGCGTTCGATTTGATTGCCTACCTGCGCGAGCCTGGCGTGAACATCCCGGCGATCGCACCCGGACTCGAAAAAATCAAATCTCTCTTTCAGTACAACAGTTGGGCGAGCCGCCGCACTTTCGATGCCTGCGGCGCGTTATCCGTCCAAGAATTCACCCGCGACTTGCGTTCGAGTTTTCCTTCCGTGCGCGATACGCTGGTCCATCTGATGCTCGTGGAATGGATCTGGCTCGAGCGCTGGCACGGCCGTTCGCAATCCACCTACCCATCCGCAAATGATTTTCCGGATTTGGCCAGCGTGCGCGCCCGCAGCGCGGAGTTTGAAACGAATCTCACCCGGTTCGTTCTTGCCCTCACAGAGGAAGGCCTTACCCGGCGTGTCGAGTACAAGAACACCAAAGGAATTCCCTATTCCAGTGCGATGTGGGAAATGATGCTCCATCTGGTGAATCATCAAACCTATCATCGCGGCCAAGTGGCTGCGCTGCTGCGCCAGATGGGCCACAAACCGAAGGCCCAGGATATGGCGGTGTTTTTTGGCGAATATATCGGGCAGGCTGCGCATTGAGCTGAGTTCCATCTCAATCCCCTGAAACGCATCGTGGAAACAATCCATACCATCGAGTGGATGAAACAGGTGATGCGCGCGGCGCGCGCCGAAGGCCGCGTGGCCGGCCTGGTGCCCACCATGGGCGCGCTGCACGAAGGACACGTTTCACTTGTCCGCGCGGCGAAACAGCAGTGCTCCCCGGTGGTCGTCTCGATTTTTGTGAACCCTGCGCAATTCGGCCCCGGCGAGGATTTCGAAAAATATCCGCGTCAATGGGAAGCCGATCGCCAATTGCTGGAATCGCTTTCGGTGGATTATCTGTTCGCGCCGCCGCCCGCCGAAATGTATCCCCAGGGATTCCGGACGCGCGTGGAAGTCGAAGGCCTGAGCGATCGTCTGGAAGGCCGCGTGCGTCCCGGACATTTTCGCGGCGTCGCGACGGTGGTGCTGAAACTTCTTGAAATTGTGCAGCCGCATTTCGCTTATTTTGGACGCAAGGACGCGCAGCAAGCCTGCATTTTGCAGCGCATGGCATTGGATCTCGATCTGGATAGCGCAGTGATTGTCCGCCCCATTGTGCGCGAGCCGGATGGGCTCGCGATGTCCTCTCGCAATGCTTACTTGGGCGCCGAGGATCGCCGCTCGGCCACGGTTCTCTTTTGCGCGCTCGACTCGGTCCGCCAGGAAATCGAAAAGGGCGAGCGCGATTGCGTGCACCTGCTTGCCCGGGCCCGCGCGATGCTCGCGGCCGAACCCTCCGCTTCCGTCGATTATGCGGAACTCGTGGACTCCAAGACGCTCGAGCCTGTTATGCGCTTGCATGGTTCGTGTTTGCTCTTGCTCGCCGCGCGCCTGGGGAAAACGCGGTTGATTGACAACGCCCTGATCGAAGAAAACGGCGGCTCCTTCCGCGTTTCCATTTGACAAAATGTTTCACCCGCCATTTCACAAGGCACCCGCGACGAACCGGCAAACCTTTGGTACACTCGGGCTGCCCCACTGAATCCAGACGGAGGAGAATTCCATGCGGAAAGCGTACGCACTGCCAGTGCTTGCAGCACTGCTCTTGATGGTTGCGCCTTTGATCCACGCGCAGACTTTGCCGGCCGGTACTTCGATTTCAATCACACTCGATCAAGC
>JBGPTK010000015.1:0-29812 GCA_041490605.1 Terriglobia bacterium | reverse complement strand
CACGATCACGCCCAGGCGATTCATTTCGCGAACCACATCCTTGCCGAAATCCGTCAAGCCATTGTGCGCCGGTTTATCGGTGGAAGAATCGGCCCAGCCGGTGTTGATCCCGTGCGTCAGAGTCATGTAGCGGACGCCCAGGGCCGCGTAGGAACGGAGCACGCCCAGATCGTTATCGATCATGTGCCCGCCCTCGAGTCCCAGCAGCGCCGCAATTTTCCCCTGCGCGTGCGCCGCCCGCACTTCCGCGGCGGTGGTGCACAGAGCCAGTTCCTGGGGATGCTTCCAAACTTGCTGGCGCACCGCGTCAATTTGATCGAGCGCCGCTTTCACGGCCGCGGGGCCGGTAAGCGTTCCCGGCGTGTAGATGGAGAAGAAAATACCGCTCAGGCCTCCCGCGCGCATTCGCGGGAAATCGATGCTGCCCTGTGCGTCCAGATGATCGAGATCGAAGTGGTCATACACCAGCCGCTGGGTGGTGTCGTCGTGCGTATCCAGCACGATCGAGCGGAAGTGCAGGTCATGCGCGCGCTTCGAAACCGGCGCGGCCTGCTGCGAATGCACATCAGACGCCGTCATTCCCAGCGCACCCACCAGGGCACACAGCAAGATCCATCGCATCGGCAAACCTTTCCTTGGCGGAAATCGCAACGAAACGCCCACACACTGCCCCCGGCCAAGCGTCCAACAAAGGTATTTTTATATCTGAATTGACGCCGGCATGCCAGCACCGAATCAATCGTGGCCGAACAGCCATCCGAAGATCGCGTGTTTCAAAACTTG
This sequence comes from Terriglobia bacterium, assembly GCA_041490605.1. GTDB lineage: Bacteria > Acidobacteriota > Terriglobia > Acidiferrales > UBA7541 > JBGPTK01. Next base: position 29,029 of record JBGPTK010000015.1, on the reverse strand, counting down.
CCCGTTGATGGCAGCAAGCGATTCGGTCAGCGGAATTCCCTTGGGGCAGACCCTCACGCAGTTTTGCGCGTTGTCGCAATCCTGAATTCCGCCCGGACCCATCAGCGCCTCCAGGCGTTCCTTGGCGTGCATTTTCCCGGTGGGATGCATATTGAACAATCGCACCTGGCTGACGATGGCCGCGCCCACGAAATGCGAATCCTCATTCACCCGCGGGCAAATCTCCAGGCAATTGCCGCAAGTGATGCAACGCGAGAGGGGATACGCCACTTCCTGGGCCTTGGGCGCGACACGCGGTCCTTCCCCGAGCGCATAGGTGCCGTCAATCGGGATCCAGCACTTGGTGCGCTTCAAATCTTCGAACATGGAGGAGCGGTCGACGAACAAATCGCGCACCAGGGGAAATTTCGTCAGCGGTTCGAGCCGGATGGGTTTATCGAGATGTTCCACCAGCGCCGAGCAAGCCTGCCGCGGATAACCATTGATCAGCATGGCGCAGGCGCCGCAAATTTCTTCCAGGCAATTCGCATCGTAGCTGACCGGCGTGGTGTCTCGCCCATCGCGCGTCACCGGGCGCTCGGCGATATCGCGCAGGCAGGTGATGATGTTCATGCCGGGGCGGAAGCGCAGCTCGAATTCCTGCCAGTGGGCGGTTTCGTCCGGGCGAAGCTGCCGTTTTACTTTGAGGATGAAAGTCGTGTCAGCCATAAAGCCTCGTCGAGCCTCGCCGTCACCGGCCCCTGAACGCTAATTCTTGGCGGTGTACTTCCTGGTGCGCGGCGGAAGCAAGGAAACATCCACCGCCTCGTATTCGAGCCGGATATCGCCGCCGTTGTAGCTGGCCTTGGTGGTTTTCAGCCAATTGGGATCGTCGCGCTCCGGGAAATCGGGCTTGTAATGAGCGCCGCGGCTTTCGTTTCGCGCAATCGCTCCCAGGGTTATCACCCGCGCCAGAGCCAGCATGTTGAACAGTTCGCGCGCGAAGGCCAGCGTCTGATTCGACCACTGCGTGCGATCGGCAAGATTGATTTTCTGGTATCGCTCGATCAGTTCCCGCAATTTCGTATCGGCCTGCTCCATCCCCTTATTATAGCGAACCACGGTGACGTGCTCGGTCATCGCGTTGCCCATTTCGCGCCAGATGAAAATGGGGTTTTCGGTGCCCTGCTGGTGCAGCAGTTTGTCGTTCATTTCTTCCTGGCGCCGCCGCTCGTGATCGTATATGTGGCTGGCGATGCTCTCGGTTCCCTTTTCCAGACCATGCGCATACTTCACCGCGGCCACTCCGGCGAGCATTCCGCCGTAGATGCAGGAGACCAGCGAGTTCGCGCCCAGGCGATTTGCTCCGTGATATTGATAATCGCATTCGCCCGCGGCAAAAATGCCGGGCAGGTTGGTGGCCTGGTTGTTGTCAACCCACAGGCCGCCCATGGTGTAGTGCATTGCCGGGAAGACGCGCATGGGTTCTTTGCGCGGGTCCACGCCCACAAATTTCTCGTAAATTTCCAGAATGCCTTCGAGCTTGCGATCGAGTATTTCGCGCGAGATGTGGCTGACGTCGAGATAGACGGCGTTTTGGCCGGCGAGTCCCATCTTCATTTCAAAAACTATTTTATGGATGGCGCGGGTGGCGACGTCGCGGGGAACCAGGTTGCCGTACTTGGGATACCATTCCTCGAGGAAGAAAAATCGCTCAGCCTCGGGAATCTGTTTGGCATCGCGCGTGTCACCCGGCGTCTTGGGCACCCACATGCGCCCGCCTTCCCCGCGCGCCGATTCGCTCATCAGCCGGCACTTGTCCTCACCGGGAATCGCGGTGGGATGGACCTGGATGAATTCTCCATTGGCATAATAAGCGCCCTGCTGGAAGAGCGCCGATTGCGCGGAGCCCGTGCACACCACCGAATTGGTGGATTGTCCGAAAATGGCGCCGATGCCGCCGGTGCAGAAGATCACCGAGTCCGCCGGGAACGTGCGGACTTCCATGGTCTTCAAATTCATGGCGCAGATTCCGCGGCCGGTTCCCCGTTCGTCGATCACGGCGGAAAGGAATGTCCAGCCTTCGAACTTTTTCACTTTCCCTTCGGATTCGAAGCGCCGCACCTGCTCGTCCAAGGCGTACAGCAACTGCTGGCCCGTGGTGGCGCCCGCGAAAGCAGTGCGATTAAACATGGTGCCGCCGAAACGGCGGAAATCCAGCAAACCTTCCGGAGTGCGGTTGAAGGTCACACCCATGCGGTCGAGCAAATCGACGATGGCGGGCGCTTCATCACACATCCCCTTGACCAGCGGCTGGTTGGCCAGGAAATCGCCGCCATAAATCGTGTCGTCAAAGTGCTGCCAGGTGCTGTCGCCTTCGCCCTTCAGATTTTTCGCGGCATTGATTCCGCCCTGCGCGCAAACCGAGTGGGAACGCTTCACCGGCACAATGGAAAACAATTCCACTTCGACGCTGGCCTCGGCGACCCGAATGGCCGCCATCAGACCCGCGAGTCCGCCGCCGACGATGATTACTTTCGGATTCTTCATTGCGTGTAAGTTCCCAGGGGGAAAATGTTCAAGCGCAAGCCGATAACGATGGCGATCCCCACCAGCGTGAAGATTATGGCCACAGCCGCGCCGAAATAAGCGGCAGCGTGTTGCGACCTCTGTGTGACCGTGATTCCCCACTTACAGGAGAAATTCCACAGTCCATTGCCGAAGTGGATGGAGGTGGCCACAACCCCGACCAGGTAAAAAATCACAAACCACGAATTCTGCATGGCCTCGGCCATGCCGGCATAAGTCGAGAGTCCGTGCGTGGCGAACCGCTCCGTCCAAACGTGCCAGCCGATAAATACAAATGCGATCAGCCCGGTCCAGCGCTGCATTCCCCACATGAAGTTTGACATCCACGGATGGGCCACAACATTCGACTTGCCGCGCCACCAGATATAAACGCCGTAGAAGCCGTGAAACAGGATGGGCAGCCAGATGACCATCGCTTCCACGGGCAAGCGCCAGGGAATGCCTTGCAGCTCGCGCGATGCCGCGTTGTATTTTGCGGGACTCACCAGGATGTAGCTATTGGACCAAAAATGCTCGGCGAGGAATGCGCCGATCGGTATCACGCCGCTTAATGACTGGAGTTTGTCCCAGAAATAACTGTGGTCTGTTTCCACACTACCGGCCGGCATGAATTCTCCGTGGATGATTGCTTAACGCGCGCCCCGCCTACCCTTGCCGGAGCGCCCGCGGGTGCAGCATAGATGACAAAGGCAGTATAGGCATCCGCGATTCAATTTTCAAGGGCGCGCTCGAAGATGCGCAAAAATAACCCCGCCGCCCGGCCGGCCTCTCGATCTGGAAATTCCCTGTGATAGACTCAATAGGCCGAGTGAAAAATGCCGAAAAGCACGGGCGCCAACCTTGCGCCGCTGGTCGAAGCGCTGATAAAACGCGGCGGGCAAGCCGAAGAAGGGGAGCTCTCCAAGCTGGCGGAGGCCATCAGCCTCCATTTGCATGTGAATGCGGATGAGGTGGCCATTCTTGTGTTGGTTCGAGGAGGACATTTTCTGCGGTTTGTGTATCCCGAAAAGCTGCAAGGCGTGGGAACGATTCCGCTGACCAGCACATCCGCCCTGGCCGCGCGAACCGCGCGCGACAAACGATCCGAGATCAATAATAATTTCGTGATCGCTCGCCATGCATCCGTATTCGAGGCGGTTCCTCTGGACGACAAGCGCGCCAAACCGATTCAGAAGATTATGAGCGTTCCAATATTGCTGAATTCGAAAGTGGTCGGCGTGCTGCAGGCCTCGCGCAAGGGGATGACGCAGGCCGCCGCCGGCCAGGACTTCACCTCCGCGGAATTAAACAAGCTGCTTGAAATTGCAGGACAGATCGCGCCTTGCATCCAACTCTTGCAGGTGAAAGAACCTTGATCACGCGAATGAATCGCCTGAATTCAGCAGCCGAACGGCCATCCTTCTCCCGATCTGGTTTACCGGAACAAGGATCAGCCGGAAGAAACCGTAACAGCCGATCCGTAATTTCACCTCTGCTCGTCTTTTTGTTGGGGATCGCCCTCTGCCTGCAAGCTGGAGCGCAGTCTCCCGGCGCTGCGAAATCCGCCGGCTCGCCGGACAAAGTTACGATCACGCTGCTGGGCACCACCGATATTCACGGCCACATCGAGCCTTTCGATTATTTTGGCAACAAGCCCAGCAACCTGGGCCTGGCGAAGATCGCGACGCTGGTCCGCGAAGCCCGCGCCGAATCGCCCGATGCACTGCTATTCGATTGCGGAGACACCATCGAAGGAACGCCGCTGGCATATTATTTCGCGGTGAAGGATTCGAAGCCGCCGAATCCCACCATCAAGGCCATGAATTTGATGCGCTACGACGCGGCGGCGCTGGGCAACCACGAATTCAATTTTGGCCTGGCCGCGATGTGGAAAGCGAAGGGCGAAGCCAGCTTCCCCTGGCTGGCGGCGAATATCCGCCAGACCTACAAGGAGGGCGTGCCGTATTTCCCGCCTTACATTTTCAAAACCGTTGCCGGCGTGCGCATCGCCATTGTGGGATTCGTCACGCCGGGGATCCCGCGGTGGGAAATTCCCGCCCACTACAAAGGCTATGAATTCGAAAACATCGTGGACGCCGCCCGCCGCGTGATTCCCGAGGTGCGCAAACAAGCTGATCTGGTGGTGGCGATCGTGCATTCCGGACTCGGTCGCGATCCCAAAAGCGCGCCCGGGTCGAAGCCGTCTGACGGTTTCGACCAGATTCCGGGGGAAAACACGGTTTTGGATCTTGCCGAACAAGTGCCCGGGATCGACGTAATTTTCTACGGGCACACTCATCAAGAGATGCCGGAGCTGGTTGTGAATGGCGTGTTGCTGACCCAGCCGAAAAATTGGGGCGGCTCGCTGGCTCGCGCGGATGTGCGGATGGATCGCGACGCGAATGGCCATTGGAATGTGGAATCGAAACATTCGCGCACGATTCCCGCCACCGCCGCGGTGGCCGCCGATCCTGAAATCGAAAAGCTCGACGCGCCGTATCACGCCGCCACGCAAAAATATCTCGATACGCCCATCGCGAATTCTTCCGCGCCGCTCGAAGGCACGCTGGGACGAATCGAAGATACGCCGCTGATGGACGTGATCCATTTCACTCAAATGGAATTCGGCCATGCCGGCGTTTCCATGGCCACCATGTTTTTCCCCGGAGTGCGCATTCCCGCTGGGCCTGTGACGGTGCGCCAGGCCGCCGCCCTGTACGTCTACGAAAATACTCTTTACACGGTGGAGATGAACGGCGCGCAATTAAAGGAGGCCCTCGAACACTCGGCCAGCTTTTTCCCAGCCTGGCCCTTCCCCGCCGGCAAACCTGTGCCGCTTCCGAATTACAGCACCGATTCAGCGATGGGAGTTGCTTACGTGATCGATCTTTCGCGCCCGGTTGGCGATCGCATTCGCTATTTGCGGTACCACAATCACGCGCTCGATCCCGCCGAAAAGCTTCGCGTCGCGATCAACAATTATCGCTACACCGGAGGCGGCGGCTACGGCGTCTATAAGGGTTTGCCCGTCGTCTATCGCTCGCCCCAGGAAATCCGGGAACTCCTGATCGAATACATCACCCGCACCGGCCGGATCCCTATTGAGCCCGCCGAGACCTGGCGCATCGAGCCGCTCGAAGCTCGCCAGGCCCTGGTCCAGGCGGCGCAAAAGGATGCCGCTGCTCACGCCAGCGCCGCCGCGGCAGCTCACTAGGGCCGCGCTTACGCCCGGGCGAAAAATTCATTCCCGTGAAAGTCATTGACACTCCATAGTCTTCTTGTTACTTTCGTGCGCGAAAATTTTATTTCCTATTAGCATACGGAGGCACCGCAGTCCGGCTCCCCATGGCGTTCGTCGCGAAGAAAATATTCCTTACAAAAGGCGTCGGCAAACACCGAGAGAGGCTCTCGAGTTTTGAGCTTGCGTTGCGCAACGCCGGCATCGCGGCCTGCAACATCGTGCGCGTCTCCTCGATTTTTCCGCCTTACTGCAAGTTGATTTCCCGCAGCGAAGGTTTGAAGCATCTGAAACCCGGCCAGGTGGCCTTCACCGTGATCAGCGAAAATTCCACGCGGGAAGCGCACCGCCTGATCGCCGCGGGCGTGGGGCTTGCCCTGCCCGCGGACAAATCCATGTTCGGCTATCTATCCGAGCACCACTCCTTCGGCGAAACCGAGGAAATCGCGGGCGAATACACCGAAGAGCTGGCCGCGGAAATGCTGGCCACCACGCTGAACGTGGAATTCGATCCGGATTTGTCCTGGGACGAGAAAAAAGAGGTTTACCGCATCTCCAATAAAATTGTCCGCACCATGAATATCACGCAGTCCGCCGTCGGCGACAAGCGCGGCTTGTGGAGCACCGTCCTCGCCGCCGCCATCCTTCTGGGCGAAGACGACTAAGTCTTCCCGATTGTTCCTGATAATCGCCTCGGACGAGGCAAAACTTCCTCTAGAAGTTTCGGCACAAAGCACTAAGCCTGAAACGCTGCAATCCTATTTTGCCGCGTGAATCACCACACGCCGCGCTTTGCGATGGCCGTTCGACTTTTCCACCTTGCTCTCGGGCTTCCGGTCGAAATATTTCAGCCGCTCGAGCACGGCGGCAACGATCAGCGGCAGCGCCACGGTGGCGTCGTCAAACACCTCGGCCAACCGCCCGCCTTCTTCCGGCGGAATAAATTTTCCCCAGGAAACCGCCTCCGAGTAGGTGCTGCCCGACAGGCCGCCCCAATGCACCGGTTCCGGACAAATCCGCAGGCCGTAGGAATAGCGTTTCAGCGGCACTTTTTCATAGCCGCGGCGCGCCAGCAACTCCGCGAATACGCCGAACTGCTGCGACCAATTTCGCGGGACTCCGCCGCCGATGGTGAAAATTCCCATCTTCGGCTGAGCCATCATGGTGGCTGCAAAATGTTCGAAGTCGTCGTACGGATCGAAACGAAGCGCCGGCTCTCCCCGCTGCTTGCGTGAGCGTTGGTGCAGCGCAAAGTCAATACCTAGCTCCGAATCCGTGAAGGCCGGCACGAATACCGGCACATTATATTCGTACGCGGTCTTCAGAATTCCGCGTCCCGGCATATTTTCGGCAAGATACTTGCCGATGCAGCTGTTCAACTTCCAACTGCAAACGGTATCTTCCGCTTTCCATTGCCGCAAAACTTGGCGAACCACTTCTTCCACATGGTCCAAATTCGTTTCGGGTTCGAGCGAGTCGTATACGCGGTTGTAGCCGGCGTGGAAAAGCTCGCGATCGTCCATTTTCGGATCGTAGCGGAAATGCGAAAGCCCGGTCGCTTCCACCAGGCCATGCGCCATCAGCGCGCCGGTGGAAACAATCGCCTTCACGATTCCCGCCTCCACCAGGTCGCAAAAAATGAGGCTCATCTTGGCGACCGTCATCGCGCCCGAAAGCGTCATCACCACAAAACAATCCTTGTCGAGCGCCATCGCTTCCAGCACGTCGGCGGCGTCGCCGATCTGCCGCCCCGTGAAGGCTGTCTTCCCCATCGCGCGAACCAAATCGTCCACGGTGCGGACGCGCGAAAGATCCAGCGGGAGAATCGGGACCAGCCGGTCCTCTACGGGATCATGCAGCACCCTTCCGGTTACGCCTTTTTTCTTTGTCATTCACCGGCCTCGTATCGCACGAATCTTTTTTCTTCCGCACACCCGCGCGGAAGCTCTGCACATTCTATTCCGCGAAGATAGTACAAGCATTTCAAAGATGAAAGAGAAAATTCTTGCGATCAACACGATTGTACGATCAATCATTTTTCTCGGAAGGGAAGAAAAAACCAAAACTCCAATCCTGCGTGCGCGACGAAGAGAATCCATTGCAGCGGATCAGGAAATGTTTGCTCGCCTTTGCGGCAGTTTTGGGATAACTTGCAGTCGCGCTGCAGTTCCCCGGCAGCGAAGAAATTTATCTCGCCGGAGGAAGTCATGCTTTTGGACGTGTTCGCAAATCTTCGCTTCGGCGATCGAACGGTGTTCATCGGCGTTCAAATGGATTCACTGCTCGGATGGATTCTCCTGGGACTGATCGCCGGGTGGCTGACCGGAAAAATCACCCGCGGCGCGGGATTCGGGTGCATCGGTGATGTGCTGCTCGGGATGGTGGGCGCAATCCTGGGGGGTTGGATTTTTCTCCGTCTCGGCATTTTCGGCCACGGTTTTATTTTCAGCCTCGCGGCCGCGGTGGTCGGCGCTGTGATTCTTGTTTCCGTCGCTCGCCTTTTTTCCAGCGGAGGCCGCTAGCGGTCTCGTCCCCATCCCATGTAGGGGCCGGCTTCAGCCGCGCCCCCGCTTCCTGAATCACAACCGCTCGCGATTCCCTCCTCCCGCTGTGATACGATAGCTCCTCGTTTCATGGGTGAACAACCACTTGAATAAATCTCTTTTTGCAATTCCTCTCGGCGGCCTCGGCGAATTCGGCATGAACATGCTCGCCTTGCGTTACGGTGACGACATTCTGGTCATCGACGCCGGGCTGATGTTTCCCGAGGTGGAACTCCTCGGCGTCGATATCGTCATCCCCGACATCACCTACTTGAAGCAAAACCGTTCCGCCGTGCGCGCCATCGTCCTCACCCACTGCCACGAGGACCACATCGGCGCCATCCCCTATATTCTCCGGGACCTGAACGTCCCGATTTACGGCACGCGCTTCACGCTGGCGCTGGTCCGCAAAAAACTGGAAGAACACGGCCTGCTCGATAACGCCGATTTGCACGAAGTCAGCTCCGGCGAAACAATTGAGATCGGTCCATACAAAATTGAATTCATCCATGTGACGCACAGCACCATCGATTGCGTGGCGCTGGCCATCCGCACGCCGCTCGGCGTGATCATTCACACCGGCGATTTCAAAATGGATCCCACGCCGATCGATAATCTCCCCTTCGACCTGCACGCCTTCGCGCGCTACGGACAGGAAGGAGTGCTGGCGCTCTTCAGCGACAGCACCAACGTGGAACGCCCCGGCTTTACGGCTTCCGAACGCGCCGTGTGGCAGCGCCTGGAAGAATTGTGCCGTGCGGCGCCGCAAAAGGTAGTGGTGTCGTGCTTCGCGTCGTCCATCCACCGCATTCAGCAGGTGGTGGACATCGCGGTGGCCACGGGACGAAAAATTGGCTTCGTCGGCCGCAGCATGGTGGACAACGTGGAAATCGCGCACGGCCTGGGCCGCCTGCGCATACCGGATGGGGCCGTGGTTCGTCCGCAGGATCTTCGCACCTACGATTCGCGCAAGCTGGTGGTGCTCGCGAGCGGCAGCCAGGCCGAGCCGATGTCTTCGCTTTCCCGCATCGCCGTGGACAATCATCGCCTGCTGGAAATCCACGAGAACGACACCGTCATTCTCTCCGCCCGCATCATTCCCGGAAACGAAAAAGCAATTTTCCGCATGATCGATCATCTCTTCCGCCGCCGCGTCCTGGTTTATTACGAAGAATCGCGCGGCGCGCCGATCCACGTCTCGGGGCACGCCAGCCAGGAAGAAATGAAAATCCTGCTGAATCTGGTTCGCCCAAAATATTTTATTCCGATTCACGGCGAGTACCGCCAATTGTTCCGCCATGCCGCGCTGGCGCACCAGGTGGGCACCGTCTCCGGCGAAATCCTGATTCTCGAGAGCGGCCAGCCCGTGGAATTCAATTCCGAAGGCGCATTCAAGCGCGAACCGGTGGCCGCGGGCCGCGTCCTGGTGGATTCCGGCTCGCTCGAAGAAATCGAGGAGGTGGTGATCCGCGACCGCCGCCACCTATCCGAAGACGGCATAGTGGTTCCCATCATCGCCATCAACAAGCACAGCGGCCGCATCGAAACGCAGCCGGAGATCGTCACGCGCGGATTTTTGCCTTCCGATGACGGCCAAGACGTCCTCAACAAAGCCCGCGAAGTAATCCTGCGCACCATTGAATCCTCAAACTCCGAAGAGAAGGCCGATTGGAGCGTAATCAAGGAAAAAATCCGCGTGGACCTGAAGCGCTTCCTGAATAAACAGACTTCCAAGCGTCCCCTAATCCTCCCCGTAATCCTGGAAGTCTGATGCTAATCTAATGAACTTCGCGCCGACAGGGTTCCTCAGTAGGGGCCGGCTTCAGCCGCGCCCGGACTCTACTCGAATGCGCCGCGCAATCAGAATCGGTACACCACACCCACTGTTGGCGACTGATCGTGACTCATACCAGTCGGAGCCAATGCCTCGAACCGTGGATGCTCGAGCAGAAAATCCCGATACTCGGCCTGAAGTCCCCAGTGGGGAGATAAATTCCACATGATTCCCGCTCCAAAATTGCCCGCAAAGCCGTTCCCAAAACCTGACAGGAATTGAGCGTTCTGAACCGCTTGCCAGTGAACACCGCCGATCCCTGCAGTGAGATAGGGCTGCCAACGGCCCCCGGCGCGAAATCGCCGCACATAGTTGAACGAATACAAATGCGAGCGAACGGATGTTGGCACAATGATGACACCTGTTGTTGACCCTGCCGAAGTTGTTAGCGTGTCCGTAAGAATTATCTTGATATTCGTGGGAGCGTAGGAATAACTCACTTCGAATGCGTCGCTACGCGTCAGAAAATACCGGAAACCCGCCAATAATCGTCCGCTGGGATGAACGTGCGTCCTGGTATTGATGTCAACTTCAACGACTTGGTCCGCGATACCAACAGTCGCAGTAGCTTGACTCGATTTGTCCGTAATCGATGAACTCCCTCCAGCAGCGAAGAATTGAAAGCGAGATTCGCCGGAATTCTGGGCCATGCATAAAGGCGAATATGATAAGAGAACGCAACCAAGAGCGAGGCTCAGCTTCGTTCGACACCACGTCAGAGAATCTGCCCGAACTCTAGGCATGCTTGTTCCGACACACCTTCGCCGTTTTGTGGTCATGAATTGCCGCACGCAACATATGTCATGGAGACGCCAACGCGGACAACGGCGAAAGCGACGCTGCGACTGAACAACTGGTGAACCACTGCGTATTGTACGTGCAACTTGGTTGCCATTGATAATTGTACTGTGTCCCCGTCTGCAGTGCCTTGACTATAACGCTGGACCCCTGCGGCACAGCTATAAACTGAGTGTTGAGTACCGAATTCGCATCGATCGCATAAGCAAGGCCCGCAGCAGCTGAAGATAGTGTGGAGTTTTGGTCTACGGTCGTCGTCACCGTCTGTCCAGCGAATATGGCGGACACGCTGCCTGAATTCCAGACAGTCTCCTGCACACGTTGCCGGGTGCACTGCCCCGACTCGTCACAGACAGTTTCCATCACGGAAACTACTTTTGATGAAACTGAGCCATTGATTGTGATAGTGCCCTGAGCCGAACTTTGTGGGTGTGCCGAACAAATCAAGAAAACTGGCTGGTTCGGCGCGCAAAAAGGCTGCACAGCTGAACCCATGCAGCCGTCCAAGCCTTGGACGAAATAGCCTGCGTTATCACGTACGTGCTGGAAGACCACCGGAGTCCCATTGCTATGAAACGTTCCTGTGCCATTCACGAAACAATTCGTGCAGCAGATCTGACCATTGGGAACTGATGTAGACGTCCACGCGAATGAGACGTTTGGAGGACCTGAGACATTGAGGTTAACCCCAGCGCTTTGACCTGGGCCAGTACCATTACACCCGATCGTGAGACTCAAACTCAGCACCATCACCATGACCCTCAACAAAGATTTCATGTTCTCCTCCGGCGCGAAATCGAATCAGAATCCTAGACTTGTAAAAAACTGACTTGTGTTTCCTTCGGTGAGAAACGTGCTAAGCGGGCGGCGGGCCATGTAGCCATTATTGCCGAATAGCTGCTGAGCTGTCAGATCCATGCCGATTGCCGCGCCGATCATCTGCTTCATACCGCTTATGTAACCGCTGTCATACCCCAGGTCGCCGGTTGCCGCACAGTAAGCAATCATTACTGCTTCCGCGGGGTAAAAGTTTTGTCCCGAACTGACTGTCCCCGGAGCGTTTTGCTGGAAAAACGACTTTAAACTCGAGAATTCGGAAGCGACGACGGATACGGTCCAGGTCCCGTCACCATTTTGCGTAGCTGTAACATTTGGATCGATAGCGTTTGGAGAAAAGTATCCGCCTGAGGTCGAAATGGCCGCGTTTTGAGCGAGGAGACTTTGTTGTTGGGACGCGTTCAATGTCACAAGCGTGCCATTAATCAATTGAGTTGCTGCGTTTGCGAGTTGCTGTGCAGTGATTACCGGTGAGCCAGATTGTCGCGCAGTCCAGTTCGCGTTCGCGACCCGGGTTACGGAAGCGGATGAAAGGCTCCAACTAGCTCGCGACTGGACGTAGCTATTCCAATTTCCAACTGCCTGCTGACTTGCGGACTGTGAGTTTGCCCCTTGAATCGCAATTCCATATTGCGAGACCCCGCCACTTACGCTTTGTAGTGACGCGGTCACAATGAAATTCTGGTTTTGTGCCAGTCCTGGCTCGCCAGTGAACCACGATGCCCAGGCAACAAACATGAGAAGAACAGAGCAAGCAACAACCAACGGCCGAACACCTGCGAGCCTAGAATAAGTCATGAGGCACCTCCCTCTCGTCGACAATTCAATTATCCCGATTACCTTGGCGCGAACAAATTCGACTACCGGGGCCGCGAGGATTCACGGTGAGAAAACCAACTCTTTCTCAGCATTGCGTGAAAGAGTGATCGTGAATCAATCTCGTCTCCAAAAAGAAACTTGGACCATCAAAATTGTGTGCCCATCTTTCCCGTCTTCAGGGCTGCATGAATATCACGTATAAACTACTTGTCAATTTGTTTATTCTTGTGAATAACTAATTTTATATCGTACTTCGGATGTATATTAATTATGACAGATGGTCCGACGCTAATTGTGAAAGGCCTCGTCCTGCAAAGAGTTTCAGTATTGGAACTGAGACGTACCCAATCTCAAAAGATTAAGAAGAAACCCTGTATGAGAGTGAGAAAGTAAGAGAATCTTGCCAAACTCCTCCAGCCATGCGACAAACCAATCATGCCAACCGTCCTGCGTCCCTACCGCCCCGATGACTTTGAAATTCTTTTCGAAATAGACAAGGCCTGCTATCCGCCGCGAATTGCCTATTCGCGGCGGGAGCTGCGAGCGTTTCTGGGCGATCCCGGCGCGGATTGCGTGATCGCTCAAGCGGAAAATGAAATTGCAGGATTCATCATCGCGGAAGCCGAAGGCCGGCCCGGGCGCGCGGTGACCGGCCACATCGTCACCATCGACGTGCTCGAGGCCTATCGCCGCACTGGTGTGGGCTCGCAACTTCTTCACGCCGCGGAGGAGCGCCTGGCCGCGCGCGGCGCGAAAGCGATAGAGCTTGAAACGGCACGCGACAATGACGCCGCGATTGCCTTCTGGCAGAAGCACGGCTATCGTACGCGAGGGATCTACGAACACTATTATCCCGGTGGGATGGACGCGTTCTCGATGGTGAAATCACTCCGGCCTAATAAGGAAACTTGATGCCTCTCTCGCTCGCCATCGCGGGATTTTCACTGGAGCGCCCCCGCTGAACTGAATTCGTTCGCGGCGTTCACTAGCTTGCGCATTCCCAGAAGTCAAGAATTCGGCCCTGCGGTTGATATCAGCTTCCTGGAGGAAAATTGAACGACTATCTCATGTCTCTTCTGTTGGGAATTGTGGAGGGTCTGACGGAATTTTTGCCGGTCAGCTCCACCGCGCACCTGCGCATCGCCGAGGCGCTGCTGCACGTGAGCTTGTCCGATGGTTATTGGAAGATGTATACGATTGTGATTCAACTGGGCGCGATACTTTGCCTTCCTGTCTATTTCCGCGAACGCATCGCGAAATTTCTCTCCACGTTTCCGAAGGGCGCGCGCGGCGACCGCACCATCTGGACCCATCCCCTCAGCCTGACGGCAGCGGCCTTCGTGGTCACGGCCATCCCGGCATTCCTGCTGACCAAAGTGATCGGCAAGCATTTGGAAAATCTATCCATCATGGGTTATTCGCTGGTGATTGGCGGAATCGTGATGTGGATCGTGGATGCCATGAATGCCAAATCAGAAGCGGCCGGCCCCGGCGGTTCCGGCGGCCGCATCCATACCTGGCACATGGAAGACATGAGCCTGGGCCAGGCGATTTGGATCGGCGCCTGCCAGATTCTCTCGGCTGTGTTTCCCGGAACCTCGCGTTCCATGTCCACGATTACCGCCGGGCAGATCGCGGGGATGTCGCGCGCCTCCGCGCTCGAGTTTTCGTTTTTTGTTTCCATGCCGGTGATGGCCGCGGCCACCTGTTACGATCTCTTGAAATCGGTAATGGGCAAAGGCGCTAATCCGATTGGCGTGTCGCGGATTGATTCGCACGGATGGGTGGTGCTGGCGATCGGCTTCGTGGTCTCCTTCCTCGTCGCCTATGGCTCCGTGGCGTGGTTCATGTCCTGGGTCAGGCGCCACGGATTCGCGCCGTTCGCGGTGTATCGAATCGTCGTCGGAATCGCGGTTTTGTTCTGGATCTCAAGGATGGCCGGCTAAACAGGCAGCGGAAAAATCAAACTTGTGGTCATTCCGAGCCCGCTTTTCGGGCGAGGAATCCAGAGAGAATCCAACATGCTCGAGAAATTGTTTCCTTAATTTCCCCGTATCCCCTGACTCTGCGTCCTCCGCGCCTCGGCGGTAAGTCCTGCATGTACGTTCTCCAAAACGTTCCCCGCAGACACGCCTCCCCAAGAATTTTCTTGTCAGGCGTTTCAGCTTCGGTATAGTGATTCAGTTCCTTGTGTTCCTCCCGTTGGGTTTTGCGCGACAGCGCCCGCGCCTCCCAGCTCGGCACTCGGGCCTTCCCCAAATCCGAGGAGATTTGTGTGCGCATCCTGACACCAACAGATAACCATCGTTTGAATGAATTGATTGGGTTTGTGGGCATTACCATCAGCGTGCTGCTCGCGCTCAGCTTGCTTTCCTATTCCCCGCAGGATGCGGCGCTCAACGTAGCCGCGCCCGCCGGCGTTTCGCCTGCGCGAAATTGGATTGGCCCCGTGGGCGCGCACACGGCGGATGTGCTCTTCCAGGTTTTCGGGTACGCATCCTTTCTACTGCCCATCGGATTGATGGTGCTCGCCTGGCGCTGGTTCCGCAGCCAGGCGGTGCAAACGCCCGCCGCGAAAATTACCGGATATGTTTTACTCAGCCTCGCGGTCCCTGCCGAACTCGCGCTGATGAATATGCCGGAAGTCCGCAGCGCCCTGCCTGCCGGCGGTCTTCTGGGCGCCGTGCTCGCGGAAGGATTGCGCGCCGGATTCAATTCCATTGGCGCGCATGTGGTGGCGCTGGCCTGCTTCTTTGCGGGTTTGATTCTCACCACGCGCTTCTCGTTCGCGCTCACCGCGAAATGGCTGCGCGCCCCCATGGCCGAAGGCGG
This sequence comes from Terriglobia bacterium, assembly GCA_041490605.1. Lineage (GTDB taxonomy): Bacteria > Acidobacteriota > Terriglobia > Acidiferrales > UBA7541 > JBGPTK01. The sequence goes on along the minus strand of JBGPTK010000015.1, from coordinate 13,581 downwards.
CATGCTCCACCGTCTCTACATGCGCTATCAGGACTGGCGCGAAGCTCGCGAAACCGTGCGCATGCGCAAGCGTGTGGAAGAAACCAGGATTTCCGGGCGTCCACCCGCCGCCAGGCAAAGGATCGAGTCCGGAGAAATTGTGATGGATAAGGACGAAGACCAAGAGGAGAACGAAGAGCGTTGGGAGGCCAGGTCCTCTTCCGAGCAGCCCGTCATCAAATTTCCCGAAGCTCTCAAACCGGAATCCGCGCGCAAGGGCGGCGCCGATCCCAAAATTTCCCGCGGCAAGACCAGCTACAAGCTGCCTTCCACCAGCCTGCTGCGGCCGCCCGAGCGCGGTCAAAAAATGGACGAGGGCGAGCTGAAAGATTTCGCGCGTGCCATCGAAGCCAAGTGCGCGGAATTCGACGTCAGCGGCCACGTGACGCAAATCAATCCCGGCCCGGTAGTCACCACCTTCGAATTCAAGCCGGAAGCGGGAATCAAGTACAGCCGCATCACTGGACTTTCGGAAGATCTTTGCCTGGCCCTGCGCGCCGAATCCATTTTGATCGAACGCATCCCCGGCAAATCCACCGTCGGCATTGAAGTGCCGAACCCGGTGCGCGAAACCATCGCCTTGCGCGAAGTGATCGAATCGCCGGAATTCCTGCATTCGCCCGCCAAGCTCACCGTTTCGCTCGGCAAGGATTTAACCGGCCGCATCCGCGCTGCCGACCTGGCCACCATGCCGCACCTGCTGATCGCGGGCGCCACCGGCACGGGCAAGAGCGTATTCATCAATTCCATGATCATGTCTTTGCTCTACAAAGCGACGCCAGATGAATTAAAAATCGTGATGGTGGACCCCAAGCGATTGGAGCTGGGTCTCTACGAAGATATCCCGCATCTGTACACGCCGGTGGTCACCGACGCGCGAGTAGCGTCGAACGTGCTGCGCAATGCCACGCGCGAGATGGAGCGGCGGCTGAAGTTGCTCGCGCAGCGCGGCGTCCGCAATATCGACCAGTACAACCGCACATTCGAGAAAGGCCAATCCATGTCGCTCTTCGATGATACGGAAGAGCTGGAGCACAAGCCGCTGCCCTTCATCGTCATTGTGATCGACGAGCTGGCCGACCTGATGATGGTGGATACGAACGGCGTCGAAGAATCGATCACCCGCCTGGCGCAGATGGCGCGCGCCGTGGGAATCCACTTGATTCTGGCGACGCAGCGGCCCTCGGTTGACGTGATCACCGGGCTTATCAAAGCCAATTTCCCAGCCCGCATTTCCTTCCGCGTCGCCAGCAAAGTGGATTCACGCACCATTCTGGACGCCAACGGCTCGGAATCGCTCCTGGGAAAAGGCGACATGCTGTATCTGCCCGCGGGCTCCTCGCGCCTGCACCGCATTCACGGCCCCTACGTCACCGAAGATGAAATCTCCGCCGTCTGCGATTTTTGGCGCAACCAGGCCAAAGCGATCTACAACGAGGAATTGCTCAAGCCGCCAAAAGATACCGCGAATGGCACTCTCGATGCCGGTGGCGAAGGAGACGCCGGCGGCGCCGAAACCGGCGCAGACGATGAAATGTACCAGGACGCAGTCCGCGTCGTCTGCGAGATGGGCCGCGCCTCCACTTCCACGCTGCAGCGCCGCTTGCGCATCGGCTACGGCCGCGCCGCCCGCCTGATCGACCTGATGGAAAAAGACGGCATCGTCGGCCCGCCCGACGGCTCAAAAGCCCGCGAAGTCCTGAAGAAAAAAGACTGGATGCGCGAATTCGACGAATCCGTAAAGTAAAACCCGAGAGGGCGCGCTTGGCAATTTGCATCGCGCCCCATCGTCCCGCTCTTCTCTGCGTATCTCTGCGTAGTATCCCTCTGCGTCCTCTGCGGTAATGTTCTGCCTGTGATTTTGCCGTTGGTTTTGCTCGTGGTTCTGCCGTTGGTTTTGCTGCTGGTTCATTCGACTCAAACCCCTAAACCTCACCGCCGGGACGCTGAGAGCCGCAGAGGAAGCAACCAAACGCGCAGCAATTCCGCGTTCGGTTCATTCCTCTCTTGTCTCCCTTCACAATTCCCCGTACAATTCTGAATTCCCTCGGTGCCGGGGTAGCTCACCGGTAGAGCGCGGCCCTGAAAAGGCCGGCGTAGGCAGTTCAACTCTGCCCCCCGGCACCATCCGAATACTTTTCTTTCCGATAGATTTCCATTCCCAAGCCAATATTTCCCGCTGCAATTTCTGCATTTTTCAAATCAGAGTGGGAGATATTCGAAATGCACTCGATATACAGTGCGCCGTCTCTCAGATTCCCGATTGTGCGGTACGGCAAAAACCAAGTGGCAGAGTTCGGAGGAATGGCAACCGGATACGAGTGGAGAATCCTCTGGTGACGCGTTGGCGCAATTTGAATGCAGTTCCCTGCTTCAGGCGCCGGGGTCGTAATTCAGGTTGGGACTCAGCCAGCGCTCGGCGGTGCGCAGGTCCATGCCTTTGCGCCGGCGATAATCTTCCACTTGATCGCGTTCGATCTTGCCCACCGCGAAATATTTCGACTGGGGATGTGAGAAGTAAAGCCCGCAGACCGACGCCGCGGGATACATCGCGTAATTTTCGGTCAGGTGAATCCCGGTGGTCTCCTGCGCGCGCAGCAGATCGAAAAGCGCGCACTGCTCCGTGTGGTCGGGAGAAGCGGGATATCCGGGGGCCGGACGAATTCCTCGATATTTTTCGCGCATCAATTCTTCTGGTGAAAGGTTCTCGTCGCGGCCATACCCCCATTCAACCCGCGCGCGCTTGTGCATAAGCTCCGCCAGGCCTTCGGCCAGCCGGTCCGCCAGCGCCTTGGTCATCAGGGCGTTGTAATCGTCGTGATTCTGCTCGAATTTCGCCACCAGCGGCTCGATGCAAATTCCGGCCGTGGACGCAAACGCTCCCAGATAGTCCGGCACGCCCGATTCCCGCGGCGCGACAAAATCAGCCAGCGCGTAATCGAATCCCTCATCGGCCTTCACCACTTGTTGCCGCAGCGTGTGAAACGTGGCCAGAATTTTCGAGCGCGATTCATCGGCGTAAATTTCGATATCTTCCGCCACGCTGTTCGCGGGAAAGAATCCAATCACAGCGCGAGCGACGAGTAATCTTTCGCTCACGATGCGCTCCAGCAATTTCCGGCCGTCCTCGAATAATTCCCGGGCCCGCGGGCCCACCACTTCCTGCTCAAAAATCCGCGGATAAACGCCCTTCAGTTCCCAGGCATGAAAAAACGGCGTCCAATCGATATACGGCACAATCTCATCCAGCGGAACGGGATTGAACACGCGAGTTCCCGTGAACGATGGCTTCGGCGGCGTGTATGCCAACCAGTCAAACGAAAATCTGTGCTTGCGCGCTTCTTCAAACGGCAGCAGCGGCTGCACCTCTCGCGTGCGATGCTTTTCCCGCGCCCGTTCCTGTTCCTTGCGATTCTCGACGGCGAAATTGTCCTTCAAGCCGGCGCTGTTCAAGTTTCCCACCACGCCCACCGCGCGCGAAGCATCCTGCACGTGCACCACCGGCTGGCCGTAGGACGGCGCGATTTTGACGGCGGTGTGAATCCGGCTGGTCGTCGCGCCGCCGATCAGCAGCGGCATCGTGAATCCCTCTCGTTCCATTTCCTTCGCGACGTGAACCATTTCATCGAGCGATGGCGTGATCAATCCGCTCAGCCCGATCATGTCCACGTTGGTTTCGCGCGCCGTTTGCAAAATCTTGTCCGAGGAAACCATCACTCCCAGGTCGATCACTTCGTAGTTGTTGCAACCCAGCACCACGCCCACGATGTTTTTGCCGATGTCGTGTACGTCGCCCTTCACCGTCGCCAGCAGGATTTTCCCCTTCACATGCGCCCCGCCCGCCGCCTGCTTTTCGGCTTCCAGATACGGCTGCAGGTAAGCCACCGCTTTCTTCATCACTCGCGCGCTTTTCACCACCTGCGGCAAAAACATCTTGCCCGAGCCGAACAGATCGCCCACCACGTTCATCGCGGCCATCATCGGCCCTTCGATAACCGCCAGCGGCTTGCCGTATTTTTGCCGCGCTTCCTCCGTGTCCTTCTCGATGTATTCCACAATTCCCTTCACCAGCGAATGCGTCAGCCGCTCCTCCACGCTGCCGCCGCGCCACGCGTCCACTTCCACTTCGCTTTTCACTTTCTTCCCGACGGATTCCGCAAACGCCAGCAGCCGCTCGGTCGAATCCGGCCGCCGGTTCAGCAGCACGTCTTCCACCAGTTCCAGCAGATCCTTGGGAATTTCTTCGTAGACGGCAAGCTGCCCCGCATTCACGATCCCCATATCCATCCCCGCCTGAATGGCGTGATAGAGAAAAGCGGAATGCATCGCTTCGCGCACCACGTTGTTTCCGCGGAACGAAAAAGAAATATTGCTCACGCCGCCGCTCACCTTCGCGTAGGGTAGCGTGGCTTTGATCAGACGGGCGGCTTCGATGTAATTCACCGCGTAGTTGTTGTGTTCTTCAATTCCCGTTGCCACCGTCAAAATATTAGGATCGAAAATAATATCTTCCGGCGGCACGCCCGCTTCCTCGGTCAGAATCTTGTACGAACGCCGGGCGATTTCCAGTTTGCGCTCGGCCGTATCCGCCTGCCCCTTTTCATCGAACGCCATCACCACCATGGCCGCGCCGTAGCGCCGCACCAGTCGAGCCCGGTTCCGGAAAGCTTCCTCGCCTTCCTTCAAGCTGATCGAATTCACCACTCCTTTTCCCTGAATGCACTTCAGGCCGCATTCGATCACGCTCCACTTCGAGCTGTCGATCATGATCGGCACGCGCGCGATGTCCGGCTCGGAAGCGACGTAATGCAAAAAAGTAGTCATAGCCTGCTCGGAATCGAGCATGGCTTCATCCAGGTTGATATCAATTATTTGCGCCCCGCCTTCCACCTGCTGTCGAGCGATGGCCAGTGCAGCCTCATACTTTCCATCGAGAATTAATTTCGAAAATTTCGGCGAGCCGGTCACGTTGGTCCGCTCGCCCACATTCACAAAGTTCGTATCCGGACGCAAAGTCAGAGCTTCTAGCCCGCTGAATCGCGTGTAGCGTTCCGGCTTCGAAAGCACATGCGGCCGGCAGCCGCGCACGGCTTCCGCAATCGCCCGTATGTGTTCCGGAGTGCTTCCACAGCATCCGCCAACCAGATTCAGCCAGCCATTCGCGGCAAAATCGCCCAAATCCGCCGCCATTCGCTCCGGAGTTTCGTCGAATCCGCCAAAAGCATTCGGCAATCCAGCATTGGGATAGCAACTGATCGGCAGCGGCGCGATCCGCGCAAGCTCTTCGACGTGCGACCGCATCCCCTTCGCGCCCAGCGAGCAATTGATGCCCACGCTCAGCAAGTTCATGTGTGAAACAGAAATCCAGAAGGCTTCCACGGTCTGTCCGGAGAGCGTGCGCCCGCTCTGATCCACCACCGTGACGGAAACCATCACCGGCACGCGATTGCCCGACTCTTCGAAATATTGCTCGACGCCAAACAGCGCCGCTTTCACATTCAGCGTGTCGAATACGGTCTCCAGCAGCAGCACATCGGCGCCGCCTTCCACCAGGCCGCGGGCCTGTTGGTAATACGTGTCGCGCAATTGGTCGAAGGTGACGCCTCGCGCAGCCGGGCTGCTCATATCCTGGGACATCGAAGCCGTTCGGCTGGTGGGCCCCATCGCTCCCGCGACGAAGCACACTCGCCCGGCATGGCCCGCTTCGAATTGCTCGACGGCGTTGCGGGCCAATCGCGCGCCCGCAACATTCAATTCGTGCACGCGGTCCTGAAGCTGATATTCGGCCATCGAAATCGCGTTGGAGCTGAAAGTATTTGTCTCGATGATCTCCGCGCCGGCCTCGAGGTATTGCCGATGCACCGCCTCAATCAAATGGGGCTGCGTGAGGTTGAGTACGTCGATGTTCAGCCGCAGGTCCTTGGGATGATCGAGGAATTGCTTGCCACGGTAGTCCGTTTCGCCAAGCTTCTGCGCCTGCACCATGGTGCCCATGGCGCCATCCAGAATGACGATTCTCTCTTTCAGCAGCTTCTGAAGAGCGGCGATACGATCCGGTCGCACGATCACGAAGATTCAGCTCCCTCTGGCCCGATACCCTGCAAATCAACTTCCATTTCCAATGGATTCCTGTCTAACGATAGCACGGCGCCGCGCAGCGTTGCGTGCGCGCGTGCGCACCGCTGCACAAACCCTTACCTAAGCTCAACGCAGCTCCACTCTTCTGGATTTGCGGCAAAATTATTTAAATTTTATCCCGGGATTGCAGCGCCATCGAAAGCAGTCCACCAATCAGCAGCACAGGAAAAAGCTGCCCCACCAGCGCTTCGCTCACCACCAACGCGCGCGCAAATGGATGCACCGCCGTGATGTCTCCAAAGCCGACCGTGGTCAAAGTCTCAAAACTGAAATAAACCAATCGCGCCATCATCGTTTCATCTCCCAACGGCGGAAAATTGAAGTGGAAGGCCTCCGGAATCGCGTACTGCACCAGGTGGTACGCGAACGCCCACAGCAGGCCAAGCAGCAAGTAGACGGACACCACGCCCATCACGCGATGCAGAGTCATCGGTCCCGGCTGAAATACGTGGATGAGAATCACGGTGATGAATAATCCCAGGCAAATCATGGACAGCGCCGCTTCCGCCCTGTTCAGCGGCAGACCGGGAACGAATCGCTTACTCCAGTAAACCACAAAGGTAATCGCGACGATCGTGAGGATCAGGCTCCTGAGAATGCGGCCCTTGCGGATCGTGAACGCCCCGCGAATCAACAGCAGGGAAAAGAATATATCCACCACGGTCTTTCCCCGGCTGCTGTACTCCACCAGCGGATAGATCACGAACAGCAGAGCGACCAGAAGCCCAAAGAAATAGCTGAGGCCCTGGTCGGCGCCAAAGATAGGCGTTAGTTTTCCAATGGCCCGGATCGTGACGGGCTGTTGATCGGGGCCCGATGGCTTGTCGATCTCAGGCATGTGTCACCGCCAATTCCTTCGACAAATGAAAGTAAGTTGCCCCCATTCGTTTGGGGGCCAGCATAGCAGGATTCTGCTGATCCGCATCAGCAGTCCCAGGCGGAAATAGCCGTAGTGGTTCAGATTGCGGCCTTTCCGCGCAGTAGTGCGCTCCGTCCCGGCGCACCTCTGCGCCCTCTGCGCCCTCTGCGGTAAAGCCTTTCCGTAAATTCCACAACTCCGAATACCAAGATAGCTGAGTCCTTGGAGCAACGGCCAACATCGCATACAATGTCCGTTCCCTTTTGTGGAGAAAACCCGCTTGATGAACTGTCCTGATCTCAAGAATCACCGGCCCTGTCAATTGCCGGCAGCAAGCCCCGGCCGCCCACGTCTGTGCGCGGCGCTGGCGCTGCTTTGCATCGTCACCCTGGCGAATGGCTGTGGCCAGAAGCAGACCGCCGGAGCCCAAGGTCCCGGCGCTGTGCCGGTAAAAACAGCAGTCATTCAGCCGGTGCAAATTCCAGACACCTCCGAATACCTGGCGACTCTAAAATCACGGCACTCCGCGCTGCTGAATCCACAGGTGGAAGGCCAGGTCACCAACATATTCGTGAAGTCCGGGGACCATGTGCAGTCAGGCGCCCCGTTGATGCAGATCGATCCGCTCAAACAGCAAGCCACCCTCAACAGCCAGGAAGCATCCCATGCCGCTCAAAAGGCCAATGTGCAGTTCGCGCAAAAACAGTGGGAGCGCGCGAAAGGTTTGTTCGAGGCGGGAGTGATCAGCAAAATGGACTTCGATCAGGTGCAGACCAGCCTGGATTCCGCCCGCGAACAGCTTCGGGCTCTCGAAGCCCAGGTGAGCGAGCAGACCGTCGAGCTGCACTATTACAAAGTGGTTGCTCCCACCGGCGGCATCGTGGGAGACATCCCCGTTCGCGTGGGCGATCGCGTCACGGTTTCTACTCTTCTCACCACCGTGGATGAACCGGGCAGCCTCGAACTCTACCTCAATCTTCCGGTCGAGCGTGCAAAAGGACTGAAGATAGGCCAGCCAGTCCAATTGCTCGACGCAAATGGCAGCGTCCTGGCCGAGAGCCGGGTCGATTTCATCTCCTCGGAAGTCGATACCAACACGCAATCAATCCTGGCCAAGGCCACGTTCAAGAACAGCTCGAATTCCCTGCGCACCGCCCAATTTGCCCGCGCCCGCGTGATCTGGGGCGTGCATGAAGGGCCCGTGGTTCCGGTGCTGGCCGTTTCGCGAATCAACGGGCAGATCTTCGTGTTCGTCGTCGAAAGCAGCGGCAATTCGCTCGTAGCGCGCCAGAGATTGCTGCGCGTCGGAGAAATGATCGGCAATCAATATGCCGTGCTCGATGGCCTCAAAGCGGGAGATCACGTCGTCGTCGAGGGCACTCAAGGCCTGGTGGACGGCGCTGCCGTCACCGAATCTGCCCCGGCGCCTGCCGGGAAGCCAGCGACTTGATCTCCCCCGGGCGATTGTGTAGCGCCGCCCTTCAGGGCGGCATTTTTTATTTTCATCGCATCGTGTCGCCGGCGAAGGCGCGCGCAGATCATCAGCGGAGCAAGGTTTCGATTTCAAGTTGTCCATTTTGATTTAGCGTTGACCCAGTAACGAGAGGCTGATCCAAGAATGTTTGTCGATTTTTTCATCCGGCGTCCCATCTTCGCCACTGTATGCGCGCTGTTGATCATTCTCGCCGGCGCCGTCTGCATTCCCACGCTTCCCGTAGCTGAGTTCCCCATCCTCGCGCCCCCGCAGGTCACCGTATCCAGTTTTTATAACGGCGCCAACGCGCGCGCCGTCGAAACTTCCGTCACCACTCCCATCGAACAGCAGATCAACGGCGTCGAGGGCATGAAGTACATGACCTCCAGCAGCGGCAACAACGGCTCGAGCAATATCGCCGTGACCTTCGACATTACCCGCGACGTCGATCTCGCCTCCGTGGACGTTCAAAATCGCGTCAATTCCGCTCTCGGCCGCCTGCCCAATGAAGTGAAAACCACCGGCATCACCATCACCAAATCCGCCTCTGGTTTCGTCATGGGCGCCGGCGTCTATGCCAAGCATGGCGAGTATTCCAGCCTCTTCATCAGCAATTACATGGACATCTATGTCCGCGACGCCCTGAAACGCGTGCCGGGCGTGGCGGATGTCATCATCTTCGGCGAACGAAAATATTCCATGCGCCTCTGGCTCGATCCCCTGCGCATGGCCAGCCGCGGCCTGACGGCCACCGACATTCTGGCCGCTTTGCAGGAACAAAACGTTCAAGTGGCTTCGGGACAAGTGGGCCAGCCGCCTTCGCAATCCGAGCAGATGTATCAGATGAGCGTCCGCGCGGTTGGCCGGCTCGCCGACCCATCCGCGTTCGACAAAATCATTCTAAAAACCGGTGCCGGCGGAAACTTGGTGCGCGTCGGAGATGTGGGCCACTCGGAAATCGGCGCCGAATCCTATGGATCTACACTGAGCTTCGATGGCCACGATGCGGTCGGCTTTGGCGTGACCCAATTGCCGAAAGCCAATGCTTTGGCCGTGGACAAAGCCGTCCGGGAAGAGCTGGTGGTTCTTTCCAAACGATTCCCGCCCGGCCTCACCGTTGCCATCGCGTTCGACTCCACGCTCGTCGTCAGCGAGTCTATCAAGGACGTTCTGTACACGCTGATTCAAGCCATCATCCTGGTCATTCTGGTCATTTTCATTTTCTTGCAGGATTGGCGCAGCACCTTGATTCCGGCGATTACGATTCCGGTTTCCCTGATCGGAACATTCGCGTTCATCAAGATTCTCGGATTTTCAATCAACACGTTGACGCTCTTCGGCCTCACTCTCGCCACCGGGCTGGTAGTAGACGATGCCATCGTGGTGATCGAAAACGTGCAGCGGCACATCACCGAGGGCATCACCGAGCCGCATAACGCCGCATCGGTTGCCATGAAGGAAGTAGCCGGAGCGGTTGTCGCTACCTCCCTGGTTCTCATCGCGGTTTTCGTTCCGGTGGCTTTCTTCCCCGGCACCACCGGCATCTTGTTCAAGCAGTTCGCGCTCACCATCGCATTTTCAGTGGCCATCTCTGCGTTCAATGCGCTGACGCTCACGCCGGCCCTTTCGGCCATTTTTCTCGGCCGTCGGGGTGTAAAAGAAAATCGCCTTTTCCGGGGCTTCAATCGCGGCATGACGGCGTTTACCCGTACCTATCAAGGCGCGCTGCATCACATTTTGCGATTCGAGACCATCGCGTTGATTTTCTTCGCTGCCGGCCTCGGGGTCACCTATTGGGTTTACCAGCACGTCCCCAAGGGTTTCATTCCCCAGGAAGATCAGGGCTACTTCATGGTTGCGATCCAGGCGCCGCAGGGCGCGTCGCTCAATTACACCTCCAACATCACCAAGCAGGTTGCGCTGGAGATGAGCAAGGCCCCGGAAATCCTGGGCACATTCGCCGTCGCGGGCAACGGGGCGCCGAACCTCGGCATTGTTTATGGCACACTCACCGATTTCACGAAACGGGAGGGCGAAGCGCATTCGGCGGACACGATCATCAATCGCTTGCGCGGCCCCTTATCCGCCATCTCGGGAGCCACAGTTGTCCCCTTCGCGCCGGCCGCCGTCCAGGGCCTGGGACAATACGGTGGATTCCAATTTGTCCTCGAGGACTTGACCGGATCATCTCTGCAAGCTCTCGCGGATGTGACCCATGAGGTGGTCAAGGAAGGCAACAGCGGCGCCGAAGTAGCTGGCCTGTTCTCCACTTTCACCGCCAATGATCCGCAGTTGGAAGTTACATTCGATCGCGAAAAGGCCAAAGGCCTGGGAGTGCCGCTCAGCCAGATCACCGACGCCCTCCAGGTTTACATGGGTTCCGTCTATGTGAACGATTTCGATTTCAATAATCGCGCCTATCGCGTCTACGTGCAGGCCGACAAGCAATTCCGCTCCCAGCCAAAAGATATCGGGCAATATTATGTCCGTTCCAACGCCGGCCAGATGATTCCGCTGGAAAATCTGGTCACCGTCCAGCAAACCGCCGCTCCCCAGGTGATCAGCCATTACAATTTATTCCGCTACGCGGAAATTGACGGCTCGCCCGCCGCCGGGCGCAGCTCGGGCGATTCCATCGCCTCCATGGATGCGCTCGCTAAGAAAATTCTGCCGCCGGGTTTCGCCTACGAATGGACGGGACTCTCGCTCGAAGAGCTTCGCTCGGGCAGCCAGGCCGCCCTCTTGTTCGGTCTCGGCATGTTGGTGGTCTACCTCACGCTGGCCGCGCAGTACGAGAGCTTCTCGCTTCCCTTCATCATTTTGCTGGCCGTTCCCATGGCGCTGCTCGGGGCCGTCGGCGCCCAGGCGCTGCGCGGACAGGAAAACGACGTGTACTGCCAGATCGGCCTGGTCATGCTCATCGGTCTCTCCAGCAAAAACGCCATCTTGATCGTGGAATTTGCCGAGCAGCTCCGTGAAAAGGGAATGACGATTGTTGACGCCGCGATCGAAGCCGCCCATATTCGCTTGCGGCCCATTTTGATGACCTCCCTGGCATTTATCCTGGGCGTTCTCCCGCTCGTCCTGGCGCAGGGCGCGGGCCGCATCAGCCGCCGCTCTGTCGGCACCACGGTCTTCGGCGGCATGATTGCCTCCACCTTCCTGAATTTAATTTTCATCCCCGTGCTTTACGTCCTGGTGAAACGCCTGCAAGCCGGCTTCAAAAAAGAAGATCCGCACGCGCCCCCTTCCACCAATCTCGCATAGATCCTTCGGCTGTATACTTGCGGTTTCTCTTTCTTTTTCGTAGGGGCGGCGCTTGTTTTGCGTGCCGGTGGCTCCCCAAATCAATTGCTCATTAAATCTGTATGCCGGATCGCCAGCGCCCATCGCGAATATTACTTGTTCAATCGCTTCAGTCCGCTCACAAACAAATTCCCGCGCTCGAAAAACCTGCGCAGGTGTTCCACTTCTCGTGAAATGCCAATGCGCACGCTCTCTCCCATTGCGCCCACCGGCTTCACGGCCGTCCCCAGCCACAGCGGCCCGTCTCCGCACAGATCCAATCCATCCACTCGCTTATCAATCTCCATGGCTGCAGCCAGCCTGCCGGGCCCTCGCGTCAGGTCGCGCAATATTTTGGTGCCGCGGTTCCGCTCCATCAAATCGATTCCCTCGACCGGCTCGACCGCGCGAATCAACACGCCTCCGCCGGTTCCCTCCGTTTCCGCCGACACATTCATGCAGAAACAGGAGCCATAAGTGAAATAGACATAAGCATGCCCGCGTTCTAAAAATAGCGAACGATTGGACGGCGTCATCCCCCGAAACGCATGGGCGCTCGCGTCGCCGTCTGGATAGGCCTCGGTCTCCACAATCCTCCCGCTAATTCGGCCGCCAGCCAATTCGTGCGTCAAAGTCTTCCCAATCAAATACCGCGCCAATTCGATCGTATCCCGAGGCAACTCCCCCCGCCGCAACCGTCGAACCCTCGGCACCCGCGTCCTCACTCTGCGCCTCGGTGCGCTGGCGCCCGTCGATTCTCCAAACTCGTGTGCTGTCCCGTAAATACCTCGCAAAGTTTCAAGGGTTTTGCGCACAGCGCCGATAAAAGGCATCGGGGCAAACTCCAAACGCACTAGCAGCGCCCCACAACAACTTGCGATGCCAGACTAATCACAGTTATTTCCGGGACGCAATACTAGGTTATTGGCAGCCAAGAGTACGGCGCAAGGATCCCGAAGGCCTTTTTGGGAAGCATACTGTCCTCCCATATCCCAACCCTCCAGCAGTATTCCTAAACCCGCCAAAGTGGCCCCGACCCTTCCGCTTGTTTATCTATTGTAGTAAAGTAATAGATGGTAAAGTGCTTGTATGGGAAAGTCATCCAACAAGTTACGCGCGTCCGATGTTCTTAATTGGGATTACTTGGTAAAAATCGCGAACAGGTCGCAGGAAGATGCCAAGTTCCTGGATGAAGGACTGGCTACCTTTGCATACAACTTCACATCTACCGCCGACGACGATAACCGCAACGCCTTGCCTACCGATCTGATGCACAATGCCACGGACCAGCAGTCGAAGGACACGGCGGAGAAAATTGTAGAACTTCTGGCATTCCGCCTACAAACAGACCTCCAGAAACTCAGGCAATTCGGAAAAGAAAACGGGGTCCGGCTCAAACGGGGTGGTGGCTAATGCGACTTTTCGACCATGCCTCTTGCAGCCCAATCCCTGTTGGTCTTATTGAGGGCATTCAAAAGCAGTTGCTCAACCTCGGGTTTTTGTTTTTTTGGCTTGCTGATGCCGAAGAAGGTCATAACAGCGGTATAAATTACGACGATTCGCGCTGGCATGATTCCTCCTTTACGATCCAACTCTCGCCATCATTTTTGATTATACTCCGAGGCGTGCTGTTGTCAAGATTACGCCCCACCAGTGTGCAGTCCCGTAAAAACCTCGCAATGTTTCGAGGGCTCCGGGCACCGCGGCAAAAAGAATCGAGATGCAGAATGTGCACAGCCCCCATCCACAGCATCGGGTAGCCTCTAAACGCACAAGCAGCTCCCTT
>JBGPTK010000014.1:0-30985 GCA_041490605.1 Terriglobia bacterium | reverse complement strand
GATGGCACCGGCACCAGCATCACAAACACCAGGGCCACAACCACGATCGGGATTAACCAGTCGACCGTCGAATTTGTCTTCTCTGCTGGCGGAGCCGGATTGGCGCTGATTGGCATTGTTTCGATCGTTCCTTTTCACTCGTCAACGCGGACCGGGCGTTGGCGGACCGGGAGTGGGCGGCATGCCCGGCGCCGTTACGGGACGAGCCTGTATGCGCGCCTGGGCGCGATACACGAAAGCAAGAATTTCGGCGACGCCCGTGTACAGGTTTCCGGGGATGCTCTGCCCCACTTCCACCGCTTTATAAAGCGCCTGGGCCAGTGGCTTGTTTTCCACGATGGGAATTTCGTTCCAGCGCGCGAATTGCTTGATCTTCTGGGCGATCAGGTTTTGCCCCTTGGCGATGACCAGCGGAGCCTTCATGCTTTGCGGCTCATACTGAAGCGCCACGGCATAGTGATTCGGATTCGTGATCACCACCGTGGCATTCTTAACGTCCTGGATCATCCAGCGGCGGCGCAATTCGCGCCGCAGGCGCCGGATGCGCACGCGGATCTCCGGATTGCCTTCCGAATCTTTCGATTCCTGCCTCACTTCCTGTTTCGACATCTTCATCGATTTTTCGTGCTGCCAGCGCTGCAGAGCGTAATCGATGCCCGACCACAGCAGCATGATGAAACACGACTTCCACGCGATTTCGAACAAACGGCCGAACGCAAACGCCATGTACGGACGCACCGATAACGAAGAAGCGTGGACAACATGGCTCCATTCACGAATCAAGATCCCGCCGGAGTAATAAAGCACCACGCCGAACGGAACCAGCGATTTGAGCAGCCTGCTGAATCCCGAGATCGAGAAAACATTCCCTAGATTGCTGATGGGATTGAGACGCTTGAAATTGGGGGCAAGCGCCGCCGGGGCGAAGACAATGCCTCCCTGGGCAAAAGAGAGCGCGAGGGACGCCGACCACGCGATCGCCACAATCGGCAAAGCCCAGCGCGCCACCACCAGCACTGTGGAACTCAGCAGCAGCGAAGCGGAGCCTGAATCACTTCGCGAAGCGGCATCCAGCGCGCTGACGAACAGGGAGCGCCACGGAGTCAAGAATCCCAACGGTTGCCATCCCATGAAGATTATGGTGGCCAAAAGGCTGAGCGAGGATGTGAGTTCCCGGCTGCGTAAGACCTGGCCTTTCTCCTTGGCCTTCTCCCGCCTTCGCGGTGTAGCTTTCTCTGTCTTGTCCGAGGCCATCGTCCGTTACCTTTGCGCTGCCAGGTGCAGGAACCGCTCGCTCGAGGCAATCGCATTCGCAAAGTGCGTTTGCAGGATGGCCGGCCACAGAGCGATCACTCCAATCAAGATCGAAAAGCCAATCAAGCTTTTCACCGATATGCCGATGAGCAGCACCGGAAGCTGAGGCGAAATCTTGCCCAGGAAACTCAGCGCCACATCCGTCATCATGGTGGCCAATAGGACCGGTGCGGCGATCTGCACTCCGATCAGCCACATGGATGCCGCGCCCTTCATGAACTGTTCGAATAGCGGCCCGGTCAGATGCGCCGTACCCACCGGCAAAAGCTCGAAGCTATTTGTCAGGGCGCGCAGAATCCAGTGATGCACATTGAGTTGCAGAAAGATCAGCAGTGCAACCGTCTGATGAAATACGGCGAGAACCGGCGTATCGACCTGGCTCAGCGGGTCGATAATATTGGCGAGAGAATACCCGAGTTGAAATCCCAATATCTGGCCGGCAATTTGCAACGCTTCAAACACAAATTGAATCATCAGCCCCAGGGCCAGGCCGAGAAACGCCTCGGTGGCGCCGATCTGAACCAAATTACTTGGCTGGATCGCCACGGAGCGCGCTGTGACCACTGGAAACAACAAGGCGGTTATGGCCAGTGTCAGCAACGCCTTTATTCGCGCAGGAATCGCCGTGCTCCCCAGAAACGGTGCGAAGGTCATCACTCCGGCCACGCGCAACCCCACTGGAAATGCCTGCATCAGGAACCGCTGTAAGCTATCGTTCAAGGGATGCTCCGCCCCTCATCGCGTGTAGGCTCGAAAATCACCGAACAAGTGCAGCGTGAAAACCACCAGCCGGTGCAACATCCATGGCATCAGTAGAAAGGCCACAGCCCCAACCGCCGCAAGCCGTGGCACGGTCGAAACTGTCGTGTCCTGGATCGAGGTCATCACCTGCACGATGCTGATTGCCAGGCTGATGAACACGGCGGCGAGCAACAGAGGCGCGACCACCCAGAACGCCGCCTCCAGGCATTGGCGTGATAACCCCACGACTTGCGACATTTCCACCAGCGCACCTCAGTTAAAACTGTGCATCAACGACCCCACTACCAGGTTCCAGCCGTCGATCACCACAAAGAGCAAGATCTTCAACGGCGTCGAAATCACCACGGGCGGCAACTGGAACATGCCCACCGAAGTCGTCACCGAAGCCACCACCATGTCGATCACCAGGAAGGGCAGGAATAAGACCGCTCCAATCTGGAAGCCTGTCTTCAATTCGGATATCAAGTAAGCGGGTGCGACAACGCGCATGGAGAGGTCTTCAGCCTTCTGGGGCCGGGCCTCTTTTGAAAGTTCGACGAAGAGCGCCAGATCCTTCTCGCGCGCGAAGTGCAGCATGAATGCTTTCAGCGGGACTGATCCACGATTGATCGCTTCCCACGGCGTGATCGAACCGTTTTCCAGGGGGACGATCGCGGCCTGATTCACGGAGGCGCACACGGGCGCCATAACGAAATAGGTGAGCAGAATTGCCAGGCCAATGAGCGTCTGATTTGTCGGCGCCGTCTGCGTGCCCAAGGCCTGCCGCAGAAAGTGAAAAACCACCAGAATGCGCACGAACGGAGTCATGGCCAGCAGAATGGCCGGCAGCAGCGTCAAAACTGAAAACAGCAGGACGATGGTCCAGGAAAGTGATCCCGCTTGCGGGCTTAGGCCGGGAATGGAGATAGCTTGAGTCTGCCGGCCCCGGGCTGCCGCCGCCGGCGAACTCAGGGCGCCGATCAATGCCACGCCGAGGAGCAGTACGGCGCCTCGGATCAGGTTTGTTTTCCGCATCGTTCCATCAGCCATTGGGATCAACGAGTCTTGAATTCAAGCGGGGCGATACGCGGCGCCGGAGGACGTGCCGGTTGCAGCGTAGCCAGAAGCTCGATGGAGCTCCCCGCGCAGCCCACAAGGAATTGTTGGTGGTCGTATTGCACCACGGCCACGATTCGCTTCTCGCCCAGCGACACCGTTTCGCACAGCCGCAGCCGCCGCTCTCGCCTGCGGATTACGATCCTCGAAAAAGGTGACTTCCGGAGCAATGCGGCCCCTTCGCGCGCCAGCGCTTGCAGGAATCGCGCCAGGCCGCCGGGCAACTGCGATCTCGAATTTTCGAAATTGCTCATAATTTCCTTTAGTAAAGCTCAGTCAATCGGACCGCCAGGTGATCTCCCGAAACTTCAAATTCGCCCCAGCCGATCAGTTGTTTGTTCACTTGAAGTGGAATGTCGGCGCTCTGCGCCCATTGCGTTTCGACCAGCGAACCAACTTCTAAACGGAACAAGCCGCGAACGGTGAATTGGGGCACGGCAATTTCGACGTTGAAATGGCACGGCAGCAGTTCTGCGTCCGCCCACCGCTCAGACACGAGATCGGGAACCAGTTGCGGTCTCGCGAGCGCCGCTTCGGCCATCGCCTACCTCTGCACCAGAAAATCCGTAAAATAAATTTCGCGAATACCCGTCCCTGGGGCTCGTTCCTGAAGGGCTTTCAGCAGGTCCACTTTCAGTTTGTTCTTGCCGCCGGCCGTCAAAAGCTCTTCTCCGGTTCGAGTGGCAATCACCTGCAGAATTGTGTCGCGCAGTAGAGATACTGGAATCTTGTCTGGATTGGCCTTCCCGGCCTCTTTCTTTTCGCTTTCCCCTTCTTCCTTTTCGACACTGAGGTCGACTGTCAATCTCAAGTAACCGTTATCGTTTGCAATCCCGGCGAGATTGGTGACGAACGGCTCCAGATGGACCACCGGGAACCCCTTGGTTTCGGGCTCCACCGCTCGCGCTGTGCCGGTTTGGCCATGAACGTAAAGCCAGCCGCCCCCAATCGCGAGGATCACGGCTGCCGCGACGCCAAGAACGAGCTTATTCGTCCCGCTCTTTTGATTGGTTTTTGCCGCAACTGCCTGCCTGGATGGAGCTGCCCGTTCGTCTGTCATGGCTAATCAGCAGTTGTGCAATTTAGGAACCGAAGAGCAACACACGAATATTTCTTTCGGGAAACAAGAACAGGGTTCCAATCCGCTGAAACAAATTGAATTACAGCAGCGCTCTCAGCGGCACGCCAAAACCGCCCCGCCGTTCGCGGGGAATCCACAAATAGATAGGCCCGCTCTCATTAGAATATTCTCGGAAATGGCGGGACCCCGCTCCTCGCGGGCGAACGCCAGGAACGGGGCTATTGCGAGTCTAAGAAGAATTCTTATCGTTTCAGGTTGATGGCTTCCTGAGTGACTTCGTCGAATGTCGTCACTGCCTTGGAGTTCGCCTGGTATCCGCGCTCGGCAAGGATCAGTTGAGCGAATTCCTTGGCAATATCCACGTTGGATTGCTCCAAAGCGCCTCCCGTGAAGCTGCCTCGGCCACCGGTTGTAGGAGTGCCCACGTTGGGCGAACCTGAAGCCAGGGTGGCCAGATACGCATTTTGGCCGTTTCGCTGCAATCCCTGGACGTTAGCGAAGGAAGCCAGGGCAATTTGCCCTAAGGTCAAGGTCTGGCCGTTGCTGAACACGCCCTGGATCACCCCATCGTTCTGAATGTTGTAATTCACCAGCGTCCCGCTGGCGAATCCATCCTGGCGCGTCGAGGAAGTAGCCGAGGGTCCAGCGACCTGGGTGAGCAGCGGTGAGCTGTTGGCGTCGTAAAGATTCCAGTCAAAAGTCTGGTTCTTGGCTCCATCTGTGAATCCGGAAATCGGAATGCCAGCAATATTACCCACTGGCGAAGTCAATCGGCCCGCGCCGTCGAAGCTGAGCGTTCCACTCTTCAAAACGACAGGACTGCCGGATTGCCCGACTTCGGCAGCTGGAATCGTGACCGAATAATCCCAGGTATTGGATGCCGTCTTCGAAAAGCTGAAAGTGAGCACGTGCGATGCGCCCAGCGCGTCGAAGATCGGCACCGGAGTGCTGAATGCTCCGGCAGCCACAGGCGCGGCGGTGCTCAGGAACGTTTCGCTCTGGGCGGCCCCGGCCGCTGCTTGGGTAAGAGTGTTCGTCGAAATTACAATCGGAAGGCCATTCGTCGCCGTGATGCTCAGCGAGTTTCCGGTTAGGTTGGCGGAGAAATTAGCATTCCCGCTGATCGCCGTGACGATGCTCCCGAGCGTGTCCCCGAGAACGGAGGTGTAGCTGAAGGTGTTTATGCCGTCGGTTAGAATCAGTTTGCTCCCGGTTGCGAGCACCGTGGCTGCCGCGATTCCAGTACCGGTCTGCTGGCTAGCCGCGCTCACCGGTGTGGCCGCTACGGAATTGAGATTGAGCGTAAGCACCACGCTGCTGGTTGCGCTCGGCGGATTCGTCAGGCCGTTCGGAATGGATAGTGCGCCCAGTGTTTGACTCGCGGAAATCACACCGTTCTGGGCCACATAGCCTTGCACGCTGCCGCCGTCGGCTGTATTGAGTTCGCCATTGGCTCCCACGGAAAGATTCCCCGCGCGGGTGAAGAGTTGCAGGCCACCCTTGTTCTCGATCAGGAAACCGTCTCCTTGAATCGCTACGTTGGTCGGCACTCCGGTCGATTCAATGCTGCCTTGCGTGAAATTGGAGGCCACTGTGGAAAGAGTGGCGCCCACGCCAATCTGCACCGGGTCACCGCTGCCGCTCGTCCCGACCTGCTGGTAGAACAGATCCTGGAAATTGGGCGTGGCAGCTTTGTAGGCAGTGGTATTCAAGTTCGCCAGGTTATTGGCGATTACAGAAAGCGCCTGCGATTCAGCGTCCAGTCCTGATAGAGAAGTAGAAAAAGATGGCATCGTAATTCTCCTAGTGTGAAATGGCCGGCGCTGCGTTGAGTGGTGCTGGGCTCGGCGTTGGATTCGAGGCTGTGCCGCTTGGGTTGGTAAGTGCGCTGTCCATGTCCTGTCGAATACCGATCAGTTGTTCCAGGCTGCTGAATTGCGCCAATTGCGTGACAAAATCGGTCGGGTTCACTGGATTCAACGGATCCTGTGCTTGCAACTGAGTTGTCAGCAGTTTCAAGAAAGTATTGGTGTCGATTCCACCCGCAGAGGGTGTTGCCGGCGGGGATGCCGTCGTGCTGGCCGCATTAGCCTGCGACGGTTGAATCAAATCCATAAGAGAACTGATTTGCATGTTTGCTCCTTTACGGTTGCGTGCCGCTAGGCGCGCACGCTCAGAGTTCTGCTGCCATCCGGGCCGCTTTCGAGGTCGGCCCTGTTTTCCGGTCTCACTGTTTCCGGGTCCGCATAGGCCCAATTGCGGGAAGCATTCTGCGGCCTTTCGGAACCGCCGTTCTGCGAATGGGATTCGTGTTGTCCGGACATCCCTGAATTCGGTCCGCCGTAATTGATATCGAGCCGGTCAATTTGAAGTTGCCGGTTTTGCAGCGACTGTTGGAGCGAGGGAAGCTCACCGAGCAATGCGGCCTGCGTCTCGCTTCTCTGTACGGTAATCGCCGCCGCGATGTGATCCTGTTGAACCGTGGTCCGTAGCTCCACCGAGCCCATCGCTTCAGTGCTGAGATGAATCCGCATCTCGGCCTGCCCCGCGTTCTGCGAGAGCTGAGCGGATTGCACCAGCCGTTCAGCGTGCGCCGAAACCATGTCCCAGGCGGGGCCGGCCGAGGCCACTTCCGCATCTCGCCGGTCTGTGACTGCTGATCCAGTGGCTGCCGCCGTGCTGCCGCTCGGGGCCGGAGTGCCGAGCGAATTCGATGCCGTCGAGATTCCTTCCTGCTTCACTGCCACGCTGTTGAGCGCACTATCAATATGGGACGAAAAACTTGTTTCCGTGGCCGGCGCGATTCCGTGGGCCGCGGGGGGCGGCACCGCAGCTGATGACTGGCCGGAGGAAGTATTCGATGAGCCGCCATTTAAATCAGAGTTCGCGTTACTTTTCTGGACGCTCGCCGTCTCGAGCCCATGCACATGCAGGAACTCGCGGCTCAACGAAGGCGCAGAGTCGCCGCCCGTCTTTTCCGCGTGGGACGCCGGCTGCAAAGATGGATCGTTCCCAATCGCCGTGGAACTCTGTGGCGCATTCGATGCAACCTGTTTTTCCAGGGCATGGATGAATGCCCCTGGCGTCTGTGGCTCTTCGGTCTTTGCTACGCCTGCCTCATCCACGCCTGCCCTATTCGCACCCGCCCATGGCACAGTCTGCGTTGAATTTTCAATCGTCTGTGAGCCGTTTCCTGATTTATCCTGGTGCTTCGGGGCGCCCTTGGAATCCGAAGAATTCGGTTCAATCGTTCCCCTTGCCTGACCACTCGCCACATCGTTTGTTCCAATTATCTTTTCAGCAGGTGGCGCCACAGCAGGTGAACTCAGGGATGGATTCAAATTCGGCGATGTCCCAGTGTCGTTCGCTGCCGGCCGTTCCGATGTGGTCTGCCCAGGCATTGGGGCTTGGTTCGATGGGCTCGAGTTCGGAGCTGCCGCGGGAATCGTCGGCATCGCGGAAGGAGTAAGAGCCTGCGTCATCATCGACGCGATTATCGACCCCGCAACCACAGGCGTACCCGGCTGTGAATTTGCGCTTCCCTGATTCAGCGCAGCGGGCTTGCTGCTGATGGGTGTCGCGCTAAAACTGGGGGAGCTGTCTGGCGCTGCAACCAAATCATTGGTCGTGAGCACCGGAGACAGCCCACCGGATTCAGCGGCCACCAACGCTCTGGCAATCACGGGCCCGGTGGCCGGCTCTGGTGCGACAGTAGCTGGCATGGGAAGCGCCGGAAGAAACGGCGCCACCGCGGCAACATTCGCTGCGATCGCCAAGATCGGTTCCTGCACAGGAACTGCGGGCGGATTCGAATCGGTTACTCCCGCGGCCGCCGTTGCATCGCTGGACTGTTTCTGTGACGGACCTTGCTTGGAATTGCGCGAAGCGGCGCCTACGCCAGTTTTGGCAGTCAAGGTGGAAACGCAACCAGCAGTTGATTTCTGAGAAGCATTCTGTGTGGCGCTCAGCGAATTTCCCGGCGTTAGACTGCAATCGTTCGCTGAAGAACTCTGGGAATTTGCCGAAGAGGTGACTGTACCCGAACCGGCTTGCTGAGCCGCCGGAAACTGGACCTGCAGCGCGCGCTCCAAGCAATCGGTGAAGCTCGATTGCGGGTTGGAATCCTGCGCTGCTTGCGCTGGCACGTTGGCAGCAGGAGCGGCGACAGCGGCGGGTTCGGGATTCGAGTTGGTGATTGCTTCCATTGCGTTTCTCTCCGCTTCTCCTTATTGCATCTGGGGCGCCAAAGAACCGCAAGCCGGGTCAATTCCCTTTTTCTCTCCAACCAATTGAAAACGCGGCGATTGTTGTGAGTGGAAAAGTGTGGCACTACAACCCGCTAGGCAGATTTCAGTGTTCGGGGAAAAGTTTGCCCAGGAACCTAGGCAACAATCAACAGACCAGCCACGAACGATTGACGAACCACCTGCTTGCCATCCCGGACCTAGATCGGACCTGATCGCTCGTCACATCAGCGGTTCTCGCTACCAAATTTGCCAGGAACAGAAGCGAACCTTTCCTGCGAAGGATTCGCGGCATTTCTGCTTTCGCGGAGGATCGTTGTCCTTCGTCCAAAATTGAAATTTCAGAGGAATGGACACAAAGGTCCGAAGAACACGGCAAAGCTGTGGGGAATCGGCGGCGAACTTCAAAACGAAACACTATGTCTTGCGCGAATGCCCAAGGCGGACCAGAAACAAGTCATCGACTCGTTGTTGTTCTCGGCGGGATTGTTCTTGATTGTAAATCTGGAGCTGGCGCTCCCGGTAGCTTTCCAGGACTTCGCGCCGTTGTCGCGCCTCCCGATAAATCTTGCCTTGCTCCACGCGCTGTTTTTCGAGTTGCTGCAGGTGATTCTGAAGCATCTCAAGATAGAACGCCCGACCGGCGTCGCAATTAGCCGCAAACTGCAGCTCGCTGCCCGCCACTCCGTCCGCCATGTTCTGCAGCAGCAGCCTCCGGGAATCCAGCAAGGCTTCCCTGGCGTTTTCGATTTGCATCTGCACGGCGCTGATTTTCGAAATGATCGCTCCCAGCATTTCCTCCTCGCGGCGCTCGTGAATTTGCCGGACGCGAAGAAGGGCCTCGAGTGAATAATGAAACGCCATTATTTCCTCTATCCCGGAAGCGCCATCAATGCGGCCACAGTCTGTTCCAGTCCCGAACGCTCTCCTCTTTTCTGTTGCAAGAAAGCATTGATCGCCGGCAGCGCCGCCAGCGCTTCATCCAGCACCGGATCGCTTCCCTTCTGATACGCGCCGACGCGGATCAGATCTTCCGCGGAAGAATACGCCGCCAAGAGCCGCCTGAGCCTTTGCACCTTCGCCAGGTGAGCGCCGCTGGTGACGGCGGGCATCAATCGGCTGAGGCTATCGAGAATCGAAATCGGTGGAAAATGATTCTGGACCGCCAGGCGCCGGTCCAGCACCGTGTGCCCATCCAGCAGCGCGCGCACGGCGTCCACCAGAGGATCCTGCTGATCATCGCCTTCCATCAGCACCGTGTAAAAAGCAGTGATGCTGCCCTGGCCGAAATGTCCCGCTCGCTCAATCAGGCGCGCCAATAATGTAAAAACGGAAGGCGTGTACCCTTTGGTGGTCGGCGGCTCGCCCGCGGCGAGGCCGATTTCGCGCTGGGCCATTGCGAATCGCGTCAGTGAATCCACAACCAGCAGCACATGCTTGCCCTGGGAGCAGAAGTATTCGGCCACCGAAGTCGCCGCCAGCGCCGCGCGAATCCGCAACAACGGCGATTGGTCCGAAGTCGAGACCACCACGACTGATTTCTTTCTCCCCTCTTCGCCCAGCGAGTCCTCCAGAAATTCCCGCACCTCGCGTCCGCGCTCTCCCACCAGCGCCAGCACCGTAAGGTCAGCGGAGGTTCCCGACGCCATCATCCCGATCAGCGTGCTCTTTCCTACTCCGCTTCCGCCGAAAATGCCCACGCGCTGCCCGCGTCCGCAGGTCAGAAAACCATCAATGCTCCTGATCCCGCAACCGATCGGCTCGTGGATCTTGTGGCGTTCCATCGGCAATGGTGCATCGCTCTGCAGCGGCCAATATTGCCTGGCATGATATTCCCCGCCGGAATCGATCGCCTTTCCCGAACCGTCGATTACTCTTCCCAAAAGCTGCGGACCCACGCGCAACGACGGCCGCGTTCCCCGCGTTACGATTTGGTCCCCAAACCGGATTCCTTTCGGCCTCTCCAGTGGTATGGACAGCACCCGGGACTCGCGAAATCCCACGATCTCTCCGGGATACATGTGCCCGTCAGCGGTCAGAATCGCGCAACCCTCGCCGACCGAACAGAACGGTCCTTCCGATTCGATTACGTCGCCCACCACTTGGATCACTTTCCCGGTCCACCGCAGAATCGAGAATTCGTTCAGGCGGCGGAAAAAGGCTCCCAGATGCGAAGAAGAGCTCATCACGAGTTCCGCGGACGCTGCGCGAGCAGATCGAAGAAGCCCTGCTCGATTTCCTTGAGGTGCGTTTCCAGGCTGACTTCCGTTGATCCATGCTCCGTTTCGATCACGCACTGCGGCAGCGCCAGGCTCTCATCCCCGATCATTTCCGGAACATGTGAATGGCCGGCCATTCCCGCGAAGGACTTTCGCCAGGATTCCAATTGGCTGGGATGCACGCGCAGGCGAATCTTGGTCTGCGCTCCAAGCTTTTCAAGCGCTACATGCACTAGCCCGGTCAGCAGAAGCGGATCAATCTGGGCCTCTCGATGCAGAATCTTGCGGGCGATTGCCAGAGCCAGATGTACCACCTCTGTTTCCACATGTTCGAAATAGTTGTTCCTCTCGTTGCTAAAGTCAGCAAGGCTTTTTTCGATTGACTCGCGCAGTTCGCCGGCCTGCTTTTCGAACTGTACGCGCCCCTTCGCTTCGCCTTCTTGGACGCCCTCTTGCCACGCCTGCTTCTCGCGCTTCTCGATGTCGGCAAGTTCCCAGTTCGCTTTTTTTCTCTCGCCGCTTAGGTTCGAGTTGGGGAGGGCATCCTCGCCTTTGGCCGGCGGATATACGTAGGGGACTGAGTCCAGCAGCAACTCTCCGCCTCTCAAATCCGGTCTAGACGACAAGGGCATCCTCCGCTTCATTCTTCAAAACCATTTTGCCGGCCGCTTCGAGCTTTCGCGCCTGCGCGACGATGTCATGCTGGGCATTGCTCACATCACGCGAGCGAGTCGGGCCCAGTGCTTCCATGTCTTCCTTCAGCATTTCCGCCGCGCGGGAAGACATCGCTTTCAGCATATGATTCCTCAAATTTTCCGTGGCGCCCTTCAGCGCCACCGCCAACTGTTTCTTATCAACCTGGCCGAGCAGTTCCCGGATGCTCGTCTCCGGCACCTCAATCAAGTCTTCGAAGGTGAACATCGAGTTGCGAATGGCCACCGCCAGCTTCGCGTCCTCCTGCTCGATTGTCTCCAACACGTTTTTACTCACGGATGTTTCCATGCGATTCATTAATTCGGCGACGGCCCCCACTCCTCCGTACGCACGGCGGCTCTGTTCCCCCACCGATTGCAGTTTCTTGTGCAGAACGACGCTGATCTTCTGAACGACCTCGGGAGAGAATTGCTGCATCTGGGCCAGCCGTTTTACGGATTCCGCCCGGATCTTATCCGGCAGCATCACCAGCACGCTCGAAGCCGTCTTCGTCGCCAGATGCGCCAGGATCAGGGCAATGGTCTGCGGATGTTCACCCTGGATGAATTTGGCAAGCTGGTTGGGATCCGCCTTTCGAATCGTATCCAGATTCTTCGCGCCGGCCTCCTGCGCGACCAGCACCTGATCCAACAAGCCCTGCGCGCCTTCCTGTCCAAATGCCTTGACCAGCAACTTCGTCGCGTACTCCGTGCCGCCCTGCGCCAAATACTCTTGGGTCAGGGTCAGGCGGTTATATTCATGGAGCACTTTCGTTGCTGTATCCGGCGAGACATACTCCAGATCGGCAATTTCCTGAGTCAGCATCCGCAACTCATTGTCCGGGAGATACTTGTAGAGGCTCGCCGCAGCTTCGTCACCCAGCAAAACCAGCAGAATGGCGGCTTTTCGGAGTCCGGAGGTCCCGGCGTCGATTGTCTCTGCCATTAATTATTCTGTCCCTGGCGGATCCAGTTCTGGATCAAACGGCTCGACGATTCGGGCTCAGCCTTCACCTTTGCCACGAGATGGCGTTTCAGCAAAACTGCCTTGCCCACATCGGTGTCTGCGCCGGCCAGTTCTGTTTCCAGATCGAACCCGGCCTCCGCCGTGCCGGGCGCTGTCCCCCCCGAATTGTTCGCGATTCCCTTGGCAGGGGAATGCGCGGGGGGGGCAGCACGGAAGCTGGCCAGAACCTGCTTCTTGATCGGGCGAAGCAAAACGAGGTAGACGATTCCAAACAGCAGAAATAGCCCGGCCAGCCGGATCGCGACAACCCAACGCTCGGTTATCCACAGAACTCTTTGAACCACGGTGGGCGGAACCATCTTTTCAACCGGCGAAACCTGAAACGATAAATTCTGCACCGAAAGCTGGTCGCCTCGCGTCGCGTCGAATCCCATCGCCGCTTTCGCCAATTCCTCAATCTGCTTCATCTCTTCCGGAGTGCGCTTGCGGCGGAATTCCTGTTTCTTTCCGGCTTCTTCCTTGATTTCCACCGCATCGTCCACCAGCAGAGCTGCGGCGATGCGCTTGACTCGGCCCGGCGGCTCGATCAGATGGCGCACGGTGCGGCCCACGGCGAAAGTCTTGCTTTCGTTTCGCAGCCCCTGGGAATCCGTGGTGGTCTGCACCTTCGCGGAGGGCGCTCCCGGAGCCGCCGGGCGCGGCACATTGCTGGTGGTCCCTGGGACACCCGAAGGGCTGGCATCCGTCACATGCTCTTCCGAAATTTGCGAGGTCAGCAGTACGGCGTTGGGGTCGTAAACTTCTTGCGTGCTCTCTCCCGAACTGGCCTCGCGATCCACGGTCACGCTGGCCTTCACGTGATCGGCTCCGATCACCGGCGCCAGGGTGGCAATCAATTTATCGGCAATGGCCTTTTCCGGCTCCATGGATCCGGCCACTTCGCCGGCCCCGCCGCGCGATCGAATCGGAGTCCCGCCATCGGCATCCACGATCGTCACATTCTCCGGGGGTAAACCGTCCACCGCGCTGGAAACAAGCCGCGCGATCGAATTCAATGTATCTTCGGAGAGATGCCCGCCGCGCAGCTTCACCACCACCGCCGCCTTTCCCTCGCGCTCTTTCTCCGTGAACAGGGATTCATGCGGAAGCACCAGGTGCACGCGCGCTGCTTCGATGCTGTCGATCGTCTGGATCGTGCGCTCCAGCTCGGCTTCCAGCGCGCGCTGGTAATTTACTTTTTCCGAGAAATCGCTGCCCGACCAGTTTGGCTTGTCGAACAATTCAAAGCCCAGGCGGCCGCTGGAGAAGCTGCCCTTCAAGGAGACTTCAAGCCGCAATTCGTCCAGCTTGTCGGCCGGCACTTTCAGCGTCGTGCCATCGCTCGAAATCTCGTATTGAATATTCTTCTCCGCCAGGTGCTTCTCAAGATTCTGCAGATCCGAGGATGAAAGCCCTGTGTACAGAGGTTTGAAATCGGGCTGGGAGAACAGGCGCGCGAAGAACCAAAGTGTCAGACCAACCGCCAGAACGGAAACAGCCAGCAGGGCGCGCTGCTGCAGCGAAAGCCCAAGCACGAATTTTTTTAGCTGCTCGGGATACTTTTCCATCTGTCTGGTCAGTACACCTGTCGAGGTAACTCACCGCTCTCGATTGCCGGCCCGCAGGGCAGCCCCGGCCGCCGGAATCCCGGAGGAATCAATCGGCGCCTAAAATTGCATTCGGGAAACTTCCTGATAGGCCGAAATGATCTTGTTTCGCACTTGCACCATCATTTCAAACGCCATGTTCGCTTTTTCCACCGCGATCATGGCCGAATGGACATCTTCACCTTCGCCGGTGACGAGCCCGGTAATTTTGTTCTGGGCCTCGGCCTGTAATTGGCCCACTTGATTCATCACATGTTTCAACGTATCGAAAAACTCGCCGCTCTTTTCTCCCGGCGAACCGCCGAGCGATTTCGTCAAATCGGTTGCCGCGCCGCCCAATCCTTGAATCGAATTGCTCATGGTCTCTCTCCGCTCCAGCCCTTCACTAGCTCAGGATGGCGATCGCCGCCGTGATCATCGCCTTGGTGGCCTGCACCGCCGCTGCATTCAATTCGTACGAACGCGCCGCCCCGATCAGGTTGACCATTTCTTCCGCGGCATTGACGGCGGGATACGAAACATAGCCCCGATCATCCGCATCCGGGTGATTCGGCTCGTAGCGGCGCAGCGGGGCCGTGTTGTCTTCCACCACGCCCTCGACGCGCACCCCACGCGCGTGCAGATCACTCACCGAGGCCAGTGCGGTTGCGAATTTTTGGGTTTCACGATATGCCCGGAAGACAACCTCCATCCGGCGGTAAGGGCCGCCTTCCGCCGTGTGCGTGGTCTCCGCATTGGCCAGGTTGCTGGTGACGATTTCCGCGCGTTGGCGCTCCGCCAGCAGCGCCGACCCGCTAATATCCATGACGTCGAAGAGATTCATACCGCGCTTCCCTCCTTAATAGCCGTCGCTAAATTCTGAAATTCTGCGCGCAGCAAGGCGATCGCTGCCCGAAATTGCAATTGCGACTGGCCCAGCAGCATCGTCTCCCGCTCGACGCTCACATTGTTCCCGTCGGGCCGCTCCATCAGCCCCGGCACTTGACGCGCGATGGGCAGCGCCATCCCGCCTTCGGAATCCTGCGCCGCTCGCTTCATTTCCGAACGAAAATCAATATCGCGGGTGCGATAGCCCGGCGTATCGATGTTGGCCAGGTTGCTGGCAACCAGCGATTGCCGGTAAGACGCAAGGTTCAAGAAATGCTCCAGGGTGCTTAGATTGGGTGTATCGATCAGGCTCACGCGGCCCTCCGTGGCGGCAATCCGTATTCCCGAATCTTGTTTCGAACGGTGCGCAGGCTTACGCCAAGCACTTCCGCCGCTCGCGTGCGATTTCCGCCGTTGGATTCGAGCGTCCTTTCCAGGAGCTGCTTTTCCATGTCGCGCAGCGAAGGCCCTGCCGGCCGGACGTCCTTGGCCGCGGTGGTTTGCATCCAACCCTGCTCTTCCCATAAATCCACTCCCAGAATCGAGCCCTTCGAAAGAGCCAGGGCCCGGCGGATGAAATTCTCGAGTTCGCGGACATTTCCCTGCCAATTGTGTTCGTTCAGCCGCGCAAGCAGTTCGGGTGAAATCCGCGCCGCACACTCCGCCGTCTTCGATTTGTATTTTTGGATGAAATGGCCGGCCAGTCCGGCAATGTCTTCACGGCGGTCCCGCAGCGGCGGAATCGAGAGCGGCACAACATTGAGCCGGTAATACAGGTCGGCCCGGAATTTCCCTTCCTCCACCAGGCTGCGCAGCGAGCGATTGGTGGTGGCAATCACGCGCACATCGATAGAAACCGGGCGGGTGTCGCCTAGCCGGTCCACTTCACGCTCTTGCAGGACCCGCAACAATTTCGGCTGAAGGTTTAGCGGCAGCTCGCCGATCTCATCCAGTAGCAGCGAGCCGCCATCGGCAAGCTCAAATTTTCCCGGCTTCGCGGCGGTCGCGCCGGTAAAGGCGCCCCGCACATGGCCAAACAATTCGCTCTCCAGAAGCGCTTCGGGGAATGCCGCGCAGTTTACGGCCACGAAGCGCGCCTTGCGCCGCGGGCTCGAACGATGAATCAATCGGGCCAGCAATTCTTTTCCGGTCCCGCTCTCGGCTTCGATCAGTACGTCCGCATCCGCTCCGGCAATCTGCCGCGCTCGCTCCATCATTCGCCGGAACCCATTCGACTGGCCGATCAAGCCATCCTTCGAAGGATCGGGCTCCTGCTCATCGGCTTTCCGCAGAACTCGCTGTGCCGCTTCGCGCAGCCGTTCAAATGAAATTGGCTTCACCAGGTAATCGCAGGCTCCTTCCTTCATCGTGAGCACTGCCTCGGGAATGCTGCCGAACGCGGTGAGCAAGACCACCGCCGTCTTCGGATTCATTTCACGAACCCCTTGCATTACCCGCAGGCCGTCGCCATCCGGCATCCTCATGTCCGTCACCACCAGCGAACACGGTGTGCTCCGGAACTTCTCCAGCGCCTCGCTTGTGCCCGCCGCGGTGGCCACTTGCCACCCATCGCGGCGAAAACTCGCCTCCAGGGCCGTGCGCATGGCCGCTTCGTCATCCACCACAAGAACTTGGTTCATCGGTCTCCTCTTAGAGCAGGAAAAAGCAGTGTGAAGCTGGTCCCCCGCCCCAAGACGGTCTGGACGGAAATTGCTCCTTCGTGTTGTTCCATCACGGTCTTGCAGAGAGAAAGCCCCAATCCAGGACTGCCTGTCTTCGTAGTAAATCCCGGCTCGAAAATCCTGGCCAGGTGCTCCGCTTCGATTCCGGCTCCCTGGTCCTCAAACACAATCTGCAGCCTTTCGCCTGCTCCCTGCGCTGCCCGATCGACGCGGATAAACAAAGTCCCGCCGGCCGCCATGGCCCGAAACCCATTCAGAGCCAAATTGAAGAAAACCTGTTGCAATCGATGTGAATCCGCCGCAATCGAACCCTCTTCGACCCGGCAGATCAGGGAAATCTGCATGTTTTTCTGCCGGGCCAGCGGCCGCAGGAAATCAACCGTCTGCCGCAGCAACAGTTTCAAGTCTGTGGGCGCCCTCTCTGCGGAGGGCTGGCTGTGGAAGTGCAAAACGTTGTTTACCGTGGCCGAAAGTCCTCGCAAACCCGCCTGCAGGTGATCCACCCACTGCCGTGCGTCCGGCAATTGTGACGTGGCATCGGAGATCAGCCCGGCAAACAATTCCAGGCTTCCCAGAGGATTTCGGATCTCATGCGCGAGCAGGGTCGAAATCTCCGCCAGGGCTTGAACTCGACGCGCCGCTTCGCGTTCCTGGGCTATGCGCTTTTCATCGGTAATATCCCGCAAAATCAGAATCGTGGCGCGCCCGCGTCCGTCGGGACTTTCCGCGATTCGAGTGCACGCGGTGGCGAATGTGCGCTCCCCCGCCGGCAGTTCCAACGTGCATTCCGAAGGAGTCGAATCTTCCTTCTGCAGCGGCGCCGCCTTGGACAGTAATGTCCGAACCACCGGAGGCGGAGCGCACTTGCCGTTCTCGTTCCAATTGGCATCGATCGCCAGCAACTGCTGCGCTTCCGGATTCAACATCGAAAGTTTGCCGTCTTCCTGCAGCACGATTACGCCGCACGGAAGCCCTTTCACGATGCGCGCCAGAAATGAACGCACTCGCGTATTCTCCTTATGGCTGCTGGTGAGTTCGGAATTGGCTCGGGCCAGTTCGCCGCGAAGCCGGCCAACTTCCCCTTGCAGTTGGGCGTACGATTTTTCCAGCGATCCAGCAACCTGCGTAAAGGAAACGAAGGCTTCAACCAGCGATCGCTGCGCAGAGCTTTGCTCGGTGGGTTTGGCCGGCGGCATCCGCGAGTGCGGCTTTGACAAACGGCGGGACTCGGGCTGCGGCCGGCTCCGGGCCCCGGCTTCGGCCCTGGGTTCTTTTTGCCGGGTTGCAGGCAAATTTGGCATCGTGGGTGGGAATGCAACGGACATGCCAAGGAACTGGCAATCTCGTTAAATTTCTCTAACGAGAAGAGTTGGCCGGATCCAGATGGAAAAGGTCGCTGGATATCTCCGTAGAGCTTTCGGCAAGAATAAATGCTCGTTCCAAAGCATGTTCCAGTTCGCGTACGTTTCCTGGCCATGCATATCGGCGCAGCATGAGCGCGGCACCCGATGAGAGATGCTTCGCGGGATGGTCGGACTCGCGGCACAGTCCGTCCAGGAAATATTCAGCGAGAGGGAGAATGTCCTCTGTGCGCTTGCGCAGCGGCGGCAAATCGATCGGAAAAACGGCGAGCCGGTAGTACAGATCACTGCGGAAGAGACGTTCCGCCACCTGCTTCGCCAAATCCACGTTGGTGGCCGCGATCACACGAACGTCCACACGGAACACATCCGAACTTCCCAGGCGCTGCACCTCGCCATGTTGCAGAAAGCGCAGCAGTTTTGCCTGCATGCTCAGCGGCAACTCGCCCACCTCATCCAGAAAAAGTGTCCCACCATGCGCGCCGTGAATTCGCCCAATCCGGGATTGAATCGCACCGGTAAATGCCCCGCGCACGTAGCCGAATAGTTCTGATTCCAGAAGAGTTTCGGGAATCGCGGCGCAATTCACAATCACGAAAGGTCCCTGCACGCGCAGGCTGATCTTATGTATTGCCTGTGCAACCAATTCCTTGCCGGTTCCGGTTTCGCCGGTGATCAGCACGGGCGTGTCGCGCTGCGCCACCATCCGCGCCAGGCGGAATGTGGCCTGCATTTCGCCCCGTGAAATCAGCATCCCCGGCAGTGGTTCCACAATGGAAGGCACGGTGCCGAGAGACGTTGCCCCGGCCGAAGGCGCGGGAACGCGGTCCGCGTTGAACTCGGAGGCTCCAGGAAATCGGTGCTCTTCCGCCTCTCTCCCCCCGGAACTCAACTCCGATGCAAACGAGAGCAGCGCATCGAGATCGCTTCGGGAATCAACCAGCTTCACGTCCAAGTCTGGGTGGTCCTGTTTCAGAATACCGAGCAGTTCTTCAAGGTGCAGGTCGGCGATGCGGCGGTCCAGAAACAATGCCTGGCATTCTTGGGCCTCGAGCTTTGCCAGCGCATCCGCTCCCCCCAGCGCTTCTTCGATCAGACACAGGCCCAGTCCAATCTTGTCGACGATTCGCTTCCGGAACTCATCGTCAGGGCTGACTATCAAAATGCGGTTTCGCGATTCGGCTTCGCGTGGGTACGCCAGCATGGCCATTTGTTTTTCTTCGTCCTCCAACTTCACCGCATCCAGATTAGAAACGGATGAGACCTGGATTAGAATTCACTTCTCCGCGCGTAATCTCGACGGACTATAAACACGCCTGGCGAAGCCAGGTATTCGCCGCGGGTAGAAACCCGGCAAACCGTGCACCGTGGCCGGAACGGATCAGTTCGGGCCGGCGCTGGACCATCGCCGGCTTAGATCTCTGCTGCCCGCGCTTCCTCGCCTCCCACCTGGTAGCCCACTCCTCGAATTGTGCGAATTAATTTCTGTTCCGAAGTGGCGTCAATTTTCTTGCGTAGGTAATTGATGTACACATCCACCACGTTCGTCAGTGTGTCGAACGCCATGCCCCAAACGTTTTCGATGATCATGGCCCGCGTCACGCGCCGGCCCGCATTGCGCATCAGATAATCCAACAGGGCAAACTCTTTGGGCGTCAGATCAATTCGCCGTTCGCCGCGGTGCACCAAGTGCTGCAATCGGTCCAACGTCAGATCCTCCACACGCAGGACCGATTCCATCGGCCTGATTCGCCTTCGCAAGAGCGCCCGAATTCGCGCCGCAAGCTCGGAGAAAGCAAAGGGCTTGGTTAGATAATCATCGGCGCCCAGGTCGAGTCCGCGGATCCGCTGGGGAATCATGTGATCGCCCGTCAACATCAGCACGGCCAGATCGGGTTTCTTGGCCCGAATGTGCTGTAACACTTCGAACCCATCCATCGTTGGCAGGTTTACGTCCAGAATAACCAGGTCGTAGTCGCAGCACTCTGCCATGCGCCGGGCTACGGCCCCATCTCCGGCAAGATCCACGGCATACAGTTCGGCTTCGAGGCCCTTTTTTAAATAGTTCGCGACCGGCAGGTCATCTTCGGCGACAAGAATCCGCATCGTTGGGGACACCTAGAAAAAAACTTAGAACTGCTCGTGGAAGGGGTAGATTCAATTTAATCTTTATTAGAGAATTGTCAATATGCCATCTTGGAATTCGCTGGCTGGCTTTTCATTTCAGTACCCGCCCCGTCGCAACCATCGCTGCTGCGTTCGGCAGCGTATGAATGGCAGATCACATTGAGAACATCCATTGAGGTACAGAACGATTTGAAGATGCCCTCGCACTCGACTCGTTTTGGAATCGGGTCTCGATTTGGCGTCGCAAGTGTGGCGGCCGCGATCCTATCTCATTGATTCCGAAAGAACTTTAAGTTGCAAGAATGGCCCTCAATTCGCTGCCACAAGAGGTCTGCAACTCGACTGGCTTGTAGTTTGCTTCCGGCATTCTCCAGTTCCATCGGGGATCATTTGGCCGAACGAAACCTCAAGATCACGGACGGTCGAGTTTCTCGGACACACGTACACACAAGCTTTCGAGCAGAAGTCCAGACCAAGCTTCATAAGAACGATCAAACTCAGAACGGAGTAAGAATGGCAACCAGCCCTCAAAAGCATGTAAGCTCGCAGCATGATCCCGCCGCTCTTCTGGCGCGAGCCGTAAATATCGCGCACGATGTCAACAATGCCCTGGTTGTTCTCTTCAGTGCCAGCGAGAACCTGCTCGACCAGATGCCTCCAGATCATCCCTGGCGAAGCCTGGCAAACGAGGTTTACTCCGGTACCCGGAATGTTGCCCGGCTGGTCGAACAGATCTCTCTTCTCGGCTCCAGCTAATCCCACCCCCGTCCCCAGTCTCTTCAAGTTGCTTCGTTCAGTCTCCATTGCTCCGCCGGTGATCGAAACTGCTCATTCTGCCGTCTCCTTCAAGGTTTATTTTCTTCTGCCGAAGTGACTCCTGTGAGGAACACGGACGTATTCCGGCGGCCTTTTTCCTCCGGTTGCCGGTAAGCCCAGGGATGTGAAGAGTCCCGACGGCCTGGGAGATCTCGATGAGGAAGTCAGTTCTCAGATTGAACCCGTTACTACGGAGCCCTGAGACGCAATTCCTGGAGTCTGCCCTGCATTGCAGGATCGTCGGCCAGAGCGAAGCGGTGCAAGCCGTCTTAGACCTCTTTCAGGTGTTTCACTCCGGGCTGAACTCGCCGGGCCGGCCGATTGGAAATTTGCTCTTCCTGGGACCGACGGGAGCCGGCAAAACGCGCGTGGTCGAAGCCGCCGCCGAAATCCTGTTCGGAGATCCGCGCGCCGTAATCAAAGTGGACTGCGCGGAATTCCAGCACTCGCACGAAATCTCAAAACTGATTGGTTCGCCTCCCGGTTATCTCGGGCATCGCGAAACGCATCCGGTGATCACTCAGGAAGCGCTCTCCGCCTACCACACCGAAAGTATGAAGCTTAGCTTCCTGCTTTTCGACGAAATCGAAAAGGCCAGCGACGCCCTTTGGCAGCTCTTGCTGGGAATTCTGGACAAGGCCACGCTCACGCTCGGCGATAACCGGCGCGTGGACTTGTCGCAATCCATGATCTTCATGACTTCCAACCTGGGTGGCTCGGATATTACGGATTTGGTCTCCGGCAAGAACCTGGGATTTACACCCGCGCTGGAAACGGATGGGCGAATTGATCAAAAAGTGCAGGGCTTGGCAGTCGAAGCGGCCAAGCGAAAATTCGCGCCTGAGTTCATGAATCGGATCGACAAGCTCATCGTGTTCCACCCGTTGCGCGACCTGGAACTGGAAAAAATTCTGGACATCGAGCTCGCCGTTGTGCAGCGGAGAATCCTCGAGACTTCCCGGCGCCGTTTCACGTTCCGGGTAGCCCCGGAAGCGCGCCAATTCCTGCTCCGCGAAGGCACCGACCTGAAATATGGCGCGCGGCATCTGAAGCGTTCGATCGAACGATATTTGGTTTTCCCTCTGGCCAGTCTCCTTTCCACCGGCCAGATCGCTACCTTCGACACCATTTCCGTCGAGTGGGACGACAAATCCAACGAGCTGATCTTCTTACTCGATCAGGAGGAAGCTCCAGCTCCCGCTTTTCTTTCCGAGATGGCGCTTCCGCGGGAAGATAGCCCCCTCTGGGCCAGTTGGGCAGCTTCCAGAATACCCACAAGAATCCCGCCGGAAGATCGGGAGAAGCGATGGGATCCACTCGTTTCAACACCGAAGGGAGCTCTCGAGCGCAAGCCCTGAATGGCCGCTGATCCGGGCTCAGGCCGGTAAGCGTCACGCTTAGCGTCCAAATCCGCGCTGCCGGCACTAAGTCTTCTACTTGGGCGTCTTCCAAATGGCGGGAGGCCTGCTCCTGCTGTCACCGAGCTGAGCAAATCATTGGACAATCTCTCTCCTCGCACGACAACTGCGCTCTTTGTCTGCTAAACTTTGTCCCGCAACTCCCGGGTAGTGCAATTGGTAGCACGCCAGCCTTTGGAGCTGGTTATCCTGGTTCGAGTCCAGGCCCGGGAGCCACGCCTGTTCTCCAGCGCGGTCAGTCCTCTGCAGATCGATTCCATCATTACGCTCAAATTCTACAGATCCAGTCTCTACGATTGGTGAGCGGCTACGCCCTGACTGACTGCGGGTTCAAATCCAAAATTCGCCCCTCGATATTGCATGTATCCTAAGTTCATGATCGCGTTTTCAAGCGATACGCTTCTGGCCCTTCTCGTAACGATCAGTTTCGCCGCGGGAATCGTGGTAGCGTTCCTGACCCTAATCGTAATCCCGATCCGATGGGTCATTCGCGCGTTGCGCTCGATGTTCAGCGGAGCCAAACGGCAAGCGGAATCAACCCTTCCCTCACCACCACTTTGTGAGACTCTCTGCGGAATACGGACATGAGGAGTAAACCTGTGGAGACTGCCGGATGGTGCACCGATTCAGATTTCGAGGGACTTCTCTACGCGGCGGTCAACCGTTTCTTCTTGCGCTGCGACTCCGCCGCTGCAACCTGCATGCGTCGATTCTTGAAGTATTGCTCTGCGCGGCGCAGCAAGCTCTCAAGTTCGCGGTCGGACGAAACTGATTGAACGGGGCGTGGTTTCCGTGGGGCTGGCACGACATTTTCTCCGGGGCAATGTCCGAGTTCTGGACACACCTTGTTGCTAGGGGGGCGAGACTAATCCTCGCTATCTCCCTTGTCAAGCAATTTTCACTTTCGGAAACCTTTTGCTACCGAGTTTTCCACAGGCTTGCGCCGCCCCGTGAAAAACATATAGTCTAAGCATCCATGCACCCTCCCAATCTTGCTCTCGGCGCCATCTGGTACATCGTTTTTCTGTTTTCCACAACCTGCCATGAGGGAGCGCATGCCCTGGCCGCTAAATTGGGGGGAGATCCCACCGCCTTTCACGGCGGTCAGGCCAGTCTAAATCCCATTCCCCACATGCGGCGAGAACCATTCGGAACGATTGTTGTTCCCATCCTTTCCTATATTTGGGGCGGCTGGATGATCGGATGGGCGAGTGCACCGTATGATCCGCTTTGGCAACAGCGCTATCCTCGTCGCGCTGCTTGGATGGCCTTGGCGGGTCCCGCCGCTAATTTCACGCTGCTTCTTCTGGCGGGCGCGGCAATTCGGCTTGGCATGGCTTTCGGAATCTTTCAGAATCCCGAACGAGTCAATTTCACGAAGATTACCGAAGCTGTGACGCCAGGCGGCGCTTCTTTCGCCGCCACTTTCCTCAGCATTCTGTTTGTTCTCAATCTCGTTCTGGGCACATTTAATCTGCTGCCCGTTCCGCCGCTCGACGGCCGCACCGGAATTACTCTGCTGATGAGCGAAAAAATGGGCCTGAGGTATCTAAGCTGGACGTCTCAACAGGGCTTTGGCATGCTCGGCCTCCTCGTTTCTTGGGTTCTCTTCGATAAAGTGTTCGGGATTATTTTCACGCTCGCGCTGAACCTCCTTTATCCCGGCGCGCATTACGGCTGATTCCCACTCTTTGAAAACACTCCTTTTGAAAGAGCGGCGACTCCGGGACGCGCTGGTTCAACTCTGCACATCTGTATTCATTTGCGAGCATCCGTTCGTCTTCTACTTCCTTCAATTTGCTGCTAACCCATTGCTGGAGAATGCGCTGGGCCGTTTATCCTTTGGCATTGCATCTGCATTTACACGGCCAGAGGTGATGCCATGAATTGGAAGAGCGCCGCTCAATCCAGTTATCCTGTGGAAGTCTCCGGATGGGATCATTCAGAAAAATTCTTCGTGGAAAACGCGACGCTGGAATGGTCCCCGGAAGGAACAAGGAGAGTCGCCCTGCGCAATGCAATCCACGAAGGCGCAATTGTCTTCGTCCGCTTGTGTCAATCACTTTCGCCCATCAGGAATATGCCGATCGCTTTTCAAGTTAAGACAATCGGCTCTCCTGACGAACAGAATCGATCGCTGACCACTCTGATTCAATTGCATCCGCGCGGCCAGAGGAAGAATTCCGCGCCCGGGCCGATTCTAACTCGCAAAGAAATTCCGGTCTGTTGAAGTGGCGGCGGACCAGCTTCGCTGACACTTGGGGCCCCGTTTCGAATTCCGCATTCGGCCCTCTCTCGACACTGGAGTTCCAGTTCAGCACGAATTGCGCGGCCCGCGCCCCATCTCGCCGCGCTCCCTTTCCGCGCATCTATTCTCCATAAATTTCCGGAACCTTCTTTAATTCATTCTCTCTGCAACTCTTAAACAACCACCGAACCCTCTCGAATCTTTTCTCTTCCTTCGCCCACCGAAAACCAGTCCGCGCATGCGTATCTGGCACACGGCGTGCCATGTAATTCAATCATGGCCCAGACTGCTGAGGTTCCAACGAAAGACCTGCTCCGCAAAAACCTCCCCATTTGTGTGCTCGACGATGAACCCGATGCCGTCGAACTGCTCACGATTCGACTTCAAAGACTCGGTTTCCCCGTCATCGGCACGACAGACGCCGCGGAAGCTCTGCAACAAATCCGCGCCGGCCTCTGTCGAGTGACGCTCGCGGACCTGCGCATGCCCGGAACCGACGGGTTCGCCTTTCTCGAAAAATCACTGCAGATCGACCCCAGTGTCTATGTGATTCTCGTCACCGGCATGTACTCCGTCGATTCAGCCATCGAAGCGGTCAAACGCGGCGCCTATGATTACCTTTGCAAGCCGCTCGATCACACACGATTGCTGAAGTCGCTCGATGAACTGGCGGAGTTGTTCACGCAACGCCGCCAGATTCGCGACCTGGAAGAGCAGTTGCTCAACAACCTCGAAATCCACGGAATCGTCGGCAAGAGTCCCGCCATGCTGGAAGTTGTCGAGCTGGCGCGAAAAATCGCCAAACACTACACCAACGCGCTGATCAGCGGTCCCACGGGCTCGGGCAAGGAGCTGGTCGCGCGGGCGCTCCACCGCATGAGCCCGGTGGCGCAAAACCGTTTCGCGGTTTGCAACTGTTCGGCGATGGTGGATACCCTCCTCGAAAGCCAGCTCTTCGGCCACATGCGTGGCTCGTTCACGGGAGCCACGGACACTCGTCCCGGTCTATTCGAATACGCGGACCATGGCACGGTTTTCCTGGACGAAGTGGGAGAAACCTCGCTCAGCATGCAGGCCAAGCTGCTGCGCGTAATTCAAAATCGGGAAATTCAGCGCGTCGGTTCGCCGGAGGTAAGAAACGTGGACGTTCGCCTCATCGCCGCCACCAACCGGGATTTGCGCGCCGAAGTCCTGGCCGGCCGCTTCCGCGAAGATCTTTTCTATCGCCTCAGCACCATTGAAATTCGCGTTCCCAGCCTGGCCCAGCGCGTCGACGAAATTCCCGTGCTGGTGCACTACTTTCTGCGGAAATACAACGAAGCCTATGGCAAATCATTTCAGGGCCTCACTCGTCGTGCTCAGGCAGTCTTGCTTCAGCACAATTGGCCGGGAAATGTTCGCGAGCTTGAAAACGTGATCTCCAGCGCCGCCATCACCGCCACCACGGAATTTATCGACGTCGGCGACCTGCCCAAGAATCTGCAGCGCCCCACCGCCGGGCCCCCGCGCAATGACGAGGCTTGGCGCCCTTTGCCGCTGGATGAAATTCGCCGCATTCACATCCAGCGCGTGCTCGAAATGTGCGGCGGCAATCGCGTGCGCGCATCTCAAATTCTGGGGATCGGCCGCACCAGTCTTTATCGATTTCTGAAGCGCGGGCAGCAGGCTGCTCTCAGCAAATCCGCGCCATGATGATCGCTTGCGGCAAGCCGATAGCGCTGTTCCAGAGGCAAACAGCGTTTCCCTCCGCGCCTTTCTGCTTTAGGGCATCAACGGGTATTTCTCCGTGATTCAATGGATACGCTGCCGGCCCCTTGGCGGCGCAAGTGCATAATCCCTGCTCAGCACATGACGATGAGAGAAATCGCGGAACTGGAAACACCGGCAAACCAGGGCAATCTCGAACGCCGCCATGAAAGACGGCTGCCCTTGTCGTTCCCTATCGAAGTATCAGGCTTCGATTGTCATGGACGATTCTTCAAGGAACCGACGGTCACAACCGACGTCAGCCCGAATGGCTGTAGCTTCCACTTGAAAACAGAACCGGATCGAACCGTCGAGCTCGCCGTGAAATTGATCAGCAGGAATTCGGTGGAAACGCTTCCGAACCGCCCGTTTCTCTTCCACGTCGTCAGGATGGATGTAACGCCCGATGGATGGCTCATGGCCGCAACCAAGGTCCAGACCGAAGATCTCTGGTATGCCGCTTTCCCGCCTGCGAGGAGGCACCCCACCCCGGTGGACTAGCTTGCATTTCCCCGCTGCGGCGCGCCAAACACCCCAGCGGATAAGGCGCCGCTTTTCCCCCAACCACCGCTAGCCTTCGCACGCACAAAGACATAACCTTTGCCAGCGCCGGAAGTCGGCCTGGCCGGGGAATTCCACTTCATCGTTGTTCTTAGCTCCGTTCCTCTGCCGATTATCTACCGATCGCCGCTGGTATAGGCGCCCGCTTGCGCAGTCACGACTGGCACCGAAACCGTTCCATCAAGCCGGACCAGTATTCCGGTTTGCGCCGGCAATTCGACTTCCTTGCCCTTCTTCTGGACAACGTAAGCCGTGCCGCCGATCAAACCGATCGTCAATCCGCGCATCGCATTGCTGAAGATTGCGCCCACCACGGTGCCGCCGCCACCCCCCATGGCCACGTCGGTGACCACGCCCTTGATGTCCCGCTTCTCTTCCACCACGGCGCCTTCCACCGTGCGCAGGTCTTTGCGCTGTTTGTTGCCGTCTGCCGTGGCGTTATAGATCTGCAGAATGCTCATCTGCGCGGGAATGATCCGGCTCTCGATTTCGAGGGACTTGAACTGCAGGCTCATGGAGGCCTGCCCGCGGAAAAGCGCGAAGTGCTTGGGACGCACGATGCTCCCCACCACTCCGTGGACCTTGGTGCCCGCGGGAAGAATCAATTGATTTCCCAGAAACACCGGTTCCGCCACTTGCGCCGTGAACGGATCGCCATCGCGTGCCACACTCGTGCTCATTCCGTTCAGCAGCACGAGCTTGATTTGGGTGCCTTGCATCACTTGTGTGGATTGTGCGTGAACCGCCGGAGCGATCAGGAGTATCAGCATCACCGCGGCAATAAAACTGACCGAACGCTTCATGTCTTCCTCCCTGTGGTCTTGGTCCGCCGGGGCGGACGAAGTGTGGCCCTTGCCCGCCTTGGCGGGCAAAAGATGTTCCGTGTCCTCAGACACGGATGTTGATCCCTTTTCGTGGGATGGTCCGCTGGCGCAGCGGGTGGGGTGTGGAGGATGCTACCCAGACGGTACGATACCCCAACGCGGGAAAACGTTGCATGCAATTCAAGATACTTGGTTCCTAAGCAGCACCCGGTGGAATTTCAGCTTCTGTAGCTCAGGTCCCGAGCGGGACCTGAGCTACACCATTTATTCCCGGCTCTATGAACCGGACGTGGTTAACTTTCTCAGACTGCGAGCCTGTGCTAGACTGCGTCGTGCATCCACTCACAAATTTTCTTCAAGTGGCTGCCGATTCGTGGAACTTCGGGCTCTGTGCAACGATTCCCCGTGAACCCCGCCAGGCCCGGAAGGGAGCAACGGTAACGGGTCAGTTTCGTGTGCCGCGGAGTACCCGAAGTTCCTCTGATCGCCCGGCGAACGAGGCGGCACTCCCACAAACATGAGCTACCAGGTCATCGCCCGGAAGTGGCGGCCGCAAACTTTTTCTGAGGTAGTCGGCCAGCGGCACGTCACGCAAACTCTCGAGAACGCCATCCGCACCGGACGCGTGGCCCACGCCTATATTTTTTCCGGCGTGCGCGGCGTGGGCAAGACCACCACCGCGCGCATCCTGGCAAAGGCCCTGAACTGCGAAAAAACCCAGGGCAAATCTCCCCAGCCATGCAACGAGTGCTCGTCCTGCCGTGAAATCTCTGCCGGCACTTCGCTCGACGTGCTTGAAATCGACGCGGCATCCAATCGCGGCATCGACCAGATTCGCGAACTGCGCGAAATGGTTCGCTACGCTCCTGCTTCCAGCCCCTTCAAAGTCGTCATCCTCGACGAGGCGCATCAGCTCACCGGCGAAGCTTCGAACGCGCTGCTGAAAACTCTGGAAGAGCCGCCCGACCGCGTGATCTTCGTGCTGGCCACCACTCAGTCCGAGGATCTGATCGACACGATCAAATCGCGCGCTCAGCTTTTTCAATTCCGTTCGCTCACCTTTGACGAAATTTCCGGCGCGCTCAACGAGATCGTCAAGAAGGAAGAAAATCTTAAAATCGAGACCGGCGCCGT
Organism: Terriglobia bacterium; assembly: GCA_041490605.1. GTDB lineage: Bacteria > Acidobacteriota > Terriglobia > Acidiferrales > UBA7541 > JBGPTK01. The sequence goes on along the minus strand of JBGPTK010000014.1, from coordinate 2,181 downwards.
TGCCGTGCTGGCGCGTGCCGCTGAGGGCAGTCTCCGCGACGCGTTCTCCCTGCTCGAACAAGCCATGGCCTATTGCGGACACGAAATTACCGATCGGCAGGTGCGCGAACTGTTCGGAGTTGTTGATGAAGGTGTGCTCGACGAATTGGTCGAAGCCATCACCGATCAATCGGCGCAGCGTGCGCTGGAACTGGTGCATCGCTTGATCAGCGATGGCCAGAACCTGAACCATTTCTGCCGCGAAGCCATTCGTCATTTTCGAAACCTTCTCGTCGCCCGCGTTTCCGGCGCGGAATCCAATTTGATCGGCGCGCCCGCCGGCGAGCGCCCGCGCCTGGCCGGTCAGGCCGCGCGATTCAGCGAGGAAGATTTGACGCGTTTCTTCCAAATTTTGCTGTGGACCTCGGACGACCTGCGCCACAAGCCCGACCAGCGGCTGCATCTTGAAATCGGATTGCTGAAGCTGGTCAATGCCGCTCGCCTCGCGCCTCTCGAGGAATTGCTCGCCGAACTTCGCGGCGAACCGGGATCGAAGCCGGGAAGCTCCCGGACATCCACTGCTTCCGCGGCCTTCCCATCAGCTTCCGCGGCTCCCTACAGGACACCGGCCGTGCCGGGCGCGCCGCCACCACTATCGTCGCCGCCTTCGATTTCTGTCTCCCTGGCGTCTACGCCTCTTTCGCAGGTTTCGGTGACGGCTTCTCCCCTTGCAAACAGCGCCAGCCGCGGCGATGGCGCCGGCAGTTCCTCGCTTTCTCCGGCAACTCTTGTTTCTTCTCAATCTTCTTCGGCCCCTGTTCCCGCTGCGCCGCCGCGGATCGTTGCGCAGGCTGCGGAACAATCCCTCAGTGGGCTGGCGGCCGCGCAAGTGGATGCGATTAAGGCAGCGCTGCAAGGCCAGCAAAAATTTCTGTGGTCCCTGGTCGAGCACGTGTGCCGTTGGGAACTGGATGGCGGCGAAATGCGGCTCTACTTCCCGCCGGAAAATCGCGCGCTCGCGGAAATGTTGCAGGCTCGAGACCCTATGGCGAAACTGCGCACAGTGCTCACACAGGTGGTGGGCCAGCCGCTCCGCGTCTGTGTTAAACTTGAAACTGGCCGGGTGCCGATGGGACGCAGTGCCGGGTTGCGGGCTCGATTCGAGGAAGATCCTGTCGTGCAGGCGATGCTCAAGCGATTCGGCGGGCGCCTTTCGGAAGTGAAACGCCGGAGCGAGGAATAGACCATGGAAGTCAAAGCCTTGCAACAGATGCTTTCTCAATTCCGCCAGGTGCAGGAACGTCTGGAAAAACAATTGAATGAGGTGCGCGTCGAAGCCTCGGCCGGCGCCGGCATGGTGACGGTGAAGATGAACGGCCAGAAACGCATCACCGAACTGCGCGTCGAACCGGAAGTTTTCGCCAGCCGTGACGCCGAAATGTTGCAGGACTTGATCGTCGCGGCCGTTAACGATGCCACGCGCCGCGTCGACGAGGAATTGGCCAATCAGATGAAGGACATCACCGGTGGCCTTTCTGGAATCGCCGGCTTGAAGATTCCCGGCTTGTTTTGATTTTAAGGTTCCTCCCAACCCCTTCCTATCAGCAGCCCAATTGTGGCAATCTAGCTTGCTCCGGCGATTCGAACTGCTCGCCCGAGAATCCTTTCCGCGTGGAAAGTAGAGAATCGAATGCCTGATTACGCTCAACCGATTTCGCGCTTGATCGACGAGTTGAAGCACCTGCCCGGCATCGGCCAGAAGACCGCGCAGCGGCTCGCCTTTTTTATCCTGCGCTCCGGCCGCGAACAGGCGCTGGCCCTTTCCGATGCCATCCGCGATGCCAAGGATAAAATCCGCGAATGCTCGGTGTGCAACAACATCACCGATGCCGATCCCTGCCAGTACTGCACCAGCGCTACCCGCAGCCGAAAAATAATTTGCGTGGTCGAAGAAGCCGCCAATATCCTCGCGGTCGAAAAGACCCGCCAGTTTGACGGCCTCTATCATGTCCTGGGCGGATCGCTTTCTCCGCTCCAGGGCATTGGGCCGGATCAGCTCAAAATCAAGAGTTTGATCGAACGATTCAAGGGCGGCGCCATCGAGGAAATAATCGTCGCCACCAATCCCACGGCGGAGGGAGAAGCCACCGCCATGTATCTTTCGAAGCTGCTGAAGCCTCTCGGGGTCCGCGTGACGCGCAT
>JBGPTK010000013.1:0-31603 GCA_041490605.1 Terriglobia bacterium | reverse complement strand
TTCCGTCGCTCTCGAGAACCGCCAGGGATGGGACCCCTTTTTTTAGCGGTATCTCGTAGCGCTGGGCGATGTCGAGGTTCTTGTCGTATTCGCCGATGTTGATGTGAACCACCACGTAATACTGTCTGACCAGCGGAGCGATTTGCCGGGAGTGAAACGTGGCGTCGAGAACGTGGCAGTCATAACACCAATTTCCGCCAAAGACCACCAGCACTCGTTTGTGGCCGCTCCCGGCGGCAACCAGAGCAGCGGCAAGCTCGGCCTGCGCCTCCTCAGGGGGAGGATAAAGGTTGGGATTCGTGACCTTGGGTTGTGGCAATCGCGGTTGGATGACCTGGGCAGCCATGGTGCCTCGTTTCGAGGCCACAACCCGCCATGCTCCCTCGGTATTGATCCAATATTGCAAGAGTGAAACCACGAAATGTTGAGACTGGGAAGCTGCGCTCAGGTCAAATTCGATGCGCATGTTCACTGCCTGAATTCCAGGCCGCGCCTCAACGAACTCCAAGACCTTGACGTCGAGTCCCGTGAGGCCGGCGGACTTCAGTTTGGACCAGAAATCAGGTTCGAAGTTTGGATCGACACTCTTTCCTTCCGGAGACTCCGTCATGGAAGCTGGGTTTGTGCTGTATAGCGCCGCCTGTGAGGACTTGTCACCGGCCAGGACGGCTGCCTTCCATTGATCGAGAGGCTGAAAATGGATGGGGGCTACGGGCGAATCGTTGGCCGCTTTTTTGGCAGCGGCCGAGGGAGCCTGCGCGGGCTTCATTTTCTGCGAAACACGATTGATGGGCCTGGCTGCGAGCATCGAGATCGCCGCAAAGCAAGCCAAAACCATTGCCAATCGTGCAGGTCCCCAAGGGCGCATTCGCTGCCTCCAGCCTGTTATCTTGATAATGTGTGGTTGGATGATCTTATCCTTGCCGAGGCTGCATGAAACTTTGCTCTTTTGTGTCCATCCGCTGGTTCCGCCGCAAATTGAATTCGGCGTACGCAATCGACCACGCCATGCCGAGCACCTTCGGGGAGAACTCCCGGCCGGTGTTGCCGTGCAGAATCGCGTGATCGCGGCTCTCCTGCGGCGCTATTTTCTGCGCGGCGGCACGCTGTAATCTGAGATAGAATGTGGGCTCGAAGGCATACAAACAAATGAAATCCGTCACGGCGATCTATCCCGGCTCGTTCGACCCGGTGACCAACGGCCACCTCGACCTGATTCAGCGTGGGGCGAAGATTTTCGACCGGCTGATCGTCGCCGTGCTACGCAATCTGGAAAAGCAGCCCTTGTTCGCGGTGAACGAGCGCGTGGACATGCTCCGCGAAGTGACGAAAACGTGGCCAAACGTGGAAGTGGACGTGTTCGAAGGGCTGTTGATGGATTATGCGCGGCAGAAAAACGCGCAGGTGATTTTGCGCGGCATTCGCGCCATCTCGGATTACGAGTATGAGTTACAGATGGCGCTGATGAATCGAAAGCTCGAGCCGCGCATCGAAACCGTGTTCATGATGCCGGCGGAAGCCTTCAGCTATCTCAGTTCGCGGCTGGTGCGCGAAATTGCGCAATTGGGCGGATCGGTGAAAGATCTGGTTCCGCCGGTGATCGAAGAGCGCTTGCGCGCAAAAGTAGCCGCGAAAGTTGGATAGCGCGACGAGAGTGTGCTAGCCCGGCCCCTGCTAATGCCGGCAAGCGAGCGGCGCGCGGCCGGAGCGGAATTTCAACCAAACCACTACGGGGAGTTTTGATGGCTCAATCCGCAACGGCAGCAGGAGGAACATTGCATCTCGCCAATCGGGTAGGACGCATTCAAATTTCGGCCACTTTGAAAGTCATCATGGAAGCCGAGGAGTACCGCGCGCGAGGGATCGACGTGGTGGACTTCGGTCCGGGCGAACCGGACTTCCCGACTCCCGATCACATCAAACGCGCCGCGATTCGCGCGCTGGACGAAAACCGCACAAAATACACGTCGACGGCAGGTATCACACCGCTGCGCAAGGCGATTTGCGACTGGCACCAGGCGCAACTGGGGTCATCCTACGAGACGGCGGAGAGCATCGTTTCCGTCGGCGGCAAGCACGTGATCTTTAATACGATCAGCGCGCTGATTAATCCTGGCGACGAAGTAATCATTCCCGCGCCCTACTGGGTCAGCTATCCCGATATCGTGAAATATGTGAACGGAACACCGGTATATGTGCCGGCGGATCCGGAGGATGGATTCCGCCTGCGGGCCAAGCAAGTGGAGAAGGCGATTACACATCGGACCAAGGTCGTGATCGTCAATTCTCCCAGCAATCCCACGGGCGCCGTGATCCCTCCCGAAGAGTTTGCGCACATTCTGGATGTCTGCAAGCGGCATAAGGTGTGGCTGCTCTCGGACGAGTGCTATTCGCACTTCACCTATGGCGACGCGAAACCATTTTCGATCGCAAGCATTCCGGGCGCAAAGGAACACGTCATAATCGCGGGCTCGCTTTCGAAGACTTTCGCGATGACTGGCTGGCGCATCGGCTACGCCCTGGCTCCCAAGCCGCTGATCGAAGCCATGCTGAAGTTGCAGAGCCAATCCACTTCGAATCCCACTTCGATTGCGCAATACGCCGCGCTCGAGGCGCTTACGGGGCCGATGGATTCCGTCGGCGCCATGCTCGCCGAATATGCCCGGCGACGGGCCAGGATCGTCGAGGGGCTGCGAGCCATTCCCGGCATGCACTGCGCTGCGCCGGATGGCGCCTTCTACGTTTTCCCCAGTGTGGCCGGTTGCAAGAAGCACAATGGGATGGCGGGTCTCGCGAGCACCGGTGAAATCGACACGGCTTCCGTCACGAAACAACTTCTCGAGGAGCAGCATGTGCTGGTAGTGCCGGGAGAAGCTTTTGGCGCGCCCGGCTTTCTGCGCATCTCTTACGCCACTTCCATGGAACGAATCGAAGAAGGCCTGCGGCGATTCACTCGCTTCTTCGGCGGCGCTTAGTGATCGCCACGCACGCTCCGGTTCGTCCCGCGCGGCTCGATCCCATTTTCGTGCCGCGCATTTGGGGCGTGCGCCAACTCGGTCCGCTTTTCCCGGAAAAAACGGAGCTCGCCGAACCCATCGGTGAGGTCTGGCTGAGCGGCGATGAGTGCCGGTTTGCCGACGGCCCTTTCGCCGGGAAAAAACTTGGCGAGGCCTGGCCGGAAATGCCGCCGGAGTGGGCTGGCCTTCGCGCGATTCAGAACGCCCCGTTCCCTCTGCTCGTCAAATTCATTTTTCCGGAAGATAAACTTTCGGTGCAGGTGCACCCGAGCGACGACTACGCCCGCCGCCAAAACACAAATGAGGGGAGCGTGGGGAAAACGGAGATGTGGTATGCCGTTGCCGCCCAGCCGGATGCGTCCGTGCTGGTAGGCTTCAAGCCGGGTGTAACCTCGAGTGATTTTCGCCGCAGCATCGCCCAGGGAAAAGCGGAAGACTGTTTAGAGCGAATCATTATTCATCCTGGCGACGTCATCTTTGTTCCTGCCGGAACCGTTCATACCATCGGCCCCGGCATGGTGCTCTGTGAAATCCAGCAGAATTCGGACATCACCTACCGCGTCTATGATTACGGCCGTTTGACTGCCGAGGGGAAACCTCGCGATCTGCACATCGAGAAGGCCTTCGATGTAATGCATTTCCGCGAACAGAGCGGCGGCAGGATCGAGCCGGTCCGAATCGAACGCGGTCCGGTGACGGAAACTTATTTCGTCGCGTGCCGCTATTTCGCCACGGAAAAATGGGAATTCTCCGAACGAATCGCCGCGGCAACTTCGAGCGAACATTTCGATCTCATGATTATTCTCGAAGGCCGGGGGAATTTCGAATCCAGTGGCGCGTCAATCTCTTACGCACCCGCGCAAGCCTGGCTGGTGCCCGCCGCGCTCGGCGCGTATCAGTTTGCTCCCGCTTCACGGACAGTCCTGCTGCGCACTTACGTACCCAAGAGCGTGCAAGACGTTGCTCAGCGCCTCGCTGATCAGCATGTTCCCGAATCGGCTTGGTCGCGCCTCGTGTATCCTTAGACTCATGTCGCCTTTAAACCAGAGAACGCGGAAACATCTGCCCGCTTGTGCCGTGATACTTGCCGGCGGCCGCGGCACCCGCTTCTGGCCGCGCAGCCGTATGCGCACGCCCAAGCAACTACTGGACATCACCAGCAGCCGCACGATGCTGCGTGAAACGGTAGAGCGGTTGCGTCCGATGTTTTCGCCGCAGCGCATCTGGGTTGTGACCAATGAAGAGCAGGTCTCGTCCGTGCGCCGGGAATTGCCGGAAGTGCCGCGCTCGCACATTCTGGCCGAGCCCGTCGGGCGCAACACTGCCGCCGCCATCGGCCTGGCGTCCATTCACCTGGCGCACGAGCATGGAGACGCGTTGATGGCCGTGCTTCCCGCGGACCATCACATTGCGAATGCCTCCCGCTACCTCAAAATTGTGCGGGCCGCCTTGAAACTCGCGGATCAAGAAGAAATTCTGGTGGTGCTCGGCATTCCGCCAACCCACCCGGAAACGGGTTTCGGCTATATCGAGCGCGGCGTCTTGGCTTCAAAACCCGGCGGATTCCCTGCCTACAGCGTCAGGCGATTTACCGAAAAACCGGCTCTCCCCCAGGCGCGGCGTTACGTGGCTTCCGGACGCTTCTACTGGAATGCGGGAATGTTTTTCTGGAGAGTGAGTACATTCTTCGAAAACCTGAAAGAGTTTCTGCCCGATACTGATCGCGCTCTCGCAAGCCTCGCTGCAAGAATTGGAACGCGAAGCTATCCGGCGGCACTGCGGACAACTTATCCGCGGCTCAAAAATATTTCCGTGGATTACGCCATCATGGAACCGGCTACAATCCTGTCCGCAACCCGCGGAAAGGCTCCTCGAGTGGACCCCGTGCAGCGAGTGTTCGTTCTGCCTGCGGAGGTCGGCTGGAGCGATATTGGTTCCTGGTCGGCGGTATACGATCTGCTCGTTGAGAAGCCCGACGCCAACGTGTGCCCGGGGCGCATCGCTGAATTCGACGCCAGTGGCAACTTTTTCTGGAGTCCCAATAAACTCGTGGCGGCAATCGGCGTGCACAACCTTGTTGTTGTCGAGACCCCAGATGCGCTTTTAGTCTGCCATCGGAGCCGCGCGCAGGATGTGGGTAAAATCGTGAAATGGATCGAGGAACAGAAGTTGCGGCGCTTGTTGTGAGCGGGGCTCATCGGCCGGAGACAATCGGGTCCGGGAATCAGAGCCTTGGCGGGCTATACAATCATTCAGAGCGCCACCCTTTTGCACACAATTCTCTGCGTCGCTCTTCTCGCTCCTAATTCCTTCGCATATACTCCTAGCCGATGACCACGATTCAGTTTGGCACCGACGGTTGGCGCGGCATCATCGCCGAAGATTACACTTACGCGAACGTCCGCAAGGTTTGCACGGCGATCGCACGCTATGTGGTCCGCGCCGAAAAGCCGGAGAATGGCATTCTGATCGGCTACGACACCCGCTTCGGTTCCGAGCGGTTTGCGCTCGTTGCCGCTGAAGCCGTGGCCCGGACGGGCATTCCGGTATGGCTGGCCGATGCCGCATCCCCAACACCCGCGATTTCACTGCTGGTCCGCCAACGCGGCGCGGCCGGCGGCATCATGATCACCGCCAGCCACAATCCCTATCGCTGGAATGGAGTGAAATATAAGGCCAGCTATGGCAGTTCCGCGCTGCCCGCGATTGTGGCGCAAATTGAAAAAGAATTGCAGGCCGTACTGCGCGACGGGCAGCCGGAATTGCCGCCGCGAAAAGATTTGATCCATTCGCTCGATGTCCGCACTCCCTATCTCGAAACCCTCGACAAATTGGTGGATTGGGAGCGCATCCGGGCGTCGAAGTTCCGATTTCTGGCCGACCCCATGCACGGCGCCGCGCGCGGCGTGCTGCGCGAACTATTTTCGCGGCACGGAATTGATTGCGATGAAATTCGCGGCACGCGCGATCCGCTCTTCGGCGGCGTGAACCCCGAGCCGATCGAGCCGCATGTGGAAGCGCTGCGGCTGGCCATCCGCGAGGGCGGACAGGATGCCGGGTTCTGCGCCGATGGCGACGGCGACCGGATCGGCGCGATGGACCGGGATGGAACGTTCATTACGCCGCATCAGATCTTTTCACTCTTGCTGTGGCATCTGGCAGGCACGCGCGGACTTTCCGGCCATGTGGCCAAGACTTTTTCCACCACCAAGATGATCGACAAGATCGCCCATAAATTCGGCCGCCAGGTCCACGAAACCGGCATCGGATTCAAGTACATTTGCGAGTTGATGCTGGAACGAGACATCCTGATCGGCGGCGAAGAAAGCGGCGGCATCGGAACAAAACTCTACCTGCCGGAGCGCGATGCCACGGTCTGCGCCTTGTTGCTCGCGGAACTGATGGCCTGGCACGGGAAGCGGCTGGGTGAATTAATCGCGCAGTTGCATTCCGAATTCGGTGAGCACCACTACGGCCGCGTGGATCTGGAGTTGCGGCCCGGACAAAAAGAAAAAGCCATCGAATACTTCGCCGGACCGAAGCTGACGCGCGTTCTCGATTGGCCCATCCTCCGGCGCGAGGATCTCGACGGCATCAAGGCCTACCTGGGAGACGCCGGCTGGGTACTGGTGCGCGCTTCCGGAACGGAACGGATGCTGCGCGTCTATTGCGAAACATCGCGCCCTGAAACCACGCGACGTGTTCTGGCTGAAGTCTGCTCCCTCGTAAAAAGTCTCTGATTCATCGCAATCTGTTTGCCAGCCAATTTGGGCCGTGGTTTTTCGTTCCAAAGTGAGACAATCTCAGGTCAGGCAATCAGAAGGCCAGCCGGCCGCGCGGAAAGGTAATTGTTCAAAATGAAAAGACGCCTCTACCAGCTCGATGTTTTTACCACCAAACCTTATGCAGGAAACCCTCTTGCTGTCATCACCGATGGCGACGGGCTTTCGGGCGAACGAATGCAAGCGATTGCGCGCGAGATGAATCTTTCCGAAACAGTGTTCATCCAGCGGCCGAAGAATAATCGAGCCCTGGCGCGATTGCGGATCTTTACCACCACGCGCGAGTTGCCGCTGGCCGGCCATCCGGTGATCGGCACCTGGTTCTTGCTCGCCGAGTTGGGCGCCGTGCCGGCACAGGAAGGAAGCGTCCATATCCTGCAAGAAACGGGCGCGGGAATCCTGCCGGTGGAAATCACGTTCCATGAGGGCCGCCCGGCGCTGGTCACCATGACGCAGAAGGCGGCGCGATTCCAGCGAGCGCGAATGCCGCGTGCGGCTCTGGCGACGGCGCTCGGCCTGCGCGCGAACGATATGGAACCATCGCTGCCGCCGGAATATGTGTCCACGGGAATTTACAATCTGATGGTGCCGCTGGCCAATCGAGCCGTGCTGAAGCGAATCCGCATGGATCAATATGCGCTGAAGCGTCTGATGGGCGCGAGCGGCGTGATGGCTTACTGTTTCGCGCTGGGTGGCCGCGACAAATCCTATTCACGCGGGATGCTGCCCTGGGAATTGAATGAAGATCCAGCGACGGGCTCGGCAGCGGGATCGCTGGGCGCCTATCTGGTGCAGCACGGGCGCCTGCGCGCGGGGCACACGCTCGAAATCCTGCAGGGAGTTGAGATGGGACGGCCCAGCCAGATTCACGTCACCGTGCGCGAAGAACGCGGGAAGCTCGTCCCCCTGGTGAGCGGATCGGCTGTACGAATCTTCGAAGGCCATCTGGAGGCATAGATTTCGCCCGTTAGTCGCGAGCCTTGGGCGGGCTCTGGTGTTGCTCGTTCTTTCGCTTGGACTTGGAGGAAAGATTCGCCTGGACGAGAGCGTGAAATTGATCGCTGGACAATTTAATTCCCGCAGCTCGTTTCGGGCCGCCTGAATTTCCTCGAGCCGCCTTTACAAGCTTGATCCCGAGCGGCTTACGCCGGTGCTTTGTTTGCTTCGTAATTTTTGCTCCTGGCATCCCGTCCTCCAACACCTCAAGCGATGATCCATGGGCAGATCAGGTGAAACGCGCTAATAGAACCTCATCGATTGAGCCTCTGCATTCGGTGCGAAAAGAGCGCAAAATATTGAAGCGCATTTCACTCTAGAAAGTTACCCGCACACCCACTTGGGCGGCGAACGGGATTCCGACAGTCGTGCCCGGCCCGAAGAAATCGCCCAGCGCTCCCGCGGAACGCCTCAAGTCATTCGGAGAATGAACCGCTTGCCGGTTGGTGCAACCGGGATCGAGGCAGATTTGCGTGATGTTATCCAGTTGATCGGGCGGAACCGGTAACGCACCCGCGTCGGCGATGAAGTTGTTCCCTGGATTGTTGCGGTTGAACAGATTGAAGAATTCGATGAAAGGCATCACGCTCCAGCGATCGTGAAAGGTGAATGGACGGCTGACGCGCATGTCCACCTGAATGTAGGGCGTTCCGCAGAATTGATCGAGAGTCGTCTGGGTTCCGTTGACGACTGCGCGGTTATCCGCTGGGTCGCCCACTCCATTCACATCCACTGGCGTTGTGATCGTGTAGGGCCGTGCACTCTCCACTTGAGAGAGGGTGCTTATCTCGAAGCCGCCCGGTGCGCGAAATATCCCCGCAAGGACAAATCGGTGACGGACATCTTCTCCTGACGGACCGTAATCTCCTGGCGCAAAAGCATGCAACGGATCACACACACCGTTCACATAATCGAACAATTCGCCGATCACGCATCCCCAGGTTTTAGCGCTGGCCAGGGTGTAGTTCAAGATCAGATGGAAGCGCCGCGAAACATTGCCTTGCAGATGTATGGATAACGCGTCGTAGCTTGAGCGATTATCCGATCGGAAGACCGTCATGTTGGGCACGTTGTCCATTTGAGTCGTCTGATCCGGCGGGAATAGTGCAGAGGAAAGCGTGAACCCTGCCTGGTATTGGTAGCGCCGGTATGCGTGGACGCCCTGCTCGTGCGTCCAATCCGCGCTCACTGTCCAATTCGAATTCAAGGCATGTTCAATGCCGGCGCTGGCATGCAGCGCGTAGGGCGTCTTGTACTGGGGATCGATGATCGAGCCCGCGCCTCCCGCCGAAGCACCCGGAAGACATCCTGGGTCACCCGGCTTTAAGCACACGCCCGGCAACGCATTGACGGCCTGAAAAGCAGTTACCCAGCCGTTCTGCGCAAGGTCATTGTAATAAATGCCGATGCCCGCGCGGATCACCGTGTTTCCATTTCGCCCCGGAGAATAGGCAAAACCCAGCCGCGGGCCGAAAGCGTGGCGGTAGTCAAGCGGTGCGCTGCTGATGAGCGGAATCTGCAACGCTTTGAGAGTGAGGAACGCCGGATTTTGTAGCTGGGTGTTTCCAGAGGAGGTGAAGAGCCCAAAGGTAGTGTCGTACCGCAGGCCATAGTTGATCGTGAGATTCGATCTTACACGCCACGAATCTTGAGCATAGATTCCGAGCCGCTGGACATTTTGCGAGAAGCTCCCGTCGCCGGCCGGCGTGCTCTCGCACGAGGTTCCCGGCGTCGCCGTGGGACTGCAGATCAAATCTTCGGAAAATTGTTGAGGGTCCGCCAAATAGTCGGCCGGATCCATGGCGAAGACCGTAAAGTTTTCCGCTGTGCCGGGGAGCGCACCGCTCAGCACCGGCTCATGGATGAAGCTGATGCCAAATCGCGGCGCATGCCTGCCGGCGGCGTGACTCACGTCATATCGGAACTGGTATTTCTCCTGATTGCGCAATACGGGGAATGCCGTGATCGGGGTGACAAATTGATTGTCGCCGAACGTTTCAAAGCCGGAAATGGTGCTGGCTGTCGAGCTGAATGGAAAAGCGAGCGCGAAGCCTAAATTAGCGTTGCGCATCTCCGTGTGGTGCAGGCCGCTGGCATCAAAGGTGAAGGATCCCAGCCAGGTGGGGCTGAAAACGAATTGCTGGCCTATGACCAGGCTCAAATAGTTGGAAAAGGAAGTCGCTCCGGTTGAGGGCAGCGTGGCCTGCTGAACCAGGTCGTTCCGGGTGATGTAATTATCTATCGCTGCTCGGAGAAACCACTGCGAGCGATTCGACTGCGTCCAGTCGAGGCGCGTGGTGCCCAGATAATCGTGGAACGGAACCGGAACATTGTTTGGGACCGCGATCGAATTTACTCCGGGGATCAATCCTTGCGCGGCCAACGACGCGAGCGCGTTAAATTGAGCCAAGCTGTCCGGACTGTACGCAATGCTGGCATCCTCATGTACGTATTCGAATGAAGAAAAAAACCAGAGCTTGCTCTTCTGCAGCGGACCACCGACGGCGCCAACATAATTCTGCCCGGAAAACGGCTGCTTGGGCTCGGGGGCAGGATTATCGATGGGATAGCGTGCGTTGAGGGACGAGCCGCGTTCATAAAACGCGCCCGTGCCATGCCATTCGTCGGTGCCCCGCTTCGTCGTGATCACCACCGAGCCGCCCGTGGTGCGGCCTGTGTCTGCGTCCTCCTGCGAGGTTCGCACGGCAAATTCCTGGATCGCGTCTGTCGAGAAATTCTGGAGGAAGCCTCCAATGTAATCGTCGGAGTTGTCGCCGCCATCCACGGACAACTCGACGTTCAATCCGGAACTGCCGCCGAAAGCAACGGCAGTGATGCGCGCCTTGGTTGGATCCGAGGGTTCAACCGGTTCTGTCCCCGGCACGAGATAAGCGATGTTTGCAAAGCTGCGATGGGCCAGGGGTATATCTTGCAGATCCCGTGCCGTGACGGCGCCCTGGTGGATCGTGCTGGTTGTATCGATCGGTTCGGTGGTGATGGATGAAAATTGCGCTTTCACATCCACGGTTTGTTGCACAGGTCCCGGCTTCAGAGTGACCGTTATCTCGCGCACAAAACTGACTACAACCGGGACATCCGAATGCGCTTCCGCAAATCCCCTCGCATTCACTGTCACGCGATAGCTGCCCGGCCGCAGATTATCGAGACGGAATTCTCCCTGATTGTCGCTGGTGGCTTCCCGCTGGCTGGCAGTTTCGACGGCCTGGACAACAATACTGGCTGCCGTGATGCGGCCACCGCTCGAATCCTGCACTGTTCCTCGCAGGGAACCAGTTGGATTTTGGGCGAGGACCGGGAGATCGGCGGAAAGCGCTCCCGGCAGGCCAAGAATGAAAAGGGCAATTTTAAGTTGACTTGATCGTATTCTCATAAGGCAGGGGAGGTTACTCTGTAGATGGGCCTACTACCATTGCTCGTAGAACGCGCTGGTCAAGTTCGGTAATGAAAGCATCCCAAGCTGAATCAATAAGAATTAATGGACCAAACGTTCGAGAAGTTGGTGCACGGAGGAGAGCATCGAAGGCCACAGCATTGCGGCAGCCAGGCAGCCGGTCACCACTAGCGTCGCACCACCCACCATGGCACGCATTACCCGGCCAAGCGGATTCTCGTGCGATGGCTCAGCATGCAGCAAGCGGTCAACGCGGATCGATAGATCACGGTCATCATCAATCAGGGACGAAAGCAGGACTGCCGAGCGCGGGGCAGCGCCCATTCGCGCCACCCGCACCAACGCGCCCGCAAGCGACAGAGCGCGGCGCGAGTCTCCTCCGGCAGCGTGATCATCCGCCGCCCATTCGGAGAGCCGTGCCCAGCCGCGCTCGAGCGAAGCGAAGGTTCGAGAGAATGGAAGCAGGTCGGGGGCCAGCAGCAGAAGCAGGCGCTTCAGATTGTCGCGCGAAATCCGATGGGCGCTTTCGTGCCGCAGGGCTGCATCCAGTTGCTCCGTGGAAAGCGCGGAGATCACCCCACGCGAAATCATGAGCCGTGGATGAATCACGCCTGCCAGCACAAGCAGTGGAGTCTCCTGCTGCACCACGAGAATGGGCGGCATCTCTCCGGTGATGCAGGTTTCACGGCCGGCCTGTTGGCACCGTCGCGTATAACTAAGCGATTTCGCGGCAGCATAAAGACTCCGTGCAATCGCCATGGTCCAGATCGCAAGTCCCAACAGAGCCGCGGCGAAGCATGCGAAGCCCATGCGTTCCGCGACGCTCTCCGGCTCCAGCCACAGATAACTGGGCACGCAGAGACCGAGCACGACCAACAAGCTCAGCGCCGCCGGAATCATTCGCAGGGTGAATAGAAAAGATGTGGCTGAACGCGGCGTCATTTTTTCCGCAAGCCGGATCACCGGCCGGGCGATAAACCAGACAATCAAGCTGAGCGCGGTGTGCACAAGGAAAAATGACGCAAAGCAAAGGCAAAGCAGCCGCAGCAGATACGGAATATTCATGGCTGGCTCTTCTGGGAAAGCTCTTTGCGCTTTAGACGAATCTTCTTTTCCAGTTCATCCAGCAGGGCCGCGTCATGTTGGCCCACCGCATCCAGCAGGCAGGAAAGCAGGAGTTCGCGCGAAGGCTGTGGCCCGGCCAGGAAGCCCGCCACCATGTCGCCGGCCCGGACACGTTCCCACTCCGCTCTCGAAAGGCGCGGTGAATATTGGAACGCCCGCTCGGGCTTGTGACGATTGAGCAAGCCCTTTTTGTACAGCCGGTCCAACGTCGTCATCACTGTGGTATAGGCGAGCGGCCGCTTGAGGCGCCGTACGACATCGCGCACGCAACTCTCACCGCGTTCCCACACAATCTCCATCACGCTGATTTCCAGATGGCCCAGTCCCCATTGCTGGACCAGCTCGGCGTTATCAGCAGAGCGATTTTTGAAGAGGCGGATCATTTTATCGCTGGCTTGACTCTAGCAACGGCTGAGTAAATCGTACACCTGTTTTTTGAGCCGCAGCCGCCCGCCTTCCGATGCGGGAACAGAATGGAATCCTGGCACAGTCCTGGGGCGTTGCGGAAAAATGCCCGGCCGCATGCAGGACGGCGCCACAAGCATTTTTCCGCAACTTCTGGGAACTCCAGGTCACTGCTTCGTGGCGCGATCGATAAAGCTTGCGATGTTGCTGTGCAGATGCACGCGGCTTTCCTCGTGCAAGTACATCATGTGGCCCGAATCGTAATAGTCTTCCATGATGTGGCTTTGCAGTTCCTTGGGCAAACCGAGATGCTCCATGGTGAATTCAGTAGCGAAGAAAGGAGTCGCCATGTCGAAATACCCGTTCTCCACCTGAATGAGCAAGTGTGGATTGCTGATCATGACCGCGGCAAGATCGGGTTCGACGTTGGGAGCGCCGGGGAAGAATCTCCCGTGCTCGGATCGCTTCCAGCTCCACTCCCGGGCGCCCTCGCTAAAGTTGTGGTACGTCTTGTCCTTTCCGAAATTCAATTCATCGTGCGTATAGGCGTTGAGCATGGCTGTGAATGCGCCGCCGACGGCGGGGCCTTCGGGGTCGTCCTCTGCGTATTCGGCTAACAGGTCAGGCGTAAAACCCGAGAACCTCGCATCGATGCGGCCGGTGGTAAGTCCGCGGCTGCGCTGCAGCTCGACGTTGAACTGGCCGAGATTCACGCGGAGATCCGCCTTCATCAAATAATCCTCACTCAGACCGGTGAAGTACGAGAGTTTCTTTGCCACCGCCGCCTTTTCATCGGGCGAAATCCTCGAACCCTTGGCGAGAGCCGTCGTATATTCGCCTTGCGCGTACTGGCGGGCTTCTTCGATGAATGCGGCCATGTCCGTGGGACGATTCTTCAGGACTTTGTGATACCAGGCGACCGCGGCATAGCTGGGAAGATAAAAGATGAAGCAACGATCATCGCCAGGGCCGAAGGTGAGAGTGGAAAGGTCAAGCACCGAAGAGATGAGCACGATACCGTTCAACTGCATGGAGTAGTGATCCTCAAGATAGTTGCCCAGTGCGGCCGATCGAAATGTGCCGTAGCTTTCTCCGATCAGGAATTTCGGAGAATTCCAGCGGCCGTTGCGATTCACATAAGTGTTGATGAATTGCCCGAAGGCGTGGACGTCCTCGTCGATTCCGTAGAAGTCTTTGTCCAGCCCTTTGCCAACCACGTGGCTGTAACCGGTGCCCATCGCATCGATGAACACCAGGTCGGTCTTATCGAGAAGGCTCTCCATGTTATCCACCAGCTTGTAAGGCGCGGGAGGAGTGAATTGCGCGTCGACGGTGGAGACGCGGCGCGGGCCGAATGCGCCCATGTGCAGCCACAAGGTGGCAGAACCCGGACCGCCGTTATAGAGAAACGAAATCGGGCGCTGGCTCGGGTCTTTTACGTCGCTGCGCGTGTAGGCCACGGAATATATCAGCCCCGTGGGCTCTCCCTTTTCATTCTTGAGGAGAATTGTGCCGGCCGTGGCTTTGTACGGAATCGTCTGGCCGCCGAGGCGGATCGTATGATCCGTTACCGAGGATTCTTCTTTCGCCGGGTTCAAGTCATTCGCGGGTTCGGCTTTTGCTTCCGGCGGCTTTTTCTCCGCATCCGGCGATTGCGCGGCGGCGCGTGAACTCAGGCCGAGCAACATCAAAATTATTGCGGCCAATAGACACAAACTCTTCCTCATGATTCCTCTCCCCCTTCGTGGAGTGCGACACCGGGTTGAAGTATTGTTCGCCGCTGATTTTATGAGGAGAACGGAGGATAAGTCAAAGAAAGTATTCCCATCCGCCTGGTGGGATTCTGATTCGCCGCCCGCCGCAAGCCGTGATTCGATGTCCTCTGCCCGCGATCTGAGGACGATGGAAGATTATTTCGTTTCCGACTTCAGGATAGCGTCGAGGATGCCGTTCAGAAACGGCACGGATTCGGCCGAGGAGAATTTCTTGGCCAATTCCAGCGCTTCGTCCAGCACAACGCTCGGCGGCGCCGTGCCGGCTTTCAGCTCGTAAATGGCGAGCCGCAGGATGTTGCGATCCACTGCTGCAAAACGCTCCAGCTTCCAATCCTTCGCAAATTTTACGGCCAACTTGTCGCTGGCATCCGCTTTGGCCGCCGCCCCTTCGAAAAGTTCCGTCGCAAACTTGCGGGTGGAATCCGCGGCGCGCGCCGACTTCCAGAATGTTTTCTCGATTTCGGCGGGTTTCTGCTGGCCCAGGTCCCACTGAAACAACATTTGCAGCGCAAATTCACGGGATTTTCGCCGCAGGGACATATTACGTTCGACCCGTGGGCCGCTTGCCGCTCGCTGCTTTCGAGCTTCCGGGACGCTGTTTCCCGGCCGGCGGCCCAGCCAGTTTGCGGGAGAGGTTCGCCATTTCGAGTGCCGCAAGGCCCGAATCGAAGCCTTTGTTGCCGCTTTTCAAGCCCGCACGCTCGATCGCCTGTTCGAGCGTATCGCAAGTGAGCACGCAAAAAATCATCGGCACGCCTGTGTCCATTTGCGCCAGCTGGATGCCGCGGGATACTTCCGTGCACACGTATTCGTAGTGGGATGTTTCTCCGCGCAAAACGCAGCCAATGCAAATCACCGCATCGCATCGGCGTGATTCAGCCAGTTTCTTTGCGGCCAGGGGAATTTCAAAAGAACCGGGCACGCGCAGCAATTCGATCTGCTCCGAGTTCGCTCCGCCGCGCTCGAGCGCTCCCAGCGCGCCGGCCAGCAGGCGTTCGGTGATAAAACTGTTGAACCGGCTCACCACGATACCGAAGCGCAATCCGCCGGCGCGATATTCGCCGGTAATGGCCGCGGGATTTAGCTTCTCGCTCATTGATCTTATTCCGCCAAGTTCACCGCGGCGGGCAGTGCACCGATTGCCCCCACCGCAAATTCCTTACTTCCCTTTGAATTGCGCGGGGCGTTTCTCGATAAAGGCGCGGGTGCCTTCCCGCATGTCTTCGGTGGCGCAACACACGCTGAACAGGGTCGCCTCCAGAAACAGCCCCTGTTCCTGCGGCATCTCCATGCCTTGCTCAATCGCTTCCATCGCGTACTGCACGGCCAGCGGCGCGTTCGCGGCAATCTTCTTGGCAATCGCTTCCGCGACGCCCATCAACTCTCCGGGCTCGACCACGCGGTTCACCAGCCCAATTCGCTGCGCTTCCTCCGCCGAAATCATGTCGCCGGTCAGGATCAGTTCGTGCGCTATGCCTTTTCCGCAAAGCCGCGGCAGCCGCTGCGATCCGCCGTAGCCGGGCAGAATTCCAAGCTTCACTTCCGGCTGGCCGAGCTTGGCCGTCTTGCTGGCAATGCGCATGGTGCAGGCGAGCGCCAGTTCGCATCCTCCCCCCAGCGCGAATCCGTTGATTGCGGCGATGGATGGCTTCCCCAGTGTTTCCAGCCGGTGAAGTATTGCCTGGCCGAACAGGGCGAACTCCTTACCGTCAACGGGCGTGCGCACCGCGAGCTCATTAATGTCCGCACCGGCGATGAAGGCTTTTTCGCCCGCGCCGGTGAGGATCAATACCCGCACGGAGGCATCACTGCGCGCTTGATTCAGCGCGTCGCCGAGTTCTTCCACCGTCTGCCGGTTCAGCGCGTTCAGGACTTTCGGGCGGTTAAAAGTGATTCGCGCAATTTGATCTTTTACTTCGTAAAGCAGATTTTCGTATGCCATTCTCGCTCCGCTGCTCGGGGATCGTCTTTCGTGGCCTGTAAAACTAGATTGCTGCGCTCTACTGGCGGCTCCGCACTTCGAAATTCAAATTGCGTTTCCCGCGATTAATCCAGCTTCATCGGCTTTGGATTCTTGGGGTCGGCGTAATCGTAAAAACCGCGGCCGGATTTGCGCCCGTTCCAACCCGCCAGCACCATGCGTTTCAGCAGCGGCGGTGGCGCAAACCGGCGCTCCTTGAACTCATCGAACATGATGTTCGCAATATAGTACGTCGTATCGTTGCCCACAAAATCGAGCAGCGTCAGCGGCCCCATGGGGTGGCCGCAACCGAGCTTCATGGAATTATCGATGTCTTCGATCGAGCCGGCGCCTTCTTCGAGGGCGCGAATCGAATCGAGCAGATATGGCACCAACAACCGGTTCACGATGAAGCCGGTCCGGTCGGTTGTCTTGACCGCTGTTTTTCCCAGCTTGCCCGCGAACGAAACCATTTCGTCGAATACTTTCGGGTCGGTGGCAATCGTCCGGATCACTTCCACCAGTTTCATCACCGGCACGGGGTTAAAAAAGTGCAGTCCGAGGAAGCGATCGGGCCGTTGCGTGACCACCGCCATCTCCGTAATCGAGATGGACGAGGTGTTGCTGGCAAAAATTGTTTGCTTAGGGCAAATCTTGTCGAGCGCCGTGAACAGTTCCCTCTTGGCCGGCAATTGTTCGATGATGGCTTCCAGCACAAGATCCCGGTCGCGGAAATCCTCCAAATTCGTCGTGCCGCGGAGCCTCCCGCGAATTTCCGCGCTTTGCGCCGCGGTAAACGTGCCCTTCTCCACCAGGCGCGCCAAATTCTTTTCGATCGAACTCAGCCCCTTCTGAACCAGTTCCTGCGACACTTCGCGCACGGTCACCTGGCAACCCGCCTGCGCCGCAACCTGCGCGATCCCGGATCCCATCAGGCCGCAGCCCACCACGCCTACTTTTTCAATCGCCATTCCAATTCCCTCCCCGCATCGCAAACGAATGAATGGAGCCTACAGACTGTCGCACAGGGCAAGCAATGCTTTCAAGCCGCACCTTGTTCGAATCTCGTTTCTCGCCTCGCGGAAACTCTATGCCATCGACTCCACGATCATCGCGATGCCTTGGCCGCCGCCGATGCATGCGGACGACAATCCGTACCGCGCGCCCCGCCGTCGCAATTCAAGCAGCAGCGTCAGCACCAGGCGCGCGCCACTCGCGGCAAGCGGATGGCCCAGGGCGATTGCGCCGCCATTCACATTCACTTTGTCCCGATTCAGGCCAAGGCCCTTCTCGACTGCCAGATACTGCGCGGCGAACGCTTCGTTCACTTCGATCAAGTCAATTTGGTCGAGCTTTAATCCCGCAAGTTGGAGCGCCTTCTGCGTCGCGGGCACGGGCCCGATACCCATCAGGCGCGGTTCCACTCCCACCGCGGCCCACGAAATGATTCGCCCGAGCGGCTTCCAGCCGCGCTCCTTCGCTATCTTCTCGCGTGTCACCACCACAGCCGCCGCCCCGTCCACAATGCCGCTGGCGTTTCCGGCGGTGACCAGGCCATCCTTGCGAAATGCGGGCGGCAGTGCGGCAAGCGTCTCCACGGTTGTTTCCGGCCGCCGGTGATTATCCTCGCTCACCACTCTTGATTTCTTTCCCTGCTTCACCTCGACGGGCACAATTTCTTCCTTCATGAGCCCGGCTCGGAACGCAGCTTCGGCAAGCTGCTGGCTGCGCAACGCGTATTCATCCGCGTGCTGCCGGGTGATTCCGTATTCGGCCGCGACATTTTCGGCGGTATCGGACATGTTGCATCCGCAATAAGTGTCCAGGAGCGCGGTCATCAGCGAATCTTCGAGCTTGCCTTCCCCCAAACGAAAGCCCGTCCGGGCGCCGCGGATCACGTGCGGCGCCTGCGTCATATTCTCCATGCCGCCGGCAAGCACCAGATTGGCTTCTCCCAGCAGAATGCGCTGCGCTGCCTGGCTGATCGATTCCATGCCGGAGCCGCACAGCCGGTTCACGGTCACCGCGGGCGTCTCAATTTTCAGGCCGGCCTTCAGCGCCACGTGCCGCGCGCCATACAGCGCATCCGAACTGGTCTGCTGCACGTTGCCAAAAATGCAATGGTCGAATTCGTTCGGGTCCACGCCCGCGCGGCGAATGGCTTCGCGGGATGCTGCGGCGCCCAATTCAATCGCCGTAGTATTCGCAAATTCACCGTTGTAGCGCGCGAAAGGCGTGCGCGCCCCGGCCACGATCACAACGTCCGTTGGAAACATGTTTTCTCCTCCGGACAATTCTACCCTAATTTTCAAAATCATTTTCGGGGGACGGATGCTGGTCCGAGTAAGACAGCCGGGAGATTCCTGCGTAGATATCGGTGAGAATCCGCTTTCGCCGGCCAATCTCAAAAACTCCCATCCTAGCGAGGAGTGGCCAGTTCAAGGATGGTGTCGCCGCCGTTCTGCTGCGCCTCGTCCAAACCGAATTCAGCGCGATTGATCCACTCGGTTACCACGTCTTCCCGCTCGTCGTGTGCCCGGTTGGTGGCTTCGGCGACAATCGCGCTCATCGTCGGCGGTGGGCCGGACCACGGCGCCTTTACCCCGGCGGCGACCCGGCGCAATTTGTCACCGGCTGCTCGTCCTTGTTCGAGAGTTGTATTGGGCAGGATAAATGCCAGAGACCACGTGGTGTACTTCACCGATAGATCCGTTTGCCGCACCGACGACTGGAGAGCCTTCGCCAGAAGTTCCATGTGCGCTTCCAGCGCGGCTTCGCCATGCTCGCGCAGCAGTTCGGCGCCCCGGTCCAGTTGCAGAATCGCCAGCGCCACGGGCATGTTCTGTGCCCGCGCCCGGCTCACCTCCGCCAGCAGGCAATCGAGATATGCGCCCCGGCTCAGCAGCCCCGTTTTCTCGTCCGCCGCGCCCAGTGTGCGCACCAGCGAACGCAGCCGCGTGTGGCTTACAGACATCACAATCTGGTCGCCGATGGCTTGCAGGAAAAAACTCTCGTTGGGCTTCCACGCGCGCGCGGCGGAATCACCAATCAGCAACACTCCTGCCGCCGACTGTGTTTCCTTGTCCGTAAGTTGCGCCCCCAGCGCCGTAACCAATCCCAAATCGGCCAGGGCCGCGGTGGTCTCCCCGCGCAGTTCGATCGCGCCCAGCGAATCCGGCGTCGCTCGGACAATTTCTGCCAGCGCCGCGCCCTTGGCGGCTGTGCCGGCAGCCTCCATCCCCGCTCGAACGTATCCCGCCTCGAGCGGCCGCGTCTCGTTGGGGGGGCCGATGGAAATAAGGCAGCGCGCAACACCGAGATATTTACCGATCTCGTTCACCGCTACTGCCAGCACTTCGCGCGGCGTCGCCTGCCGGTACATCAAGCTGGTGATTTCGGCGATCTCCGCCAGGTCCCGGCTCGTCTCCCGGCTCGCAGCTTCGCTTTTGGCGCTGGCCGCCTCAACCGCCGAGGCGTCTTTGGGAATGGGGGGCGCTCCCTTCGGCCACCACTCGGCGCGCTCATACAACGCGTAGAGCCGTTCATTCTTCTCTTCCTCGCCGGGAAACATTTCCGCAATCCGTTCCAGGCGCTCGTAGGCCTTGGGCCGCAGGGAATATTGCAGAAAAATTTCCACTTGCACCATCAAGTCATCCAGCACTTGCTGCGTCTTGGCTTCTTCATTCTCCGGCCGGCCGGCATCGCCACCCGTCTGTTGCCCCGCGCTTCTCTGGTCGTTCTGGTTATTCGATTCGGTGGCTTTCCCCGCGCGCAAGGTCAGGCTGCGTAAATACGCCGGGTCCACTTTTCCTTCGAGCTTCGCGATGCGGTCCTGGTTGCGGTAGTCGTAGGGATCGATGTCGACCAGCCGGTCCAGGGAATCGCAAGCTTCTTTGAGCTTGTCTGCGTTGTAATACAGATCAAATAATTTCACGAGCACATCGAAATATTTCGATTCGCGGTTCAGCTCCTCGTAGATCCGCGCCCAGCTCTCGGCCAGGAGGAGCGAAGCCGGATAAGCCTCCGCAACTTGATCGAATTGAGCGGTGAATTCATTCTCGCGCCGCAGCCTGAACATCCATTTCTTGGTCTCGGCCAGCACGTCCACAGCCTTGTCATCCAGGCCCGCGGCCAGATACGCTTCGGCCAATTCAAAAAGCTTTTTGAAGTTCTCCTGTTTCTGCTTATAGAACGTCACCAGCACTGGCCGCGCCCGATCGAGTTCTCCGGCGCGCAGCAGGGCTTCACCGAAAACGACCAGGAAAGTCGTGTCCATCTCGCCGGGCGAAAATGACTCGAGCAGCCTCACCGCTTCGGCCGGCTCGCCTTTGCGCAGGCAAGCTTCGGCGTAGAGCAGCGCGACGCTGCGATCCCTGGGAGCAAGAGCGTGCGCGCGTCCAAAGAAATCGAGCGCGAGTTCCAGATCCTCCGCCGCCAGGGCGAGTTGTCCTGCCCGCAGATACCCATGGGCCGCCAGTTCATTTTTGCCCAGCCGTGCGGCAGCTTCGGCAAGTTTTACATGGCATTCAGAATTGTCCGGATCGAGCTGGGCGATCTTCTCCAGGCAGGTCACCGCCTCTTCCAGCCGGATGTGCTCGAAGAACAGCTTCGCTGCCGCACTGTAAAGCGCGATCGCTTCCGCTACCCGGTTCTGGCGCTGGAGAAGAAACGCAAAGCTCGCCAGCCGTTCCGGTGGCTGTGGCGCCGCTCGGAGAAATCTGGCGTAAACGGCGGCGGCCTTCGCCAGGTCTCCGGATTCCATTAGCCGGTCGAACTGGATGCCGTAGTAGTGTGCCGCTCGTTCGGGATTATTCAATCGCGCGTGCAGGTCCCCTAACGCCTGAATGGATTCCTGGTGAGAAGGAAGAACCTCGAGGACTGCCTGGTATTCGGCCACAGCCTCCTGGATTTTGCTCTTCTCCAGGTAGCGTTTCGCGCGTTCGAGATGTTTGGTGATGTCCTGGGCCATGAATCGCCAGATAATTCTTAGGGGCGGCTGGGGAGCGCCCTCTGCTCAAGCTAGTCTTTCGACTTCAATCGGCTTCGGTGGGCTGACGTGCCCGCGAGTCCCGGAATAATCAATTTATACCGTAGGGGATGTTCGCGTCCAAGCGAAAATGGCCCCCAGGTTCGCACTTCTAATCTGTGACTCAGGGAGGAGCAAAAGAGGCGCGGACGCTAGGCCAGGGGCTTCCGGGCAACTGCCGGCAATTCGCGGATTTGTTCGCGCATCGAGCGCACCGTCATGCCGCTTTGAAACATGGCGGCAAATCCCAGGAACAGAAACGGCAAAGTCACCATCACGAATGCGAATATGGAGAATCCCGCGGCCTTGGTCTTCTCCACGTCGAACATGCTTAATCCCAGCACGCAGAAAAACTGATACGAGCCCACATTGGCCGGCGCGTTCGGCAGCGACACCCCCAGGTTAATCACCAGCAGCACAACGCTCGCGGATACAATCGGGAGCCCCACATCGTAGGCCTGCATCATGCACCAAAGCGCGACGATCTGAAAAAATGGGATGCCCAGGGAAATGACCACGGCGGGATAAAAGCTGGGCGAAGTGCCCATGGCGTGTAAGCCGGCCAGTGCCGGCATGAATTTCCCCGTCAACCTCTTGGCCCTCATGTGCTCGGGGTCGGAAGTCAGCTTGATTTCCAGATAGAGAATCGCCGCCACCATCAGCCCGACCAGGATCAACGCGACAATCCCGAGTGCGGTCGCGGCCCGCTTTAAACGCCGCGGCAGGGGCAAATACAACGACACGATTCCGAGTGCCGCCGTCGCCACCACCAGGTCAATTAACCTTTCCACGCCGACGGAGCCGAGCACCCGCCCGAAGCTGATTTCTTCCGAATCCGAAAGCATGTAGCTTCGCAATAGCTCGCCCGGCCGCAGCGGCAGAATCATGTTTGCAAAAAGCCCGGCAAACACCGCTCGAATCGAGCGCCACAGATTCACATGGCCAAACGGCTTCAGCAATAATTTCCAGCGAACTCCCTGCACCACGTAGCTGAGAACATCGAAAACGATGCCCAGAACCACCCATTTCCAGCTTACGTTGGAAAGGTCGCGAATGGCTTTGGCGGGATGAATGTCATAGAGAACGAAAATAAGGCAGGCAATGGAGACCAGGTAGCCACACCAGCGCATGGCGCCCGATCCGCCTCGCCGGCCGGTTTGTGCAGGCGCGCTCAACTTTTTTTCTTCGGCTCCGGTTCGGTTTCTTGGCGCAGGACGCTTAGCTTCCCCGTCGTTTCGAGTACGGCTACTCGGACCTCTGCCAGCTTAAAAATCCCCTGGTTGCGGAGAGTGCCCATCAAGTCCGCGTGGGTAAGATGTTCCTTCCGCAGGTTCTCTTCGATGATCTTGCCATCGTGAATCAGCAGCGCCGGTATGCCTTCCACGGCACGCTCAAACCAGCGGCTCGAGAAAGCCGCACGGCCCACAAGCCAGTTGAGTCCTAAGACCGCCGACCCGCCGATCAGTCCGCCGATCATCGAATTATCCGGTCCAATCATTGCGTTCTGCAGCACATTGCTCAGGATTAGCAAAACGACTAAATCGAACGCCGTCATTTGCGCCACCTGCCGCTTTCCCAGCAGACGGAACATCACCAGCAGGAATGTATAAACCGCTACAGAGCGCAGTATCTTTTCCCAAACAGGAATCTCCGGCAACCACCAATGCAGCAATGCATGCTCCTTGCCCGGAAGCTCCACAGTCAAACTTCCGGCCACGCACATCAGTTTGCCGAGCCGTCCGGCACCCATGGCTGGTGCCAAGCTTGGGAACAGCCTCACCCCGCAATTGGGCGGAGCCAGCCGGAGCCGGGATTCTACGATGATTCGCCCAGTTTTGGGCGACTTACCCTTAATAATCCGCTCAAGCCTACGATACTCGAACCCGCTAGGCAATCCCGATGACGCTCCCACCCATTGGCCGCGGGCTGCAATCTGTGGCACACTCGCTGGTTTAAGGAACGCGGACGGAACTCATCGGGCGGCTCGGCGAAATTCCGCACAGGCCGCGGACCATTCACCGCGCGGAGATCATGGATCCCCAATTTATACGCAATTTCTGCATTATTGCGCACATTGACCACGGTAAGTCGACTCTGGCCGACCGGTTGCTCGAAATTACCGGCGCCCTCTCGCAGCGGGAAATGACCGCGCAGGTGCTCGACTCCATGGACTTGGAGCGCGAGCGCGGCATCACCATCAAGGCCAAGAGCATTCGCCTTCATTACACCACGGCCGCAGGCCAGGAATATCAGCTCAATCTCATCGATACTCCGGGCCATGTGGACTTCTCCTACGAAGTTTCCCGCGCCCTTTCCGCCTGCGAGGGCGCCCTGCTCGTGGTGGACGCAAGCCAGGGCGTCGAGGCGCAAACCGTCGCTAACGCCTTTCTGGCCTCGCGCCACAATCTCACCATCATCCCGGTGCTCAACAAGATTGACCTCCCGGCAGCTCTTCCCGAGCAGGTCAAGGAGCAAATTGAAAGTGTCCTCGCCATCTCCGCTGATGACGCTCTGCAGATCAGCGCCAAAAGCGGCCTCGGCGTGCAGGAAGTGCTCGATGCCATTATTGCGCGCATTCCGCCGCCCGTAGGCTCGGCGGAGGCTCCACTGCGCGCCCTGATTTTCGATTCGTGGTTCGATATCTATCGCGGCGCGGTGGTGATGGTGCGCGTGATGGAGGGCCGGATCGCGCCCACCATGCGCATCCGCCTGTGCGCCAATGACCAGGTCTACGAAGTGGAAGCGCTCGGCGTGCTGACGCCCAAGCCCGTGGTGGTTCAGGAATTGGCCGCCGGGGACGTGGGGTTCATTGTCGCGAACATCAAGCGGGTGGCCGACGCCCGCGTGGGCGACACCGTCATTGAAGCGGACCGCCCGGCCGCGCCGCTTCCGGGCTTCGAAGCCATCAAGCCGATGGTCTTTGCCGGCCTTTATCCCGTCTCGGCCAACGATTATGAGCTTCTGCGCGACGCCCTCTCCAAACTGCAACTGAACGACGCCGCCTTTTTCTACGAGCCGGAGAGTTCCGTCGCCCTGGGCTTTGGTTTTCGCTGCGGATTTCTCGGCCTCCTGCACATGGAAATTGTGCAGGAGCGGCTCGAGCGCGAATTCAACATCGACCTGATCACCACGGCGCCCAGCGTGCGCTACCGCATCACCACCACGGCCAACGAAGTTCTTGAAGTCGATAGCCCCGCCAAGTTCCCTCCGCCCACTTCGATCGCGAAAATCGAGGAGCCCATCCTCATCGCCATGATCATCACCTCGGAAGATTCCGTTGGCGGAATTTTGAAACTGTGCGAAGAAAAACGCGGCGTGCAGAAAAATTTCGAGTATCTCTCGCCCACCCGCGTGATGCTGACCTACGAAATGCCGCTGAACGAAATCGTGCTCGATTTTTACGATCGCTTGAAGAGCGCCTCGCGCGGCTATGCCTCCCTCGATTATCACCTGGAAGGCTATCGCGAAGGCGACCTGGTCAAGCTGGACGTCCTGGTGGGCGGAGAGCCGGTGGACGCATTGACCATCGTGCTCCATCGCGATCAAGCCTACGAGCGCGGCCGCGACCTGGTCACCCGCCTGCGCAAACTGATCCCCCGGCAAATGTTCGAAGTTCCGATCCAGGCCGCCATCGGCAGCCGCGTGATCGCCCGCGAAACCATCAGCGCCATTCGCAAGAATGTGATCGCCAAATGCTACGGCGGCGATATCAGCCGCAAGCGAAAACTCCTCGAAAAACAAAAAGAAGGCAAACGCCGCATGAAGCGTGTGGGCAAAGTGGATATACCGCAGGAGGCGTTCCTCGCGGTGCTCCGTGTAACCAGTTCCTCGGACGAATAACGATCTGGCATCGTCGTTCTTCCGGTGAAAACTAGGTCGCGGGAGCTACGGGCTCAATTTCATCGGGAGCCTCTAGGACGAGCTCTTTATCTTCCTCATGCAGCCGCGCCGTCCCTCGCTCCACCAGCATCACGGCTCCAATAACCATCGCGGCTGCGATGCCTACATTCAACGTCACCGCCTCGCCCGCTAACAACCACCCCAGCAACACCGCGACGATCGGGTTAATGTACGTGTGCGTCGCAACCAAGGTAGGCGAGTAATGTTCCAGCAGCCAGATGTACGCCGAAAAGGTAAGAATCGAACCGAAAGTAATCGAATAAGCCAGTGCTCCGTACGAAAGCAGCGAGATTCTGGCCACCGATAGCTGGCTCCAATTTCCGAAGATCACGCCCGCGACCAACAACATGAGCGCGCCCGAAATCAACGAGAGCGCGGACAGCAGCATCGGCTGGCCCGATAAATGCGACCGCCGTGAATAAACAATTCCGACCGCCCACGCAAAAGCTCCGATCAAAATCGCAATGGAGCTCAGCACCATGCCTGGGCTGGAGGCCAGCGTACTCTTTTCCATCAGGAATCCAACGCCGCCAAGCCCAAGCACAACTCCGGCAAGCAAAGTGGTGTTCATCCGCCATCGCTTCTCGGCGGCGCACGTGAGCAGGAAAACAAAGATCGGCTCAGTGGCGATCAACAGCGCGGCCAGGCCCGATGGCACCTTTTGCTCCGCCCAATGCAGTGTCCCGTGCCCCATCAGAAAGAACAGCGCCCCGATCACGATTCCGGCGCGCCACTGCGCCCAGGTCGGCCGCTTCCCTTTCCACAAGCACCAGAGCAACAAAACGATTCCAGCCGTCAGGTGCCGAACGCCCGCCGCAAAGAACGGCGGAATCGTGGCCACAGCGAACCGGATGGCCAGATAGGTGGAACCCCAAATAACCCAAATGCAGAAAAAGGCCCCAGCAACATGGATACGATTGGGATGCGCCAAGCTGGACGCCTTGATTGCGGCGGAAGCTGCGACGGTAGTGGATGCGGGCTCGATGGCCATAAGTGTCTCGAGAAAATACATGAACATGAATAAACGGCGATTTCAAGAAGGGTGGGACAGTACGCGATCGGGGAAAGACGCCAATTTGGATAGAGAAAGAGAGGACGCCGTTTTCTCAAACCCATTTTTTCAGAGGGGAGCAAAGAAGGCGGAGTTCAGTTCCGAAGCTAATAAAATGTGGCTTGCTTTCTTCAGGTAACCGTTTGGATCAGTCACGACCGGCATCTGGAACACGCAGTTTACGAATGCAACATTCTTGAGGATGACTGGATTCGCTGTGAAGACTATTCTTGAGTTCTCAAACCGGGAGTCTTGCAGCTCTCCACCGTCGAGTAAAACTACCTCTTTCTTAACCAGACCAATGCTGATACCCGCTGTATTATTGCTGATTACGATGTCCGGTGTACGAGCAGGCGGAACGTCAGTTGATAATCCGGCGCTTGCGAACGTTAAGAATTGAAGCACTGCTGGCCAATAGCCTTCGCTTTGGGGATCAGTATTCCTTAGTTTGTCAGCAATCTTTTGTAGGATTTCCCGCGAAGGTTTGACCTCTGCAGGTGGATACTCTCCGATTTTTTGGAGTGTGGGCAGAGACATGGCGAAGGTCTTCGGGTCTAATTTGCTTATTTCGTTCAGGACTGGGCCGGGGGACTGAGTGGCCCGTAGACTACGAAGCGTGTTTTCGATGGAGTCAAGCCTTCGACTCGTTTCGACTTCAAACCTCGCTTCTTGTTCGACTCTTGAAAGAGCGTATTTCCAACCCGAACCCGCAAGCGCTAACAAGGCTACAAGAACTCCAAAGACCCCAGCCAAGGGGAGCCACTCTTTCAACCAATTGCCTAATCTACTCCACCCGTTTGGCTGAAGACGCTCTTGGATTGCCGCGTGGATTTCGTCTTGTATCCATGCCCTGTCTTCATTTCGGAGCGCCATGTCTTGTTCTTCAAGTAGAGTAGTATCCACTTAGTTCCTCCATCGTGCACCACCTCGACGGAGCCGGGAATTCGCGGCTTCACGCTTGATTCAAGCACTTCGAAGCCTCCCGGTATATGGTACGTTTGCTCTTCTAGTTAATCCTGCGCCGCAAGTTCGTTCTTCCAAGTAGGGGATGAGACACCCACGTGCGGGCCGATGTGCGACGGGTAGTTTTTGGAGCTTAGCAAAACTTATACTAAGCTAGTATTAAATACAAGGCCGCTTCGGATGTCTCCGAATACCATCTGCCATCTTCGTTGTTAAGCACATGTGGGCTATTACCCTAGCGGGATTCGTCGCTGCGCGAGGATTGACGGATGATCAGGCGGCGGTGAGCAGAATAGGATCGCCCTTGGTAATCACGATGGTGTGTTCGTAATGAGCAGCGAGACTGCCGTCTTCCGTGCAAACGGTCCAGCCGTCAGGTTGCAGTTCGCCTTCGCCACGGCCCGCTGTGATGATCGGCTCGATTGTAATCACCAGGCCTTCGGTCAGAATTTCATTCGCGTTCGGCTCCCAATAATTCGGCACGGATGGTTCCTCGTGAATCGTGCGGCCCACCCCGTGCCCGCAAAGCTCCCGCACCACGCGAAAGCCGCTGCTTTTCACTTCACGCTCCACGGCGCGGCCGATTTCATTCACGCGATGTCCCGCGCGCGCCACGCGCAAAGCCTTGCGGAACGCGCGCTCGGCGCAGCGAGCCAGTTTCTCGGCTTCCCGGCTCGCGGGCGGCACGCTCACACTCACCGCGGCGTCGGCATGGAAGCCGTCTTTCATCGCTGTCAAATCGAGTTTGACCAGATCACCCGGCTGAAGGACGCGGTCTCCGGGAATTCCGTGCACCACCTCGTCATTCACGCTGATGCACACCGCGCCGGGAAATTGATAAACGGCGGGCGGCGAAGAGCGTGCCCCTTCCCGCGCGAGCAGCGTAGCGCCCAATTCGCTTAATTCCCTCGTGGTCACACCGGGACGCACCGCCGCGGCCAGCGCGCGCAGCGTGCGCGCGACAATCCCTCCAATGGCTCGCATCCGCTCGAGTTCCGCTGGCGTCTCAATCGACATTCTGACCTCCTCTCAAATCTCTTGATCTTCAACATATTATAAGCGCTGGCATCAGCCCGGAGATGGCAATCACGCTTCCCCGCTCGTCTCTGCTCACATCCAAAAAAAGCCTTTCTCTTACGTGTTCTTCTTCTCTTTCACTGTCGCGCCAATTCGCCCACGCGCCAAGCGAACTGAAATATCTTCGCCCAGCGCGACTTGCTCCACGGATCGCAGCACTTTCCCGGAAGCGTCATAAACGACCGAGTATCCGCGCTCGAGCACCGCCAGCGGGCTTCGTTCCTGCAATCGTAAATGCGCCGCCTCCCACTGCCGCCGTTTGGCGGCCAGCAGCCGGTTGCCAAGCGCCCCCAATTCATTGGACTGCAGCTCGACTTGCCGCCGCAATCGGCCCACGCGCGCGCTCGGCTCGACTGACGCGAACCGCATTTGTGCCGCGGAAAAATCCCGGCGCTTTCGCGAGACTGCCCTGTCCAGGGCCGCGCCCAGTTCGCCCAGGCTTCGCTCGATGCGCAGCCTCATGGCGGTCGCGCGCCCGCGCAAATCGAACGCCGTAATCCGCGTTTGCGCGACGCTCAGTCGCTGCCTGGCCCGCTCGAACCGCGCCGCGAGCGTACCGCCCAAAGCCGCGGTGTATTCATCGAGCTGCTGCCGCCGCAATCGTACCAGGTCTTCAAGCCGACGGAATCCGCGATGCTGTTCCAGATCGCGCAGGCCATGCCGCAGCTCCGATAGCCGGTAGCGCATGTTATGCGTCAACTGGCGTTCCAGGTCGGCGATGTGCTTCTCGAACTCCAGCCGCGAGCGCACCACAAGTTCCGCTGCCTGGGAAGGGGTCGCCGCTCGCAGGTCGGCAACAAAATCCGCGATCGTGACATCCGTCTCGTGGCCCACTCCGCTGATCACCGGCACCGCCGAAGCGGCAATCGCCCGCGCCACAACTTCCTCGTTGAACGCCCACAAATCTTCGAGCGAGCCGCCGCCGCGCGCCACGATGATCACGTCGACCATGATTTCCAAATCCTGCGAACTGCTCAGAAATCGCACGCCTTCGGCAATTTCTTCCGCCGCGCCTTCGCCCTGCACTTTCACCGGATACACGATCACCTGGACGTTGGGAAAGCGCCGCCGGAGAACCCGTAAAATATCGCGAACGGCCGCGCCTCGCGGGGAAGTTACCACGCCGATCCGCGCGGGAAGCATCGGCAGCGCCCGTTTGCGCGCCACGTCGAAAAGCCCCTCGGCCGCCAGCCTCTTCTTCAATTGCTCGAACGCCAATTGCAGCGCGCCCAGGCCCACGGGCTCAATGTGCTGGACGTAAAGCTGATATTCGCCGCGAGGCTCGTAGACGCTCACGGAACCACGCACGGTCACCTGCAATCCATCCTCCGGACGAAATTTCAGCAGGCGCACCTGATCGCGAAACGCCACGCACCGAATCTGCGAACGCGCGTCCTTCAAAGTGAAATAGAGATGCCCCGGCTGCGACAGGTGGCAATTCGAAACTTCTCCTTCCACCCAGATATTTCTGAACTCGGATTCGAGAATTTCCTTGATGCGCGCGGTCAGTTCGCTGACTTTCCAAACGTGCCGCTCCGGCATCAGGCTGAGCGTGAATTGGCTCATGGTCTTGCTAATAATCTACATCACAATTGGGTTTTTGCAGCGTCCTGCCCAGGCAAATCGCGGGCCGGCACCGGTAATTCTAGTGGCGGAAGAGCGACACAAGCCACATCACTACCGTAAAAAAAGCGCTCAATACCAGGCAGGTCACGATCGGAAAATAAACAGTCGAATTCTGGCTGTGATAAGAAATATCACCCGGCAGGCGTCCTAACCGGAACGGCAAACCGCCGGTGCGCGTCCCAATCAGTATCCCAGCGCCAACCGTCGCGAGAAAAAGGCCCAGAAACAACAACATTTTCCCAAGTTCTCGCATCCTGCCCTCGCGCGCCTCTCTCCACCGGGAATAACCGCTTTCTTCAAATTTTACTGAATTTCGTCAACTCCTGCGTGTGCTCCGTGCGATTCGGGGCCTAAGAGACATCTCGCGGTAAGTGGCGCGAGAGAAACAAATTTCTGAAGGCAACTCCCTCGCGGGCTAAATGGCGCGATCGGCGGCACGCGCACCGCCTCCGGATCTAAATCAATTCCACGCCGCCAAAAAAATACCCGATCTCGAACGCCGCGGTATCCGGCGCATCCGACCCGTGCGTGCAGTTATTCTGGATGCTGGTCCCGAATAGCTTGCGAATCGTTCCCGGAGCAGCCTTCGCAGGGTCGGTGGCCCCCATGGTTTCGCGCCAGCGAGCGATGGCGCCCTCTGCTTCCAGCACCATCACGTAAACTTTGCCTGAGCTCATGAACTCCGTCAGGTCTTTAAAGAATGGCCGCGCCCGGTGCACGGCGTAAAAACCTTCCGCTTCCGATTTCGTCAACCGCCTCGACTTGATCGCCACAATCTGAAACTTCGCATCATTGATGTGCTTCAAAATATCGCCCGCCACGCCGCGCCCCACGGCATCCGGCTTGATGATGGCCAATGTTCTCTCGATCGCCAATTCCGTCTCCTTTTTTCTAAGCTCTTTTCGCTTCGCCTGCTATTTCATCGCCGCGGCCATGGCGTGCCCGATTTCCGCCGGGCTTTCGACGCAATGAATTCCCGCCGCCTTCATCGCCGCATATTTTTCCTTTGCGGTTCCCTGCCCTCCGCTGATAATCGCGCCCGCGTGGCCCATCCGGCGCCCCGGCGGCGCCGTCTGCCCCGCGATGAATCCCACCACCGGCTTGCGCACATTGGCTTTGATAAATTCCGCGGCGATCTCTTCCGCATTCCCCCCGATTTCGCCGATCATCACGATGGCATGCGTGTCGGGGTCCTCATTGAACAATCGAATCGCATCCAGAAAGGATGTCCCGATAATCGGATCGCCGCCGATTCCGATACAAGTGGACTGCCCGATCCCAAGCTTCGTCAGTTGGTCCACCGCTTCATACGTCAGCGTTCCGCTGCGGCTCACCACTCCCACGTTTCCCTGCTTATGAATTCTCCCCGGCATGATTCCCATCTTGCATTTTCCAGGCGAGATGATTCCCGGACAATTGGGTCCGATCAATCGCGTCTTGCTGCCTTTCAATGCCGCGGCCACCCGCACCATGTCAAGCGTCGGTATG
>JBGPTK010000012.1:0-32426 GCA_041490605.1 Terriglobia bacterium | reverse complement strand
TTCAGGCTGTATCCCATCAAATACATGATTCCGAATGTCCCCACCAGGGAGAGCGGCACGGCGACGCTGGGAATCACGGTGGCGGCCAGGTTGCGCAGAAACAGGAAGATCACCATCACCACCAGCGCGATGGTGAGCATCAACGAAAACTGCACGTCTTTCACGGATGCCCGGATGGTCTGCGTGCGGTCGGTGAGCACCGTCACCTTCACCGCTGAGGGCAGCGACGCTTGAAGCTGTGGCAGCAGAAGATGAATTCGATCCACCACGCTGATGATATTCGCTCCCGGCTGCCGCTGAATATTGACGATCACCGCCGGCGTCTGATTCATCCAGGCGGCTTGCTTCACGTTTTCAGCGCCATCCACCACGGTGGCAATGTCGGAGATGCGTACCGGCGCGCCATTCACATAAGCGAGGATAATCGGCCGGTATTGCGCGCTGGTCAGAAGCTGGTCATTCGCTCCGATCGTGTAGGATTGCCGGGGGCCGTCAATTACGCCTTTGGCCTGGTCCACGTTGGTTGCCGCGAGCGCGCTGCGCAAATCTTCGAGGCTAAGGCCGTAAGAAGCCAGCGCCGTCGGATTCGCCTGAATTCGGACGGCCGGTTTCTGCCCGCCGCTGATCGAAACCAGCCCCACTCCCGGAAGTTGCGAAATCTTCTGGGCGAGTTGCGTATCCGCTAAATCCTCCACTTTGGAAAGGGGCAAGGTATCGGAAGTGAGCGCCAAAGTGAGGATGGGAGAATCCGCCGGATTCACTTTGCTATAGATGGGGGGATTCGGCAGGTCTCTCGGAAGATACGTGGTGCCGGCATTGATCGCCGCCTGCACTTCTTGCTCGGCCACGTCGATGTTCTGGTCCAGGTTGAACTGCAGCGTAATAATCGAACTGCCGAACGAGCTCGTCGACGTCATCTGGCTCAGTCCAGGGACTTGGCCGAATTGCCGCTCCAGCGGAGCAGTCACCGACGAAGCCATCACATCGGGATTTCCGCCCGGATAAAATGTGACCACCTGAATCGTCGGATAATCCACCTCAGGCAAAGCGGAAACAGGGAGCTCCCGGTAGGCGATAATTCCAACGAGGAGCAATCCGACCATCAGCAAAGACGTCGCGACGGGCCGCAGAATAAACAGTCGAGATGGGTTCACTGCGGGGCGCTCCCCGTGGATTGAGCTGGCGGAGTTTGGGCCGGTTGCTTGCCACTCGCATCGGTTGGCGGGCGGAAGTCAACTTTGCTCTCCGCTTGCAGCTTATCCTGGCCATCGATGACCACCAGCTCGCCTGGAGAAATTCCAGAACTGATGGCAATCTGATTCCCCTGGGACAGGGCAATCGTCACTTGCCGGACTTCCACTGTCTTATCCGATTTCACAACGTAGGCATAATTTCCCTGCGGCCCTCGCTGAATCGCCGCGGAGGGAACCACGGTCGCGCTCTTCCGGACTTCCAGCAGAAGTCGAACATTTACAAATTGGTTCGGCCACAGCGCATTATCCTCGTTGTTGAACACCGCCTTCAGCTTGGCGGTTCCCGTGGATTGATCGATCTGGTTATCGATCGTCTGCAGAGCGCCTGTCGCCAGCTTGGTTTGGTCATCGCGGCTGTAGGCCGCTGCTATCAATGTTCCCTGCCGCATGGCCTTCTGGACAGCGGGCAAATTGTCTTCCGGCAGCGTGAAAATTACCGCGGTGGGCTGAAGCTGCGTGATCACCAGCAGGGGATTCGCATCGGAGGCATGCACGATGTTCCCAACATCCACCAGGCGCAATCCAATCCGGCCGCTGATCGGAGCGGTGATGTGGCAATAAACGATCTGTAGCTTGGCATTGTCAATTTGCGCTTGGTCGCCGCGGGCTGTCCCTTCCAATTGATCGGCCAGGGCACGCTGCGTGTCCAGTTGCTGCTGCGAGGAGACTTGCTGTGCAACGAGCGATGCCAGGCGGTCCACGTTGAGCCTGGCGTCCCGGAGCTGCGCCTGATCCCTGAAAAGCATGGCCTGTGCCTGGCTCAGTTGAACTTCGAACGGACGCGGATCGATAACGGCCAGCAATTCGCCTTGCTTGACGAACTGTCCCTCCCGGAATGCCACCTGGGTGAGTTGACCATCCACTCGACTCTTCACGCTTACGGTATTGAACGCGCTCACCGATCCCAGCCCGTTCAAATAAACGGGCATGTCCTCGCGCAGCGCAGTCGCTACAGCAACGGGGATTGTCTGGCCAGCCAGGGCGCCTCTGCCCTTTCCTGCCTTCGAATCGGACGACGTGGTTCCGCAACCCAACAAACAGATACAAGAAAAGAACAAAATCCCTAGAGACATTGAGCGTTTTACCATGTGTGGTTTCCTACGAAAAACGGCTTCCGGCTGGAAGAATGCATTGTTCCGTTGATCAGATTCCGATGGAGCCCAGCTCATGCCGCAAATCCTCAGCTTCCGGCTCATGCTGAAAACCAGCAATCAGAGCCCCAGCTTCAACTCAATTTCCTTAGACGTGCGCGCGGGCAAGTCAGTTGCGGGAGTCTTGTCACCTACGCTGGAAAACTGAGGAACCTATAAGACTCATTCCATTGGCTTAACGCATAGTCCCGGCACCCGCTCCGGCTTGCCGGCCTTTAGGGTATCCGGGAGAGCCGGGAGTATAATGGGCGGCAGGAATGGGTGCCACAGGAGAATGAAATCGTCGGCTGCCTCGCCCATTCTGGTGTCGTGAGGATTTCGGATGAGCGTGAAATGCCGTCACCTTGGAGAAATTCGCCCGGTAAAGCCAAGCGGCACGGGCTGTAAGGAATGCCTCGAGATGGGCGATTCCTGGGTCCATCTCAGGGAGTGCCTCTCCTGCGGCCACATCGGCTGCTGCGATTCCTCGAAAAATAAACATGCCACCAAGCACTTTCGCGCTACCCGCCATCCCATCATCCAGTCTTTCCAACCGGGCGAGGATTGGCGCTGGTGCTATGTGGACGAGATCATGTTGGAGTGAGCGGAATGATTGGAGAACAGCTCGAAAAGTTCGCGCGCGAATAGCTTCGGGAATTCTCCGGTAGGAATCCGATTTCACTGAGGTGAGCACTATGGCTACCTTGCAAAGCGCTGGCGCTGCCCGTCAATCCGATGCCTGGCCTACCTTGCCGCTGAAGGCTTGGGTCGAAACTCGCGATACTCTTCACATGTGGACTCAAATCGTCGGCAAAATTCGTTTGGCGACCATGCCCAGGATCAATCATTGGTGGGAAGTGCCGCTCTATGTGAACGCGCGCGGCCTGACCACATCGCCCATGCCGTACGACGAAGGCATTTTCGAAATTCAGTTCGATTTTATTGAGCACAAGCTGTCGATCCAGACCAGCGCCGGCGCCAGCAAGACGATTCCTTTGGCGCCGCGCCCGGTCGCGGACTTCTACAGCGAGGTGATGTCCACCTTGCAGTCCCTGGGCATCGACACGAA
The DNA here is from genome assembly GCA_041490605.1 of Terriglobia bacterium. Taxonomy (GTDB): domain Bacteria; phylum Acidobacteriota; class Terriglobia; order Acidiferrales; family UBA7541; genus JBGPTK01. Next base: position 28,974 of record JBGPTK010000012.1, on the reverse strand, counting down.
GATTTGGCCGATGCCGGTGGAAATCCCAAACCCGATTCGCTTCGATCAGGATCGCATTCATGCTTCTTATGATCCCGAGTATGCCAACCGCTTCTGGCGGGTCCTGGTCTCCACGGAGAAAGTTTTCACCGAGTTTCGTGCGCGGTTTTTGGGCAAATCGAGTCCCGTCCATTTTTTCTGGGGAAGTTTCGATCTAGCTGTGACGCGATTCTCCGGCCGGCCGGCTCCGGAGCGCCCCGGTGCCGACCCCATCACCCGCGAAGCCTACTCGCACGAAGTAATCAGCGCTGGCTTCTGGCCGGGCACGGGAGATACCGACGCGGTTTTCTATGCTTATGCGGCTCCTGAGCCGGCGGGATTTTCGAAGGCGACCGTCCTGCCAAGCGCGGCCTTTTATACCGCGCAGTTTTCCGAATTCCTGCTGATGTATGAGGATGTGCGGAAAGCGTCCTCGCCGCGGATAGCATTGCTCGAATTCCTCCAAAGCAGCTACGAAGCAGGCGCCACGCTTGGCGCCTGGGATCGCTCAGCGCTCGAGCGCACGGGGGCGGCTTAGAATTCGTCAGGCTCAGTCGAATCTTCTTGTCTGGAGAAGTTGGCCGCGAGTGCTCACTCGATCGCTTCCCGATTCCCTATCTTTGCAGCCCACTGATCATGCGATGCCCTGGCAATCGCTCTTCGGAGCGCGAGCCGGTGCCGAGGCCCCAGTGCCGCTTGTCGAAAAACAACCTGGATCGACGCATAAAAGCGCCGGCGATCATTTTTCCTACCTTCAACTGGCGGCAGCTCTGCTCGTTGGACTCGCCCTGCGTTTGTTTTTTATTGAATTCCGGCCGTTCTATTCGGTTGATACGAAATTTTATGAAGAAATCGCGCGCAACTGGCTTTATCACGGCGTGTATGGCCTGTTTGTCAGTGGCCACTTAATCCCGGTCCACATGCGCGCGCCCGGATATCCAGCTTTTTTGGTGGGCGTTTATGCCCTGTTCGGGCAATCCAGGCCGGCAGTTATGGTGGTCCAGGCGATTCTTGACCTGTTCACTTGCCTGCTTGCGGCTCAGATCGCGGCGAAGCTCGCTCCTCCTTCCATCAGGACTCGTGTCGCGATGATCGCACTGTGGATGGCTGTGCTCTGCCCATTCACCGCGAACTATACGGCCGCTATCCTCACCGAAACTCTCGCTACGTTCTTGACGATTGCAGCGCTGCTGATTCTGGTTTCCATGTTTACGGATTCTTCGGTGGAAATTCCCCTCGATCGCCGGAGATTACTCTCACGTGCTGCTTGGTGGCTGCTCGCGGGATTCGCCGCCGGCCTGGGAACCCTGGTGAGGCCAGAAACGCCACTGCTGCTGATCGCGGCCGGACTGGTTCTAATCCTTCGCTGGCGCCGTCGTGTGGATTGGTCGAAGCTGGCTCTCGCGGGACTGTGGATGCTGGTTGGCTTGCTTTTGCCGCTCGCGCCGTGGGCTGCGCGAAACGCGCGCACTCTGGGCCGCGTGGAATTTATCGCTCCTCGATATGCGGAATCGTACGGTGATTTCATTCCGCATGGCTTCTTTGCGTGGACGGGAACTTGGATGGTGAGCTTTCAGGATGCATATCGTGTGCCTTGGAAACTGGGGAATGCGCCGATCTCGGTCGATGCGTTGCCTGGTTCCGCTTTTGATTCGGACGCGGAACGCGCTCGCGTGGCCTCCTTGCTCGCACAATACAACTCGACCTTGAAAATTCCACCGTTGCTCGACCGGGAATTCGCGCTGCTGGCGCGGCAGCGGACCGCGGAGCATCCCTTGCGCTCCTACCTTTTCATACCACTCGATCGCGCATGGAGAATCTGGTTCACGCCGAGAATCGAGTTGCTTCCTTACTCGGGCAAGTTTTGGCCACCCGGGGAAGCGCGGCGGAGCAGCCCAATCGATTTTGACGTGACCGCCACGCTGGGAATCCTGAATATTATTTTCATTGCGCTCGCATGCCTGGGGGCATGGAAATGCCGCCGCGCGCCGGCATTGGTCTTACTGCTCACAGTGCTTGCCGTGCGCACTGCTTTCGCGACGCAATTACAAACGGTCGAGCCGCGCTACGTGATCGAATGTTACCCCGTCATCCTGGCGCTCGGCTCGCTCGCGTGGCTAAAATTGCCGGATGTCGCGCGATAACGAGTCACGGATGGAGAGATCAGATTCCAGCAATGGGGAATCAGCCTTTTCCGAGTGCGGGCAATTCCTCCCGAAGGTTGCATCCGCTCATCTTGGCATTGATCATCTGTGCGGCGAGATTCAGGATGCGAGTAGCGGCGTTTTTCGCGCTTACGCCTCGAACATGAATGTTCGAGATGAGATTGCGATCGGCATCCGTTTGAGACTTCTCCGGGCGATAGGCCATGTAGGCCGATAAACTTTCAGCGGTGGCGAGGCCGGGCCTCTCACCGATCAATAGCACCGCGACATTCGGAATAAGCATTTCGCCAATCTCGTTCAATATTCCCACCCGGCAATGACGAATCACAAAAGTTTGGCCGATTGTCCAGCCACGTTCCACGGCTCCTTCATACAGCAGAGGCAACAACGAAGGAATTTGTTTCGAGACCGCTGTGACTGACAATCCATCCCCAATGGCAATTTGTAAATCGTTTCCCGCGGAACAGCGCTTTGACAATTCCGCGCGCGCCGGGCCGCTGAAATGGCGGCCCAGGTCGGGCCGTAGCAGAAATTCATCCTTCGACTCCGCTTGTGAGCAGACTTCGAACAGCTTCCATTGCCGCACGAATTCCGGAGAGAAATCAGTTTCGAGATTCAACTCTTCGCGAACGGCGTCGCGTGCCGCGGCATGCGCTTCCCTTAATTCCATTTGCGTGCTTGTCCGGTAGGCGGCGCCCACCCGCCCAACTAGCAGCCGCGCCGGCGTGCGCTCGCGAATCTTGCGCACCAATTCGGGCCACTGTTGTGCCGCGAGCGAATTCTGCGGCTCGTCAGTCATCTAAATGATCCCTCCGCAAAAAAACGGCAAATCCGGCGGCTCCTACTTTCAACACCTGAACAGAATTCATACTATCTTCTCCAGCCCTTGCATCAATTGGCGGCGCGCCGATGCGTCGAGCAGCGCGGGCTCCTCGCCGCGATAGATTCCCGTTTCCTGAAGCCACGCCAGGAATTCGGGAGCGGGCCTCAGGTTGAATATTCTTCGGGCGGCCAGCGCATCGTGATAGCTGGTGGATTGATAGTTCAGCATCACGTCATCGGCGCACGGAACGCCCATAAAATAATTGCATCCCGCCGCCGCCAGCAAGATCAGCAAATTATCAGCGGAATTCTGGTCGGCTGCGGCGTGATTCGTGTAACAGACATCGCAGCCCATCGGCAAACCCAGCAGCTTGCCCATGAAGTGATCTTCGAGCCCCGCGCGAATGATCTGCCGTTCGTCATACAAATATTCCGGACCGATGAAGCCCACGACGCTGTTCACCAGGAACGGATCGAATGCGCGCGCCACGCCATACGCTCGCGCCTCCAGCGTCAGTTGATCCACGCCGTGATGCGCTTCCGCGGAGAGCGCGCTCCCCTGGCCGGTTTCGAAATACATGGCATTCGTACCTTTCCAAGTTACATCCCGCTGGCGATGATGTTCGAGAATCTGTTCGCGGCCTTCGCGCAGCATCGCAAGACTAATTCCAAAACTGCGGTTGGCTGCTTCCGTTCCCGCGACGGATTGAAAAAGAAGATCGACCGGCGCGCCGCGTTGCAACGCGGCAAGCTGTGTATTCATGTGCGCGAGGCAGCACGTCTGAGTGGGGACTTTGTAGAAATCCACCAGGCGTTCCAGCGTGCGCAGGATCGAGCCAACAATTTCGACGGAATCCGTGGCGGGATTTACCCCGATCACGGCATCGCCGCATCCGTAGAGCAACCCTTCGAATGCAGCCAGCAGAATTCCGCCCACGTCGTCCGCGGGATGATTCGGCTGCACTCGAATTCCGAGCACGCCCCGCTCCCCCATCGTGTTGCGGCACTGCGTGATATTTCGAATTTTCCCCGCGGCAAGGATCAGATCCTTATTGCTCATGATCTTCGCCATTGCCGCCGCAATTTCAGGAATGATGGCGCGTTGCAGCCGCTTCAGTTCCGCTTCGCTCGTTGCATCGTCGAGAATATATTCTCGAAACTCGCCCACCGTCTTGCTCGCGATGGGGCGGAAGGAATCCTGGTCGAATGTTTCCAGAATTAATCGCGTGACATCATCTTCGGCGGGATCAATCAGCGGCTGCTGGACGATTTCGGCGAGCGGCAGGTCGGCCAGTTTGCGTTTGGCGGCAACTCTTTCCCGCTCGGACCGCGCGGCCAAGCCGGCAAGTTGGTCGCCAGACTTTTCTTCGTTGGCTTTGGCGAAGAGTTCGCGGAGATCGGAAAAGACGAATTGCTCGGGCATGTGCGCGTGAAGGCAGATGGGTGAGCCGAGGCTGCCCTCACTCGACGGAACTTATCACCAATCCCGCGGCGAAGAAAGCCGCGGAGAAACAATCCGTACCAGAATTCTGGGGCAGGAACTTCGAACGATGAATAGTGGAACAGCGGGCCGCGACTCGCCGCGCTGGGAGTTGCCCGGCCTGCTCGCGCGCACACCCGAAAGCGTGAAACCTGAACCACGCTCTATCTTCTTCAGTTGCTTAATGTTAAATGAACTCTTCATCAGGACAAATTTCTGGGTTAACCAAGCGAAAGATGGACATTGCCCTACTCCTGTCCCTCAGGACAGCAGATTTGCCTTGGATATTTGGCTAAGATAGCCCGTACCCGAAAATCTTGCACGTTCCTCCGAGGCAGCCCCATCCATGCGTACGACGGGTATCGAAGCTGAAGCTGCGATTCCGCAGAAGCAAACGCGCGAGCACATTTCTCGCCATGAACTGAAGGGAATCCTTCAAGCCCACCAGGAGTGGACAAACTCCGGTGGAAAAGAAGGCCAGCAAGCGCCGCTCGCTAACGCCAATCTCGTAAGCGCGGATCTGGCAGGAGCAAATCTGCGGGCCGCCGATCTTCAAAAAGCAAATCTGAATTGGGCTGTTCTCGTTCTCGCCAATCTGAATGACGCTTTCCTTTTTCAAGCCAGTTTGCAGGATGCCGACTTGTTGGGCGCCGAATTGCAAGGAGCGAATCTTCAGGGTGCATCCCTCAGTACGGCAACCGGGCTCTCGGTTCAACAACTAGCGGGCACGAATCTTTCCGGCGCATTGCTGCCAAAGCATGTCTGCGACTTATTGGGCCGCGACCAGATCGCCCGGTCGTCGAAGAATGCGGGGCGTCTGTTGGCGGTGATCGTATTGCTGGAGCTTCTCGTTGCCGGACTCATCGCCGCGACAAGAGACGTGCAGCTCGTGACGAATTTCTCGGCTTTCTCCATTCCCCACATTGGCCAATTTATCCCCGTGGTTCAGTTCTATCTGGTGGCGCCTCTGCTTTTGCTGGGACTTCAAATTTATTTCCATTTTTACTTGCAGCGGTTGTGGGAAGGGCTGGCCGGTTTGCCCGCCATCTTTCCGGACGGCCGGACGGTGGATCAAGGCGGGTCGCGCATCGTTGTCGCTTTGGGCCGCTTCCATTTGCAACGTAAGAATGGCCATCTCCCGCGGCCCTTGCTGATCGAGGCAGTGATCGCAGTCGCGCTTGCCTATTGGCTGATGCCGGTCACGCTGTTTCTCATGTGGGCGCGATATCTGACGCGGCAAGACATGCGGGGAACGATGCTGCAAGTGTTCGCGGCCGTCGCCGCCACTGGAATCGCGGTGTTCTTGCCGCACATCGTGGAAAAGTCTTTCCACGAGTGCCGTAGCGAACCGTCCCCGGCGGATTTCTCGCGCGTGCGGCGGCACTTCAAATGGGCAAAGACTCACTGGCGCGGGACGGTGCCGGTGGGAACGGGATTGATCCTGCTTCTGCTTTCCTGGGGCACGATCCACGGATTACCCCACGACACAGGTTGGGTTCCGGGAGCGAAAACGGGTGGCGTAGCAAAGTGGGCCGCGAATGTATTCTGGATGGCAGGTTATGACCCTTACCCCGTTCTGACGGAGGCGGCAGTTTCGACAAAACCCGCGAATTGGCCGGGGCGCGAGGAAGACCTGGGGCAAGTGAGCGGCGCCTGGCTGAATCAATCGCGGCTGCGTTACGTGCAGGCGTATCGTGCATTCCTGGCCAAAGGGCGCCTGTGGGAATCCGATCTGCGGGGCGCCTTTCTTTCCGAAGCGGACTTGCGGCAAGCGAATTTACGCCAGGTGAATCTGGATTCGGCTGTGCTCGATCGTGCCCTGATCGATCATGCGAACCTGCAGGGTGCGAGCTTGCAGAAAGCGAATCTTACGCGCGCCGATCTGCGCGGTGCCAACCTTTCCTTTGCGAATTTGTCGGGTGCGATGCTGGTCGACGCCCAACTGGATGAAGCTAATCTTTATGCCGCCACCCTTCCGGGAGCGACGCTGCAGCTTGCCAATTTGCGGCGAGCCGATTTGCGCAACGCGGAGTTGAGGGGCGCGTGCCTCATCCATGCCGATATGGCCTGGGCTGATTTGTGGTATGCGCGGCTTTCCGAAGCGAAGATGGAAGGCGCAACGCTCGAGAATGCAATCCTGATCGAAGCCGATCTGCGAAACGTGGATTTGCACACGGCCAATTTGCAACGCAGCATCCTTCGGGGCACGGACTTGACTGGCGCCAATCTCGAGGGCGCTGATCTCCGGGGAGCTTTGGGGTTAAGTGCCGGCCAGGTCTGTTCCGCGGCAGACCGCCGCAACGTACAGCTCGATGGCGAATTGCAGCATGAAGTGGAGATGCTTTGTGGTGCGGCCAGGTAGTTGGCGGGGGCCGCTCCCGCTCCTTCCGTAATCGAATTTCGCTACCGCGGATTGCGTCGCAGGCGCAGCAAGCTCCGCTCCGCGATGGAATAAACGAATCAGGAAATGTCTGCGGGCCGCATCGCGACTGTAGCGGACGCCAAGCGCCAACATTCGCGCGCGATGGCCCAATCTTCCTGGGCGCGAATGACTAGAATTCTGACGGCAGAATCGCTTTGGGCAATGTTCTGATCCAGATCAGGCCGGATGTTCTTTCCCGGATCAAGCTTCAGGCCCATGTGTCTGAAGTTCTCACAGGCTGCGGCCCGCACTTCGGGCGAGTTCTCACCGATCCCTGCGGTAAAAATCAAAACTTCAAGGCCGCCCAGCGCCGCCACCATCGAGCCGATGCCGGTTTGAAGCCGGTGCACGAAAATATCGAACGCGAGTTTCGCTCGCGCATGTCCCTCTTTCATGGCGCCCACAATCTGCCGCATATCGCCCGAGATTCCGGAAACTCCCAGCAAACCGGATTTCGTATTGAGTAGTTCGTCGATTTGCTCCGCGCCGGAATGACTTTGACGCATCAAGAACGTCAGGATTCCAGGATCAACGGAGCCGGATCGAGTCCCCATCATCAACCCTTCCAGCGGCGTGAAGCCCATGGTCGTATCCACGCTTCGGCCGTCGCGAATGGCCGCGAGTGAGCAGCCGTTTCCAAGATGGCAACTGACGATTTTCAGCGAATTCAAATCTCTGCCCATCATTTGCGCCGCGCGCCCGGCGCAATATTGATGATTGATGCCGTGAAAGCCGTAGCGGCGAATTCCCAGCTCCAGCCATTCGTAGGGCCCCGGGTAAACCGCAGCCGAATCCGGCATCCGGCGATGAAAACCGGTGTCAAACACGGCAACCTGTAGGACGGGGCCAAGCTGTCCCTCGATGATTTCGATTCCTTCCAATGCGGCGGGATTGTGCAGAGGCGCGTAGGCCGATAATTTTCCGATTGCGGCTTTCACCTCCGGCGTGATGATCGCCGGTTCCTCGAATTTCTGGCCGCCCTGGACGACGCGATGTCCCACGATGCCGATTTCCGAGGCGGATGAGACCACGCGAGTTTCGCCGCTCCACAGCGTGTCGAGCATTTGCGCGATTGCATGGCTGCGCGATTCCACCTTTGTGCGGCTCTCGAATACAGCGCCCCGTGCGTTTTTTGCACGTACTTCCGCCGAACCGCCATTCCATTCGATCTTGGCTTCCCACGTGGGAACGGGAGCAAGGCCGGACGGCTTCTCACCGATTTCGAAGAGAGCGCTTTTCTGGCTGCTCGAGCCTGAATTCAGGACGAGAATCTTCATGGATCAACCGGGCCAGACCCAGTTGCGGATTTCCGGCATATCTTCGCCGCGCTCGCAGATGTACTGCCGGTGCTTCACGAGCCGGTTGCGAAGAAGCTGCTTGAAATGGGCGTTCAGCGGTTGCAAACGAGGTACCCGGTCGACCGCATCACCTGCCAGGTGGAAGCGGTCCAATTCATTCAGCACCGTCATATCGAATGGCGTGGTGGTGGTTCCTTCTTCCTTGTAGCCGTGTACGTGCATGTTGCCGTGGTTCGCGCGGCGATACGTCAGGCGATGAATCAACGACGGGTAGCCGTGATACGCAAAGATCACCGGCTTATCGGTGGTGAACATGGAATCGAACTCACGGTCGGGAAGGCCGTGAGGATGCTCGCTGGGCGTCTGCAGAGTCATCAGGTCCACCACATTGATCACACGAATTTTGATATCCGGAAAATGCTGCCGCAGCAAGTCGGCCGCCGCAAGGGTCTCCAGCGTGGGGACATCGCCGGCGCAAGCCATTACCACGTCCGGCTCGCTTCCCTGGTCATTGCATGCCCAATCCCAAATTCCGATTCCGTTCGTGCAATGTTCGATGGCCGATTCCATATCCAGCCATTGCAGTTGGGGCTGCTTCCCGGCAACGATCACGTTGACGTAGTTGCGGCTGCGCAAGCAGTGATCCGCAACGGAAAGTAGAGTGTTTGCATCCGGAGGCAAGTAAACGCGCACCACGTCCGCTTTTTTGTTCACGACCAGATCGATGAAGCCGGGATCCTGGTGCGTGAACCCGTTGTGATCCTGCCGCCAAACATGCGACGTGAGCAAATAGTTCAACGAGGCGATGGGCCTGCGCCAGGAAATATCTCGCGTCACCTTGAGCCATTTCGCATGTTGATTGAACATCGCGTCGATAATGTGAATGAAGGCTTCGTAGCACGAGAAAAATCCGTGACGGCCGGTGAGCAGGTATCCCTCGAGCCATCCCTGGCACATGTGCTCGCTCAGAACCTCCATCACGCGGCCATCCGGCGACAGATTTTCGTCGATCGGCAGGATCGGCTCCATGAACGCCTTGCCGTTGCTGCTTTCATAGATGGCATCCAGGCGGTTTGAGGCCGTTTCGTCCGGGCCGAACACGCGGAAATTTTTCGCGTCCGCGTTGAGTTTCATCACGTCGCGCAGGTATCCGCCGAGAACCCGGGTGGATTCCACGAATTCCGTGCCCGGTTTCTGCACCTGGACGGCATATTCCTGAAAATCCGGCATCATCAAATCCCGAAGCAGCAGACCGCCGTTGGCCACTGGATTGGCGCCCATCCGGCGATTACCTTTGGGCGCCAGTTCCGCGAACTCAGCCACGAAGCGTCCGGCCGAATCGAAAAGTTCTTCGGGCCTGTAGCTCTTCATCCAATCTTCCAATATTTTCAAATGCTCCGGCTGTGCTTCCAGATTCGTCACCGGCACCTGGTGCGCGCGCCAGGTTCCTTCGACAGGCAGGCCGTCAACCATTTTCGGACCGGTCCAACCCTTGGGCGTCCGCAGGATGATCATCGGCCACACCGGGCGGCCCGTGGCTTTTCCCGAGCGCGCGGCATCCTGGATAGAATGAATTTCCGCTAGAATCCCGTCGAGCTTGTGCGCCATGAGTTGATGCATCGCTTCCGGCTCGTGGCCTTCGACGAAATAGGGTTTGAAACCATAGCCGGTGAAGAGTTGCGTTAGTTCGGAATCGCTCATACGGCCAAGCAATGTCGGATTGGCGATCTTGTACCCGTTAAGATGCAGGATCGGGAGAACGGCGCCATCGCGCGCCGGATTCAAAAATTTATTCGAGTGCCAACTGGCCGCCAGCGGACCGGTTTCGGCTTCGCCATCGCCGACGACGCAGCAAACCAGGAGATCGGGATTATCGTAAGCGGCGCCATAAGCGTGGACGATGGAATAACCGAGTTCCCCGCCTTCATGGATGGAACCGGGAGTCTCCGGAGCCGCGTGGCTCGGTATTCCGCCGGGAAAAGAAAATTGCTTGAACAGCCGCTGCAACCCCTCCTCACTTTGCGGAATATTCGTGTACAGCTCGCTGTAAGTTCCTTCGAGATACGTATTGGCAACCATGCCCGGGCCGCCATGGCCGGGCCCGGCAATGTAGATGCAGTTCAGATCATGTTTAACGATGAGCCTGTTGAAGTGAACGTAGATGAAATTTAGTCCGGGCGTGGTGCCCCAATGGCCCAGCAACCGCGGCTTGACGTGTTCGATCTTTAGCGGCTCGCGAAGCAACGGGTTGGCATACAGGTAGATTTGCCCGGCGGACAGATAATTTGCCGCGCGCCAGTACGCATGCATTTTTCTCAATTCTTCTTCGGTGAGCGGCTGGTTCGAAACATTCGATTCACTTGCCGTGGCCAATGTCGTTGAGCTCATCGTTCTACTCTCCATTCCTAAATTCACTCGCCGATGACTCGACGAGCCTAAGAAGATTCTACCCCTCTCCCTGCTGGGGCAGGGTTACAAAACTGTAATCAACACAGCCCTGCGAGTGTCCCACCACTGTTAGCAGATACTGGCGGCCACAGTTTTGGAATTCAGACTCGTCTCCTGAGTCAGAAATTCATAGCATGCTTTTTAGGGGGTCGGAGCTTCCGCGCCGTTTGCGTCCCGATGCCTTTGATCGGCAAGCTCCGGCATGGACCGCGCTGAAAACTCAGGGGTCTTAACCCCTGAGGACCCCCCCAAGGATATGCAAGGCATTTGCAACTCACCACGCAAGCACGCAAAGTTGAGGCAGTTAATTGGGGGAGGCCTGAGTTCCAACAGCACGATTACACCGGAGGAATTTGGGATACGTTCCATCCGCCGCCGATGGCTTTGATCAGAAGCACGCTCGCCGCCAGGCGGCGCGTGAGAAGATCAACCGCCGTGCGTTCATTCGATAGCGCCGCGTTTTGAGCGGTGATAACCTCCAGGTAATTGGACACTCCGCCCTTATAGCGATTGTTGGAGAGGGCCAACGAACGCTCCGCAGCCGTGACCGCGGCACTTTGCGTCTGTGCTTCCTCTTGCAGAATTCGCAAGGCCGCAAGATTGTCTTCCACTTCCTGAAATGCCGTAAGAATTGTCTGGCGGTAGAGAGCCACCGATTGATTGTAGGCCGACCGGGCCTGGTCCGAAATCGCCCGGCGGCGCCCGGCATCGAAGAGTGTCTCAATCGCCGCGGGGCCAACGGTAAAGAATCCAGAAGGGCCTTGTATCAATGTGCTGATCGCGGCGCTCTCGAACCCTCCCGCTCCGTTCAACGTGATCAGCGGGAAGTAAGCAGCTTTCGCCACTCCGATCTGGGCATTCGCGGCTTGCACGCGTCTCTCCGCTGCGGCGATGTCCGGGCGGCGCTCCAGCAATTCCGAAGGTAATCCCTCCGGAATCGCGGGGGGCGGGCTCGAAAGGGGCAAGGGCGCCAGGGTGAACTTCGCAGCTGGCTGGCCGGTCAGAACTGCAATCGCATGCTCGAGCGCCGCTCTCTGCACGCCCACATCGATGGCCTGGGCGCGCGTCGTCTCCAGTTCCGTCTGCGCCTGCGCCACATCGACCGCGGAGGCGATTCCGCCCTGATAGCGATTCTGCGTCAGAGCGAGCGCTTTTTGAAAAGCAACGACACTCGAATCGAGTAGCTGCTTCTGAGCATCGAGCCCGCGAAGCTCAAAATAATCGAGCGCCAGCTCCGAGTGCAGGCTCAAGTCCACATTGGCGAGATCGGCGGCGCTGGCTTGCGCTTGGGAGCGGCTCGATTCCACGGAGCGGCGAACCCGTCCCCACACATCGGCTTCGTACGAGACGTCAACCGGAATTTGATAGTCCGCATAGTTAACGATGCCGGACGACGTTCCGCGTAGCGCCTTATTCTGCGACTGGCGAGTGCCCGTGATCGTCGCTCCGCCTGATACGGTTGGAAAGTAGAATGAGCGCGAGATGCGGACGGCAGCCCGCGCCTGTTCGAACTGGGCTTGCGCGGCTTTTAGATTTTGATTGGAGACGCTGATCTGCTCTTCGAGGCGATCGAGCTGCGTGTCCTGGTAAATCTCCCACCACTTCCCTTTCGCAATCGCATCGCCCGGCTGCGCCGGTTTCCAATTGCCTGTTTCCTTGTAGGCCGCGGGAACTTCGGCCGCAGGCCGGACATATTTCGGGCCTACGGTGCAACCCCCGATCCACAGAAGACTAAATGCCGAGAGCGCCGCCAGGCGCCGGTGTCTGCGTTTCTCGGAAAGTGATTCGTTCATCGAATTCACGGGAATCACTGTGCATTTGCTCCGGGCTTTGCGGGGGCAACACGAACTTTCTCGTTGTTCACCAGGGAATCGGGCGGGCTATCGATAATCTGCTCATCTCCCGTCAGCCCGGAAATGATTTCGACTTCGGTTCCGAAGTCCCGGCCGATGGCAACATGGGAGAGAACAGCGTGGTCGCCCTGGATGGTGGCAATCTGCATTCCTTCCGATCGGAAAATCAGGCTGCTCACCGGCAAAATGAAGGTGGACGTCAGATTCGGGATCCGCAAGTGAACCTCGGCGAAAGCGCCGGGGAAGAGTTCCCCGCGTGGGTTATCCACATCCACCTCCACCAGCAGCGTCCGTGAGGACGGATCGATGGCATCCGCAGTGCGAACCAGCCTTCCCTGGAATGATCGTCCCGGAAATTCGGTAAGCGTTAATACCGGAGTCAGTCCCGGCTTCGCCGCCTGGGAAAATGCTTGCGGAACATTGATGTACACGCGCAACTGCCGCGTGGCGGCGATATGGAACAGTTCCCGCGCCGCGCCGCCGCTGCTGCCGGAATCGATCAAAGCTCCCACGTCGGTATTCCGGGCGGTGATCACGCCCTCGAATGGCGCGTAAATCTTCGCGAATCCTTGCAACTGCTGAAGCCGGTCCACATTATGCTGTGCCGACTGCGCCATCGCTTGCTTCGCTTCATAATCTCCGGCGGCGTTATCCACATCCTGCTTGGAAACGGATTCCGTATTTTTGAGGCCCTCATACCGCTCGGCCGTAATCGCGGAGAGGCGGGCGTTGGCCTGCGCCGTGTTCAGATCGGCGCGCGCTTGTTGCAACTGTTGATCCACTTCGGGCGTGTCGATTTCCGCGAGCAGTTGGCCGGCCTTCACACGCGAGCCGATGTCCGAGTACCACTTCCTGAGATATCCATTTGTGCGCGCATAGATCGGCGCGTCCGTGAACGCCTGGATATTTCCCGGAAGCACGATTTCCTGCTGAGGGGCCCCGCGCTTCGGATGAACCACTGTGACATTGGGAATCGCCAGATCAGTCGTCTCGCGGTTCAGCGCCGCCCTGGCTTTCCAGAGTGGCAAGACCCCGGCGGCGATGATCCCGGCCACGATCACCAAAGCGAGGATTGCAATGAGAAGGCCATGGCCGCGGCCTGTTCCCTCGGGAGCAGGCTTCCCGCCACCCGGGAGATGCGATTCCCTTTGATCCAGATCAATCATGAAGACCTCTTCCCCTTCGGGCAATACCCGAAAAACAACCGTCCTGGCTCATCCATTTCATTCCAGCGCCGGGTCTAGGGGACCTTCCGGCGCGGTACGGCGATGCACCAGGCTGAAGAAAACGGGCACGAAAAAGAGAGTCGCGACCGTCGCAAATACCAGTCCGCCAATCACGGCCCGGCCCAGCGGAGCATTCTGCTCGGCGCCTTCGCCCAGACTCAAGGCCATCGGAAGCATGCCGATAATCATGGCCAGGGCCGTCATCAAGACCGGGCGGAATCGCGTAAAACCCGAATTGAGCGCTGCTTCCGTCGAATTCCTGCCTTCTTGCATTTCTTCTTTTCCGAAGCTCACCACCAGGATGCTGTTGGCCGTGGCCACGCCCATGCACATGATGGCTCCCATCAAAGCAGGCACGCTGACCGTGGTTTTGGTGATGAAAAGAATCCAAACAATTCCGGCAAACGCCGCCGGGAGCGCCATGAGAATGATGAAGGGATCAAGCCAGGATTGAAAATTCACCACGATCAACAGGTAGACCAGGATGATGGCGAACCCCAGGCCCGCCAGCAGCCCCACAAAGGAAGATCGCATCGTCGCGATCTGGCCGCGAACAAAGATCTGCGATCCGCGCGGCAAATCTTTCCGCCTTTCATTCACGATCGAATCGATCTCGCCGGCCACCGCTCCCAGATCCCTTCCTTGCACGCTGCCGAAAATATCGATGGCGTACTGAACATCGTAATGGGTGACCACCGCCATTTCAGCCCCCCGGGAGATTGTGGCGATATTGGCCAGGATTTGCGGAGTGCCCAGGTTTGAGTTCGCCGTGGTCACCGGAAGATTTTCAAGAGACTGCAGCGAGTCCTCGCGGTATTGCGGCGTCTGCGTGGTAATGCTGTAACTGACGCCGGTCTTCGGATCGAGCCAGAAGGTGGGCGTGGTTTGGAAACTCCCGCTGAGAGAGATGAGCAGGCTGCTCGCCGCGTCCCGCTGGGTGAAGCCGATCTGCTGCGCGCGGGTACGGTCGACCGTGATGTGCAATTTCGGCTGATTGAACGCTTGTTGGATTCGCAGGTCGGTGGTGCCGGGAATAAATTTCAATTGATTCATCAGGTTATCTGCGAATTGACGATTGCCCTGCAAGTTCCTTCCCACGATCTGGATATCGATCGGCGCGGGAAGGCCAAAGTTCAAAATCTGGCTGACCATATCCGCCGGAATAAAATAAAAAGTGACTCCCGGGAAATCCCGGGCCAGCTTCACGCGCAAATCGTGAATGTAGGCTGCCGTCGAGTGATGATCGTTCGAGAGGCCAACCAGAATATCGGCATCGCCGGGTCCGATGGGCGCGGAGGTGCTATAGGAAAGGTTGATGCCGCTATAAGGCATTCCGATATTGTCGATGATGCTGATCAGCTCTTTCGCTGGAATCAATCGTCGAATCTCGTCTTCCACGCGGTCGCAAAGGCCCGCCGTTTCCTCGATGCGCGTTCCAGTGGGCGCGCGCAAGTGCAATTTGAATTCCCCGCTGTCGACCGTGGGAAAGAAATCCTGGCCCAACAAGGGGATCAGTGCCAGCGAAAGCACGCACGCGCCGAGAAAACAGATCACGAAGGCGGCTCCGTGATGCAGGCAACTCTCCAGCAGTCCGCGATATCGCACGCGGAAACGCTCGAAGCCGATCTCAAATTTCGCTTGCATTCGCACCAGTGGATTGCGCGATTTTGAGCTCTCTTCCATTTCCTGCTCAAGTTCTCTCCCCACCTGCGCCACCAGCAGATACTTTGCCATGGTGGGAACAAGTGTGCGCGACAGCAAGTAAGAAGCCATCATGGCGAATACCACCGCTTCCGCCAACGGAATGAAGAGATAGCGCGCCACCCCGCTGAGGAAGAACATCGGAACGAACACGATGCAGATGCTCAGTGTGGAAACGAAAGCGGGAACGGCAATTTGCTGAGCGCCGTCCAGAATCGCCTGCACAATTTCCTTTCCCTGATCGATGTTGCGATTGACGTTTTCAATTTCCACCGTGGCATCGTCCACCAGAATACCGACGGCCAACGCCAGTCCTCCTAGAGTCATGATGTTGATGGTCTCGCCCAACGCGCTCAAACAGATGATCGAGGTCAAAATCGAAAGCGGAATCGATACCGCAATAATCAGGGTGCTGCGCCAGCTCCCCAGGAAAACCAGAATCATGAATCCGGTCAGGCAGGCTGCGATGATGGCTTCGCGAACCACACCGCTGATGGCCGCACGAACGAAGATCGATTGGTCCGAGAGCTGGCGGATCACCAATTCCGGCGGAAGCGTCGTCAGCACCTGCGGCAGCACCTGCTTGATGTGAGAAATAATGTCGAGAGTGGAGACATTGCCATTTTTTAGAATCGACATCAGGGAAGCGCGCTGTCCATCCACGCGAACAATATTCGTCTGCGGAGGGTTCCCGTCGCGCACATTCGCTACATCGCGGATGTAAATGGTCGAGTTCCCGATGGTTTTGATCGGCAAATCGTTCAATTCCGCCACCGTTTCCGGCGAGCTGTTCAGATCCACCTGATATTCAAACTGCCCCATTTTCATCGACCCGGCGGGGATGATCAGGTTTTGATTGCCAAGGGCGGTCACGACGTCAACTGCCGAAAGCCCCTTGGCCTGCAAAGCGGCAGGAACCAAATCCACTTGAATTTGGCGCAGCTTGCCGCCATAGGGATAGGGGATGGCCACGCCGGGTGTCGTAACCAATCCGGACCGCAGGAAATTAATTCCAATGTCGCCCAATTGCTGCTCGGAAAGCCCGTGCCCGGAAAGAGCCAATTGAAGAATGGGAACGGTGGAAGCATTGTATTCGATGATGAAGGGCGGAGTCGTCCCTGGGGGAAGTCCTCGCAGCAGGCTTTGGGAAACCGCCGTCACCTGGGCAAAAGCAGTGGCGATATTCACGTTGGGCTGAAAGAAAATCTTCACCACCGCGATCCCGGTCAACGACTGGGACTCGATGTGCTCCATATCATTGACCGTAGTGGTCAAGACTCGCTCGTAGTTGTAGACAATCCGGTTGGACATTTCCTCCGGGGAAATTCCGGCATAATTCCAGATCACGCTGATCACCGGGATATCAATGTTGGGGAAAATGTCGGTCGGCGTGCGCAGAATTGTGACCGGGCCCAGTATGAGCAATAAAATCGAGATCACCACAAACGTATAAGGACGCCGGAGCGCAAGCCTGACAATCCACATCGAATGCTTCTACTCCTGGAGCCCCATTGGGATTAGCGGACCTGTTCGCGGGGCCGTTCTGTTGACACGATGAAACACTTTATCGCACGCGATATTCTATATCATTCCCATCAGATGACATCCGAGACGCGGTCGATTCAGCCTGAGGCCAATCCGAGGCTCATCCCGTTTAATCTGCTTTTATAAAGAACGCATGAGCCCGGCATTGCGTTTCGAGGAACATCGGCTGGCGGGCGCCCCACCTAAACGGATCGGCGCCAACTCCCTGAACGATCCCTGCAGGAGTCCTCTGATGCCCCTTCTAGAGAGCCGTTCGCATCAGAACGCTCAAGTTCGCCCGCACGCCGATTATGTGCCATCCCGAAGGAAGTGAGGGATCACCTGATTGCTAAAAATCCCAAGAAGAAACGCTTTTCTCCACCGTCGTGCCTCAAACTAACAATCCCCAAATTCTTTCGCCACCCGCTAAGTAATCCGCTCCACCTGCACCGCGGTTCCATACGCCAGCACCTCGGTCACTCCTTGCATCACTTCATTCGCGTCATAGCGCATTCCGATCACCGCGTTGCCTCCGCGTTCGGAGGCATGTTGCAGCATGAGCTCCAGGGCATCTTCGCGCGTCTTTTCGCACATTTCCGTAAACAGGGTGATATTGCCGCCTACGATCGTCTGCAGCGACGCTCCCAGCGTTCCGATGATGCTGCGGGAGCGGACCACGATGCCCCGTACCAGCCCCAGCGTCCTCACGATGCGATAGCCCGGAATTTCAAATGCAGTCGTCACAAGACTTATGTCCACTCGTTGATACATCTGTATTTTCCTCCGGCAATCAGCAACTGGAAGGTGATCGTACAGGACGCCGTATTACGCGGCAATCAAACTTTGTGCCGGCCAGCGACGGACCCTCCGCTCGCTTGCCTCATTGCCCGGAAAGATTGAACCACAGGGTGCGTTCAGGTAGTCTTAGACCATCATTTTGAAAGCAGAAAATAGCTCGCTTTCTTTTGGCAGCGCCATGCGTCTAAGCATTGCGAAGTTCTGGAATTTGGAATAAGGAGAAATCATGCGGAAACATGCAGTCGCTCTCTGTGCTCTGTTACTCGTAGCTCTCACCGTTCTAGCCACTCCCGTCATGGCCCAGCAAGATAAGAACAGCCGTCCCAGCCCGCCGGCCAAAGCCGATTGCCAATTCGCCAACGGCAAGACGATTCATGTGGACTATTCCAGTCCCCGTTTGAATGGACGCAAGATGATCGGCGACCATGATCCATACGGCAAGGTGTGGCGCGTCGGCGCGAATGAGGCGACAACCTTCGTCATCGATACCGATGTCACCGTCGGCGGTAAAACGGTACCCGCGGGCAGCTACACGCTCTTCGCCATCCCCAA
Organism: Terriglobia bacterium; assembly: GCA_041490605.1. GTDB lineage: Bacteria > Acidobacteriota > Terriglobia > Acidiferrales > UBA7541 > JBGPTK01. Next base: position 10,667 of record JBGPTK010000012.1, on the reverse strand, counting down.
TCCGGATAATTGGACGCTCATCATCAGCAAGAAGACGGGCGAGTGGGGAATCCCCTATCCAGGCGAGGCCGGCGATCTTCTCCGCACGGACATGAAAGTGTCGAAGCTCTCTTCACCAGTCGAGAATTTCACCATCTCCTTCCAAAATTCCGGAAACACCTGCACGATGCACTTGGATTGGGATACCACCAGTGCGTCTGTAGCGATCTCTGCGAAGAAGTAACCGAGGGACCTACGGCGGGGGGATCGTTGAGAGTTTCCTCCCGCGTAGGCCCGGAATCAACAAGCGCCTTCGCGCCGCCAAGGGATAATTCACCGGCTCGCGGGCAGAAGAGTCAAACGTTCCGTAGATTTCTTTTCCACCGCCGCCCGCGAATAAAGTAACGGAAAATACTCTCCATCGCGCCACAATGGCAGCAAGTCACTGTAATGCGTGCTGCCCGGCTGGCCGCTCTGTCCCGGAACGTTCACCGCCTCCGAATGATCCCAGTCGCCCAGGTCGAGAATCTCGCGATAACTTGCCCCGGCAACTTGCGCATAGCCGTCCCACGGAGAATCGGTCGCGTCCACGGTGGCTTCGTCCCCGGGGCGCGCGAAGGGCCCCAGATCGAAAAGTTCCTCGAAATTTTTAATTCTGTCCAGCGCGTGGCGAAAGCGCGCCGTGTGCAGTCGTCCCCAGGTCCACTGCGAGGAATCGGGCCCCAGAGACTCCCGCAATTCCGCATAAGCCGTGTGCAGCGTCGTTTGCAAGATTGCATCTCGCTTGGCCTCGGGCTTGGCGCCGAATGATTCCGGCGCTGCATGGATGTAGAGGGACGGAACGGAATCTGTATCGATCAAGTAGGATGCTGTTTCACGATTCATCAGAAGTATTCCGGCCAATGCCTCCCTTAGTTTTTTCAGCCACACTTCGTATAAGGCCGCGGCCGCGGAATCCTCCCGCAAGGAGCCATCCCACCCGGCCAGAAGTCTTGCCGCGGAATCTTTTGGATTCTTGGGCGGACCGATCAAGCGCACAAGTGCTTGCGCGGGCAGCGAAACAACATCATTTTGCAATCGGGCCATATCTTCCCGCTCCAGAAGCTGCTTCTTTTCTCGCGCTCCATTCAATACCTGTTCGATCCGCGCAATTCGATCCGAGCGCCAGACAAAACCGGCGGCATACGGAAACTTCCCCGGAATTGTCTTATTGTTCGCGGTCGCCACATACCCGCGTTCCGGATTGAACTGCCGCGGCAATTCCGTGAAAGGAATAAATCCGCTCCATTCGTAACCGCCCGCACCCGGAACCGGCAATAGCCCGTTCCCTTTGGAGCGTATCGGCGCCAGCCCCGTGGATTGCTCCCCGATATTTCCCTCTCGATCGGCATAAACAAAATTTTCAGGCGGTGTTTTCCAGCGTGCCATCGCCTGCAGAAACTGTTGCCAGTTCTGAGCGCGATCCACGGAAATTCCCGTCAGGTAGGGAGCCGTACCCGGCTCGGCGCCTACCCAGCGCAAAGCCAGCGCCCGCTTGCCGTCACTCCATAGAACAGGACCATGCCGCGTGAACTTGAGCGATCGCGTTTCACTCCTCCCGCCGCGGACGCGGAAGATTTCTTCTTCCACCCGCATTTTTCCCCAGCCATTTTCCGTTTTGTATTCCAGCGCGTTCTGCGGGTTTAACTCTTCCAGGTAAAAATCCTGCTGGTCCACGGAAAAGAGGGTCAGTCCCCAGGCAATATTCTGATTGTGTCCGATACTGACGCCCGGCAGCGCCGGTTCCGTGGCTCCAATCACATCCCATCCGGGCGCCACCAGGTGCACGATGTAACGCAAGGAAGGCAGCGCAATCGTGCGATGCGGATCATTCGCCAAAAACGGCTTCCCGCTACGCGTCATTTTTCCCGATATGCTCCAGTTGTTGCTTCCTCCAGCTTCTCGATTGCTATTACCCAGCTCCGCGGGGAATTCAATGCGTGCGTCCGTGCCCCGCAGTCCCGCGATCATTTGAGGAGAAAGGCCGGAGAAATTGAGGCCAGCAGCCGGTTCTAATTGTGACGGCGGATCAAACTCTCCCAGCTCCGTGGCTCTCCGTACGCCGAGCAACGCCACAAGCTGCGCATTCACCAGTTCGTCTTCCGCGTTGCCGGTCACGCTCAAGGTGGCCATCCGCGTCAGGCAATCCTCCGGCTTCCACGCTTCCGGTGCGAATCCCGCCAGTTGAAATTCAATTGGCAAGCCGGGACCGCCCCGAGCCAATCGCTGCTGAATATAGGAATTGATTCCATCCGTAAACGCGCCAACAATTTCGCGCGTATCCGCCGCATAGCTCGCATATTCCGCATCTAGTGACCCGCGATAACGCAGCAACCGCGCCGCCACATCTCGAAGCAAGAACGGTTCGCCGGCCACCTCGGCCAGCCGCCCTTGCCCCGCGCGCTTCCACAATTCCATCTGAAACAAGCGATCCTGCGCCGCCACAAATCCTTGCGCAAAGAACAGATCATGTTGATCTCGCGCGTAAGTGTGCGGCACGCCCCACTCATCGCGAAGCACTTCCACGCGTGCATCGAGTCCCGCCAACTGCACTTCTCCCTTAGTCTCGGAAAGTGCCGCGCGAGATCTCTCTTTCAAGGATTGAAGTGAGCCGGATTTATTCTGATTCCACGCGAAGAATCGAGGGGCGAAAGCCAGCGTCAGAATTGCCGGCAAACAGAGGAGCAAGGTCCGCAGCCGTGGCAGGAATTTCATGCGCGGCAGTATATCGCCTTAAACCATCCCGTGGCTGAATTCTAGAGTGCCGTAGCTGGCGCATGCTAGCTTCGCATCGTCACGCGATCGTCTTCCCCGCAATCACGCCCAGCCAGACGGAGAGAAACCCGATCACCACGCTCCCGATCACGTTGAGGCCCGCGACCAGAATCTCTCCATCCTGGAAATTGCGAAAGGTCTCGTATTCGAATGTGGAGAAGGTGGTGAAGCCCCCGATGAAGCCGATCGGAACGAGGTATCTCCAGTACGGGTTCCAGTGTCCTTTCTCCGTCAGCAGAGTAATCACCAGTCCAACCAGGAATGACCCTGTGCAATTGATGATGAATGTTCCATAGGGAAACCGCATGCCACCCATCCGGTCGCTGACATAGCCTCCAACCCAGAAACGCAGAATGGACCCCAAGAATCCTCCAATTCCCACCATCAAGTATTTAGTCATGCGAGTCGGCCCGATCCTCTCTCTTGGGGATGACGAACGAACATCTCACTGCCGTTTCTCGACGCCTTCTTCTCCGCTGCCAATGCACAAACTTTTCCAATCTCAGTCCTCTCGCCTGATTCATTTTGGGGATCGTTGCCGGGGACATGACTCCGCGACAAGATCCTTGTCAGGAGTCATCATCTGTCCCGGCTCAGATGGGACAGCGGTTAAGGGCGAACTCCTTCGCCACTTTCACCATGATACTTCCAGCCGCACGGAAGTCAATTCCGATGTATCCATGGTTGCACACTCCGGCAATCCCGCGCGCGGCCCCCCATCCACCAAGCCCTCAGATTCACCCGCCTTTAAATGTCCCAGCCAGATTGACTTGTCTCACCACCCAACCTAAATTGTCTCATCGAGTTGGATTTCGAATTTGTATCCAGTCCTGGTCGCTCGACCTGAGGGAGTGAACAATAAATGTGTGCGAAAAAGCTGCTGGTAATTCTACTTTTCCTGGCGCCGGTTGCTGCAGCCCAAAAGCCCGATCCCGATCTCCTGGCGAAAATCCGCGCCATTCGCGCCATCGACAACCATTCGCATCCGCCTAAATTGGTTTCTGCCGGCGAATCGGATAACGAATTTGACGCGCTCCCCTGCGACCCTCTCGAGCCGACCATGCCGACCATCACCTCGCGCCCAGAAAATCCGCAATTCATCGCCGCACTGAAAGCTCTCTACGGCTACACATACGACGACATGACTCCCGCGCATGTACGCGAAGTTCTTGCCGCCAAAGAAGCAATCAAAAAACAGCAGGGGGACAATTACGCAAATTGGGTTCTCGACCAGCTTGGCATCGAGTCCGAGCTCGCCAATCGCGTCGCCATGGGGCGCGGCCTGAATCCACCACGCTTCCGTTGGGTGCCCTTCGATGACTCCCTTCTCTTCCCACTCAACAATGAAAAGCTCGCCGCCGGAGCCCCCGATCGAAAAATCTTTTACGCAAAAGAATCTCAGTTGCTGCAGCGCTACCTCAAAGCTCTCAACAAAGATCAGCTTCCCGCCACTCTCGAGGATTATCTCTCGCTGGTTGTTCTTCCCACCCTCCTCGACCAGAAAAAGAACGGCGCGGTCGCAATTAAATACGAAGCCGCTTATTTGCGCTCGCTCGACTTCAAGCACACCGGCCGCGAGGAAGCGCAACGGATTTATGCCCGTTACATCCAGAGTGGTGTCCCGGAAACCGCGGAATACTACAAATTGCAGGATTACATCTTCTATTTCATCGCTCGCGAGGCTGGGCGCTTCGGTTTGCCCGTTCACATCCACACCGGATATGGCTGCGGCGGCTATTTCGAGCTCGCCGGAGCCAATCCTCTGCTTCTTGAATCGGTTCTCGATGACACGGACTTGCGAAAAACGAATTTCGTCCTGTTGCACGGCGGCGCCGGCCCGTACTCCAAGGAAATCGCCGAGCTCCTGATGAAGCCCAACGTCTACACCGATTTCTCGGAGCAAACCTGGCTCCTTCCCACACGCGAATTGAGCAAGACGATTCGCTACTGGCTCGAATGGTATCCGGAAAAAGTCCTGTTCGGCACGGACCTCTCCCCCGGCGATGCAACCATCGGCTGGGAAGAAATTGGCTGGCAGACCGCGAACTCTAGCCGCGAAGCATTGGCCATCGCTCTGACGGGAATGATCGACGACGACGAAATCACGCGAGCCCGCGCGCTCGAAATCGCCGAAATGGTCCTGCGCGGAAACGCCCTAAAACTCTACGGCTGGCCCAATCACTGAGCCGAATTACCGCTCGTCGGCTCGAAAGAAAGAGCCCGCCGCAGAGCAGTAGGCAGTCATTCCGAGGGCCGGCGTTGCCCGAGGAATCCCGAGCACCCGCCGCCGTTCGACGGCCATTGGTCCTTCTCGTCGCCCACATTGAGAATAAACGGTTTTCGTCGCCACTCTCTACGGCACCGCCGCCGAAGGCGTCTCCGGCTCGCTCTTCGGAAAATATTTTTCGTACCACACAATGCAGCGGTTAATGCTATCCACCGTATGCGCCGATTCTCGTATCCCATGTCCCTCGCGCGGGTAGCGCACAAAAACGGTATCCACGCCCACATCCTTCAGCGCGATGTAGAATTGCTCCGCTTCGGCGATGGGCACATCCGGATCGTTCTCCCCGTGCATCAGCAGCGTGGGCGTCGCCGCCCTGCCCACGTGCTTCAGGGCCGAGCGCTCCCACAAAATATTCATCAAATCATCTTGGTGTGGCAGTTGCCCGAATTCCATTTGTTCGTATTGATTGTAATAAGTCATGTAGTTGTAGCTGATCAAATTCGTGATTCCGGCGATCGGAATCGCCGCACGAAACATTCGCGTCTGCGTGATCAGCCACTCGGTCAACTGGCCTCCATAGCTCACGCCTTCGATTCCCATGCGCTCCCTGTCCAGCCACAAATTTCGCCGCAGCGCCGCGCTCACGCCGTACAGCACGTCCTGCGCTTCATTCCCATCCTGATCGCCGAACACGGCGTCCGCGAACGCCTGCCCGTAACCGGTCGATCCGCGATAATTCACGTGCAGCGTGGCCCACCCGCGCGCTGCATACACCTGATCCTTGAAATTGAACGCCGGTCCGTTTTGCCCGTGCGGCCCGCCATGAATATTCACGATTAAAGGATGCTTCGAAGTCGCCGTCATTCCCAGCGGTTTCACCAGGAACGCCTCAACCTCGTATTTGTTGTCGTTGCTGATGAACGTAAAGGATTCCACGTCGGCAATCTGCTTCCCGCTCAATATCTCCGAATTCAAATTCGAAAGCTGTTTCGCCCCCGCCGCGCCGCCGTTCCATACAAAAAGCTCCGGCGTGTCGCTCGGACTGCCGAACGTATATACAATCGCTCCCGCCTTCCCCGGCGAAAATGCCCCCACCGAGCCGCGCTCATTGACGATCACTTCCGCCTTGCCGCCTTCCACCGCCTGGCGATAGAGCCGCACATTGCCTCTCTCCTGCGCCGTGAAATAAATCGACTGCCCGTCAGCAGCCCACTGCGGCGGTCCCTGGCGATCGTCAATGGCCGCAAGCTCATGGCGATTCGAGCCGTCCGCATTCATCACCCAATCGTGCGTATCTTCCATGGTCGTCTCGCGGTCGGTCAGCCCGCGCCTGGTCGCCGAAAAGGCGATCATCTTTCCGTCCGGAGACCAGCGCGGCGAATATTCGGCATTCTCCGTCGCCGTCACTCGCCGAATCGAGCCGTCGCTCACTTTCACCGCGAAAACGTCGTAATTAAAAAATTGGTCCGCGTTGGGCGAACGGTCCGAGATAAAAACAATCTCCTCGCCCTTCGGCGACCAGTCGATCGAGTGCTCGTAGTAATCCCCGGTCGTAAGCTGCCGCACTTGTTTGCTCGCTATATCGGCCACGAAAATATGCAGCCGGCGGTTGTCGTTAAAATGCGTGAGTCCCTCGGGCGCGTCCGGCTTGTACATGTAGCGGGTGATCACCATCGGATCGCCGTTCGCCGCCGCCGTTTCCGGTCCCGGCGTCGAGGAAATAAACGCCACCTGTTTGCTGTCGGGTGACCACGTGATCGCTGCTCCCTGGGACGGCAGCGGCGCGTTCGTCCCCGTCATTTCCGAAAGAAATGTCGCCGCCGATCCATCCGCATGGGCGATCACCAGTCCGCTTTTTCCCCCCGCTTCGCCTTCGTACGCGATCCAGCGCCCATCGGGAGACCACACCGCATCGCCCGAATCCTCGTTTTCCGCGCCCAGGCGCGCCGGCTTGCCCGTCGCCAAATCCATCACCCACGCTTGTCCCCACGGCCGCCCCGGCCGGTCCAGGCGCAAGACCGTGTAAGCCACCAGCTTGCCATCCGGCGAGAGCGCCACCTGGCTCACGCTCCGCAATCTCTGATAATCAGCGGATTGCAGCCGGTTCGTTTGCGCGCCAGCCCGCAACCCCACCCCCATCACCACACAAGCAAACATCAACACACCAACTCGTTTAAACATGCCCGCCTCTCCGCAAGAAATTTGACCTGCCTTGAATGGTTTTCAGGGAGTCGGAGCTTCAGCTCCGACACTTTTTCGCTAGGAGCGAAAAGGGCTTTAGCCCCTGAAGCCAACGGAGTCGCCTCCGCCTTTGCTCATGAACTCGCTACTTCCCTGCCTGTGCGTATCTTTTGAAGAAGCTGTCCGATTTCCATTTCGGCCTTTGGTCATCATTGGCAACTGCAATCATCAAACGCCGAACGATCTCCTCAAAACCGGCGGCAGCCGGCAAATCCACAGGCTGATTCAGATCGTCCGAAGGCGCGTGATAGCGCTGCGTCAGCCAATCTTTGTAGAGCTGCTGCTCCGGCGAGCCGGGATCGAAGCCCACCTTCATCGCCAGCGCCGGAATTCCATGACGAATAAAATTGTATTGGTCGCTGCGAATGAACGAATTCCGCAGCGGTTCAGGATCGGCTTGAACTCGAATCCCACGCGCCTGCGCCACTTTCTCCACCATGTCCCCCAGATCGGATTCCGCCAGTCCATAGACGGTCAGCACTTTCAACGGAACCAGCGGCAGAAACATATCAATATTGATATTCGCGACCATCGACTTCGCATCCACCGTGGGATTCGCGGTGAAATATTTTGAACCGAGCAAGCCCTTCTCCTCCGCCGTCACAAACACGAACAAGAGCGACCGCTTCAGCCGCACCGGTTTCTGCTTCAGGGAAGCGGCAACGTCGAGCAAAACCGCGCATCCCGATGCATTGTCCATCGCTCCGTTGTACAGGCGATCCCCGTTGATCGGTTCGCCGATTCCCAGGTGGTCGATGTGCGCCGAGAGCGCTACATATTCGCCTTTCAATTTCGGATCGCTTCCCGGCAGCTTGGCAATCACGTTGGCCGAAATCACTTCTTTCTTTTCCACCTTCGCTTTCGCCTGGATCGACACGGCCAGCGGAAAGCGCGGCAGCCGTTTTCGTTCTTTGCCCAGCTCCGCAATTTCGCTGAAAGTGTGTCCCGATCCCGCGAACAATTCTTCCGCCCTGGCCGGATTGAATATTAGAGCGAGCTTTTCGCCTTCCGTCTCGTTGAATTTCGAGTCCGCCAGTTCCATGTTCGGATGCGCGCGGTTCACCGACATCCGCGACCACGGAATATCCATCGCCCCCGGGTTCGGAATGGAAATAATTCCGATCACTCCCGCCTTGCGAAACGCCTTCCATCGTTCGGCTGCGGTTTGATAGTGTGAAGCCAGCGCCCCGGGTATGTCCGCAGGAGATCCGCTGAACACCACCGCAACTTTGCCGTTCAGGTCAAGCCCGCTGAGGTCGTCATAATTCTTCTCCGGAATGCTCAGCCCGTAGCCCACAAAAACGAGCGGCGCCGTGACTTCCGGCGCCAGATCCACCCGGGTGTTGAAGAACGCCTCATCACCCAGCGTGAGCGGCTCAATTTTGCCGTCGCGGATCAACGCGATGCTCGAATCCTTCTCGATGATTTGCCGCGACTCCAATTTCACCGGCTGGTAGTAGCCGTCGCTTCCCGCAGGATCGAGGCCTGCCTTCTTCAATTGCTCGACGATGTAGGCTTGAGCCCGGCGCAACCCCGCGCTTCCCGTCTCGCGCCCTTCCATGTTGTCGTCTGCCAGAACCTGCACATACCCCCACCAAGTTTTTCCGTCGAAATAATTCTCTCCCGCCGCCCTCGGGAAAGCAGGCAACGCCGCCAGCAAGACAAGTATGAGCACAACGGTTCGCGTCGACATCTATCGATGGCCTCCAGTTTTAGAGCGAAGGAGAACTTATCACGAACATTCCAATTGCGCGAGATGGAGTGGACTTCGGGAAACGCGCAGGCTCAGCAGAATAAAAAAAGGGCCTTCGTCTCGTCAAAAACCCGAGCCAAAGGCCCCGCCACGGCTGCGCCGCATCAGCTTGCGTGAATCGATACCAGCAACTCTAGCGTTCGTTTACAGGTGCATGAAAGCGTGCGCGATTTTCTTGCCCGCTTCTTCCGTGTAATACACGGTCACATGCTCGCCCTTCTTCGCGCCCACCACCGTGTAATGTCCCACACCTTTCGCCGTGTCGATGGTTGCGTGATCGGCCACCCGGAAAGTTTCTTCCGTTCCGTCGGCCGTTTTCACCGCCACCGTCTTCGTTCCCTTGCCGATATCCGTAATGGTTCCTTCCGTCGCGTGAACCGTCTTGTCTCCCACGAACACAATCGCGTGCGCCGTCTTCTCGGCCCCTTCCGGAATGTAGTGAACGATCACATGCCCGCCTTCCTTGCCCACCAGGTCGGCGCCATGCGCGGCTCCCTTCAGCCCCTCGACGGTCGTGTGCGCGGTAAATTTGACTACTGTCACGGTGCCGTCCGCCGTCTTCACTGCCACGGTCTTTGCGCCCGCATCCACTTTGTCGAGCGTACCCATGACCACGTTCGAAGATTTCTTCGCGCCTTGCATTCCTTGCGCCGATGCGGTCTGCGCGCAAATTCCCACCGTCAGTACGATCAACGCAAGAACGCCCCGCACCAACAGCCGTAGTAAACTGGATCGCATAGTTTCTCCTTGACCCGCCGGAAAGTGTATTGCGTGCGGTCCCCGAATTATACCGGCCCCGCCCCCGTACTGATAACATTTTCTACTCCCCTTCCCCTCGCCACATTGGAAACGGTCTTGCAGTCATCCCGAGCCCGCCCTGGGCGGGCGAGGGATCAAGAGCAAACCTCAATTCCCAACGCACACTGAAAATCCTTGAACCTTTCGCCGCCCTACGATCCGTTCACCACCATCGGCCGGGCACCCGGAAGCGCCGCCAGCGCCCGCATCGCTCGATGCCTCTCCCGAAAATGCTGCTTAGCCCTTCTTCCCCACTCGCGCACAAAATAATAATTCAGCGCCCCGCCGATCGCCCCGCTCACCAGCGGAATTGCCCGCGCGGTCCACTTCTCCGCCACTTCCGCGCCCATCTTGGCGGCCATGCGCTCCATGATTCGCGGCACCAGCCGCTCCACCGCCTGCTTTTCGATAAACTCGCGTCCCAGATCGAGTCCTGCCGCTGTTGCCGCGGCCAGCCACAAAGTTGCGATCTCCTCATCGGTCGAATATTCAAATCCGTACAGCAGGCTCAGTTTTTGCAGCATGCGCATCACGATTGCCGCCAGAACTCCCATATCCGGAACGATTGTCAGAAATCCACCCAGTCCCAGTCCCGCTCCTTCGAGCATCCCAAATTTCATCGATGCTCGGATCGTCTGCTCAGCCACATCATCCACAATCTCCTGAGGCATGTGGAACATGTCCTGGAAAGATCGAATCGGCAGCCCGTGAGCCCGCCGCACCCGTTCGAGATAACGATTCGGCTCCACCTGAACTTGCGCATACGCGCGATTGAATCCCGCGAAAAGAGCTTTCCCCAAGCGCCGCGCCGTGATCGCTTTTCGGCTCGCTTTCACAATGGCCATGCCAATTCCC
>JBGPTK010000011.1:0-32560 GCA_041490605.1 Terriglobia bacterium | reverse complement strand
CCCGCGAGCACCAGCACAGGGCCCTCGGTTGCCAGGACGGCTTCGCGTTGTTGTTCGTTCAGATCGTCAAGAAGTGGCATGAAGTCGGGTGCAGTGGTGAAAACCAATTCTATCCGAGCCTGCACCATTCGGCAAACGGGCGCTGATTAAGGCTCGGGCTGCCGCACCGCCGCCGCAAGGTCAATCTCAAAATAAGTCAGCGGCTTATTCGACGGAATCATGGAAATTCCAGGGAAGTAAATACTCGCCTTGCGTAATTCGTCGAAATTGCTTCCGAAATCGAAGAACAAAAATCCGTGAATCGTCGCTTGCGGCGGTATCACGTCGGCGTCCAAGGCAAACGGCTGCAGAATTTCCGTCATCTGCTTCACTTTTTTGTCGTTGCCCGGCAGTGGAATCACTTTCGGCACCGGCGTGCGCCGGGCTCCGGGCGTTTGCGCCCCATTCGGATGAACGATGATCTGCGCCGTTTGCCCCGCCGTCAGCGGCTCTACTCGTTGGCGTGACGCTCCCGACGAAAGCTCCAATCGAATTGTCGAAAGGTCAATTCGCAGCGGCATGTCCGTTTCGTTCCTCAAAAAAATCTCGATGGGAATGATGCCGGCAGGCACAGGATTGGCCTTCCCGAATTTCTCTTTGGCTCGCGCCGCGTCCGCGTACGGGTCCGCCGCGATCAGCAGTCCCTCATGATGGTCGTGCGCCGGCAGTGCCGCGGGATCAGGCGTTTGCGTCCGCCCGGTATTCGCAATCGCCAGAAGGAACCCTGCGGCAATCAGAAAGCGTTGGATGCTCATGGTCGGATAAGATGCCTGCCGGCGCCGGAAGTTGCCCCGTATCGCCGGATGCCCGCTGCCACTATAATACCGGGCTGGCGCGTGGTGGCGGATTGATTTACGCGCGCCCGCCCTCGAATGTATTTTATTTACAGCGTGCTGGCCGCGGTGGGGATGATCTTCCTCGCTCCGTATTATTTCGTCCAGGGGTTGCGGCAAGGAAAATATCTGCACAATCTTCGCGAACGAATGGGCCATCTCCCGCCACAAGCTTCCAACAGCGCGGCCAGCCGCCCCGGAGCCATCTGGGTTCATGCCGTATCGGTTGGCGAGGCCCTAGCCGCTCTGCCTCTGGCGCAAGCTTTGAAGCAGCGTTATCCCGATCGACGCCTGGTCGTTACCACCACAACCGACACCGGCCAGCGCCTGGCCCGCGAGCGCATGAAGTTCGCCGACGACATTTTTTACTTTCCCCTCGATTGGACCGGCCCGGTTCGCCGCGTCTTCCAGACCATCAATCCGGCGCTAATCGTCATTCTCGAAACGGAAATCTGGCCGAATTTTCTTCATGAAGCGCGCCGCCGCCGCGTGCCGGTTGTCTTCGCCAACGCGCGCATCTCCGAGCGTTCCTTCCGCGGATATCGCTGGGCCAATCGCCTGTTCAACCAGTTTGTCGCCATGGTCCTCCATAACGCCGATCTCTTCCTGGCGCAGAGTTCGGACGATGCCCGCCGCCTTCGCGAACTCGGCGCGCCCGAGGATCGCGTGGAAGTGACCGGCAACCTGAAATACGATCTCGCCATTCCAGTCATCAGCGATCTCGCTATCTGGCTTTCGGAACAACTCCGCAGCCAGGAACGCTGGCCTTTGGTCGTGGCCGGCAGCGTCGCCGCGGATGAAGAAGAGCCGGTGCTCGCCGCCTATGACATCGTTCAGCGCCACTGGCGCCGCGCCCTTCTGATCCTCGCCCCGCGAAAACCCGATCGCTTCGACGCGGCTTCGCAGATCGCCACCGAGGATGGCTGGACCGTGGTTCGGCGCAGCCGCCTCGATTTCAAAGTTCCCCTCGACGAAACCGCCGAAGTCTTGATCCTCGACACCATTGGCGAACTCGCGGGCGTCTACGCGCTGGCCGATACCGTGTTCGTCGGCGGGTCGCTGGTTCCCGTGGGCGGCCATAACATTCTCGAGCCCGCCGCTTATGCAAAGCCGCCCGTCTTTGGCCCCTCGATGGGAAATTTTCGGGAGATGTCCGCCCAATTCCTGGATGCTCGTGCCGCGATTCAGATTGAAACCGGCGAGCAGCTTGGCTCCGCCTGGGCTTATTTGATTGAACATGCGGACGAGCGCGAAAAGATGGGCCGCGCCGCGCTTGCCCTTGTCGATGCCAATCGCGGCGCCACGGAACGCTCGCTCCAGCGTATTACGGCAATTCTCGACGCCCAGCGAGGCGGCGCCTGATGCTGCTCCGTTTGCCCCTATGGCCATTCTCGCTGCTTTATGGCGCGGCCGCGCGATTGCGCGCTTGGTGCTACAGTCTAGGAATCTGCCGCCAGCGCCGCCTCAATGGAATCGTCATCAGCGTCGGCAACTTGACGGTCGGCGGCACCGGCAAGACTCCCATGGTAATTTTCATCGCCCAGCGTCTTGCTTCGGAGGGCAAGCGCGTCGCCGTGTTGACGCGCGGCTATCGCGGCAAGCCGCTGGCCGCGCAAACCACGGCGGATGAATCACAGCCCATCGCATCATCGAGTGATGAGGTCGCCGTAATGCAAGCCCACCTTGGTCCTCAGATTCCCATCGGAGCTGGCGCCGACCGTTTTGCCGAAGGCCGCAAACTCGAGCAAGAGGGCATCGATTATTTTGTCCTCGATGACGGATTCCAGCATTTGCAGCTCGCCCGCGATCTCGATGTCCTGCTGATTGACGCCATGAATCCCTTCGGCGGCGGATTTCTTCTCCCCGCCGGCCGCCTTCGCGAACCCCTTTCAGCGATGCGCCGCGCCGATCTGATCGTCATCACTCGGAGCGATCGCGCGCCCGCCCTCGAAAGTATCGTCCGCCGCCACACGTCCGCTCCCATTTTCTACGCGCAAACGGAGTTGAAAGGCGCTTTCCGCCTCGAACCCAGATCGTTGGTCCCCGATGTCTCCGACCATTTCCCGAAGCGTCCGTTCGCATTCTGCGGAATTGGAAACTCCAGCGCATTCTTCGCCGACCTTCGCCGCTGGGGAATTGATTTCACCGGTCAAATGGATTTTCCCGATCATCACGTCTATTCCCGCGAGGACATGCAGCGCCTGGAGCGTCTCGCAAAAGCCGCCGGCGCGGAATCCCTGGTTTGCACGTTGAAGGATTTCGCGAATTTCGGATCGCTGCGATTCACGGAATTACCCGTCTACTTGATCCGCATCGAGCTCTGCGTGACTCACGAGGACGATTTCTGGAAAGCGCTCCAAACAATCATCGCCCGCAAGCGCCCCGGAGCGGCGCCTTGAAAATTCTCATCCGCGCCACCAACTGGGTCGGCGACGCCATCATCGCCATTCCCGCGCTCCGGGCCGTCCGCCGCCGATGGCCCGCCGCCGAAATCGCTATCCTCGCGCGCCCCTGGGTTGCCGATCTTTATCAGAATCAGGGCTTCGCCAATCGCTTGATCCATTTCGATTCCAGGAACCGTCACCGTGGCGTTTTCGGCGTCGAGCGCATCGCCCGCCAATTGCGCTTCGACCGTTTCGACGTCGCCTTACTTTTTCAGAATGCGTTCCAGGCCGCCTGGATCGCCTGGCGCGCGGGCATCCGGCAGCGCCTCGGCTATTCGCGTGACGCCCGCGCCGCCTTCCTTACCCGCGCCATAAGAGTTCCCCGCCGTGGCGAAATTCCCGCGCACGAAGCTTATTACTATCTCGAATTGCTCCGGCGCATCGGATGGATTGACCAGTTGCCTCTTCTCGAACCAATTCGCCTGAAAATAGACCCGGCCACTATCGAACTTGCGCGCCTGCACATCGCCACAGAGGGTTCCCGGTCGGGGGGCCCCCGCATCGCCCTCTCTCCTGGCGCCGCGTATGGTTCCGCGAAATGCTGGCCTCCTGAGCGGTTCGCCGCGCTCGCCGATAGCTTGATTGCTGACTTCAACGCCGATGTGATACTTTTCGGCACGGCTTCAGAGCGCGACATTGCGGATCGCATCGCCGCAGGCATGCGCAATCATCCCGTGAATCTGGTAGGACAAACACCGATTGGTGAGCTTCCGGCGTTCTTTGCCGCCTGCAATTTATTTATAGGAAACGATTCCGGCGCGATGCACGTGGCCGCCGCCGCCGGAATTCCAGTCGTCGCGGTCTTTGGCCCCACGGACCCGGAAGGCACTTCGCCGGTCACCTCCGAACTCGCTTTGGTACGCGAGCCGGTGTCCTGCAGCCCCTGCTTTCTGCGCCATTGCCCCGTGGACCATCGCTGCATGACGCGAATTTCCGTGGACGCCGTTTACTCCGCCGCGCGCCAGTGGCTGCAAGGGAAGAGGGAACTCACCGCCCGTGGCTAACCCAGAGATCCCGCGCCGGGCCGTCTTTCTCGATCGCGACGGCACCATCGCGGAAGAAAACGGCTATGTGAATCACATCGGCCGGTTCGATGTATTCTCGTTCGCGGCTGCCGCGATTCGCCGCCTGAATGAAGCGCGCATGCCCGTGATTGTGATTAGCAATCAATCCGGCGTCGCTCGCGGTTTTTTCCCGGAGGAAATGGTGCATCGCGTCAACCAGAAAATGATCGCTCAGCTCGCGCAGGGAGGCGCGCACGTTGACGCCATCTACTATTGCCCGCACATTCGCGAGGACGGCTGCACCTGCCGCAAGCCGCTTCCCGGCATGCTCGAACAGGCCGCTCGCGAACACGGTTTGGAATTGCCCGGCTCATTCCTGGTTAGCGATCGATTTATCGATCTCGACATGGGCGCAAAAATCGGCTGCCGCAATATCCTGGTAAAAACCGGCTATGGCCGCGGCGAATACGATTGGAATCGCGCGCGATGGCCGCATCTCCCGGATCGCGTCGCCGAGGATTTAACCGCAGCCGTGGATTGGATTCTCGAGGAATCCCGTTGAGCGCAAAAAAGAAAAGCAGCCGCATGAAGACTTCCGGCGACGCCGACCTCGCCCGCCTGCTCGATATTATCGGCGCCTTCTCGCGCCAATCCATCGTCGTCCTGGGCGATTTCGTCGCCGATGAATTTGTCGGCGGGGAAATTTCCCGCGTTTCCCGCGAAGCGCCGGTCCTGATCCTTCGCCATCGCAGCACCGAACTGCTCCCCGGCGGCGGCGCGAACGCCGCCAACAATTTGGTCGATCTGGGCGCTCGTGTCCTGCCTGTGGGCGCCGTCGGCGACGACGCCTCCGGCCACGCCCTGCTCGATTATTTCCAGAACAAGGGAGTCGACACCTCCGGCATCATCCGCGTTCCCGGCTGGACCACCACCACCAAAACTCGTTTCCTCGCCGGTTGGACGCACACCACCCGCCAGCAGGTTCTGCGCGTCGATCGCGAGCCCGATGCCCCTCTTCCTGCCGAAGTGCTCTCCAAGCTCGCCGCCAAGGCTCGAATTCTCTCGCGCCGCGCTGCGGCAGTCTTAGTCTCGGACTACGGTTGCGGCTCGGTCACCCCCGCGCTGGTGCGCCGTCTGGGCGCAAAGCTCGTCACGCTCGATTCGCGTTTCTCGCTCTTCGATTACTCCAATTTGAAAATCACCGCCGCCACGCCAAACGAGCCGGAACTCGAAGCCCTCTTCCACACTCGCATCGGCACGGATACGCGCAAGCTCGATGTGCTCGGCATGAAGGCCCTGCGCACTCTTGGCAGCCAGGCGGTGCTCGTGACCCGCGGGAAAGACGGAATGGTAGTCTATGAACGCTCCCGCCAACCGCACACTATTCCTGTCTACGGCACCGACCAATGCACGGACGTTACCGGCGCGGGCGACACCGTCATCGCCGCATTCACGCTGGCGCTCGCTGCCGGCGCCACATTTGTCGAAGGCGCTCACATCGCCACCTACGCCGCCGGGATCGTGGTGATGAAGCGCGGCACGGCTACCGTCACGCGCGCGGATCTCGAATCGGCGCTGCGGCGGGAAGTGATTTCCCGCTGATGGACACGCGCGCAAAAATTCTCGCTCGCGACGAGCTGGTAAAGCGCCTCGATTCGCTTCGCGCCATCGGCAAGCGCATCGTGCTCACCAACGGCTGCTTCGACGTTCTGCACGTCGGCCACATCCGCTATCTCACCGGCGCCCGCCGCGAGGGCGATATCCTGGTCGTCGCTATTAATTCCGATTCCAGCGAACGCCGCTTGAAAGGCCCCGGCCGTCCCATTCTTCCCGAACGCGCGCGCGCCGAACTCGTCGCCGCTCTCGAAGCCGTGGACTATGTTCTTATTTTCGACGAACCAAATGTCGAGCCGCTCCTGCGCGAGCTACGCCCGCATGTCCACGCCAAGGGAACTGATTACACCACCAGCACGGTTCCTGAACGCAAAGTGGCCGCGCAATTGGGCATCCGCGTCGCCATTGCCGGCGATCCGAAAGATCATTCCACGCGTGATCTGATCGCGCGCATTCAGGAACGCCGCGATGCCTGACGAATCCATCTCCGTCGCCACGCCGGGCGAAAAACGCTTTCTGGTCGTTCGCCTGGGTTCGCTGGGAGACGTGATCCACACCCTGCCCGCCGTGCACGCGTTGCGCGTGGCCTATCCCTCGGCGCGGATTGATTGGCTCATTGATACTCGCTGGGCCCCGCTCCTCGATGGCAATCGCGATATCACCGAAATCATCGCCTTCAGCCGCCGCACCTGGAACGAAGTTATCGCGGTCATCAAAAAACTCCGCGCCGCGCATTACACCTGCGCGCTCGATTTTCAATCGCTCTATAAGTCGGCTTTTCTCGCCTATGTTTCGGCCGCGCCGCGGCGCGTTGGATTCGAAGCCGCTTATGCTCGTGAACGGCTCGCGGCGAAACTGTACACGGAGCACGTTTCGCCGCACGGCGCTCATAAGGTCGAGCACAATTTAAGCCTTGTCGAGGCCGTGGGCGCGCGAACAGACGACATTCAGTTTCCGCTCGTCCTGCAGAGAGACACCGTCATCCAGGTGGATCGCGAACTCGTCGCTCGCGGACTTCGTGAATTTTTCGTGCTCAGCCCTGGTGGCGGCTGGAAATCGAAATGCTGGCCTGCCGAACGCTACGGCGCTCTCTACCGCGAACTTTTCAAACGGTACGAGTGGAGAGGCGTGGTCGCCTTCGGCCCCGGCGAAGAAGAAATTGCCAATGTTCTCCGTCGCGCCGCCGGACCGCCGGAGCCGGCCATCATCCCGCTCGACATCCCGCACCTGATGGCCTTGCTGCGCCGCGCGCGATTCCTGGTCGCGGGCGATACCGGCCCGTTGCATCTCGCCGTCGCGCTGGGCACTCCGGTCATCGCTCTATATGGGCCCACCGACCCGGCTCGCAACGGCCCCTATTCCACAACCGATGTTATTCTTCGCAACGCCAAGCCGGATGAGACTACCTATCGCCGGGGCAAGGAATATTCCCGCGCCATGTTCGCCATCACCGTCGAAGAAGTGATGAACGCAATCGAACGCCGCCTGGGGATGCGCTGATGGCCGCGCCTGACGAACTCTGGGCGCGCTGGCGTGTGCGCGCCGGTTATCCCATCGCGATTGGCTTCCTTTGGCTTGCCACTCCCACTCCGCGTTCCATCGCGCTGGGGGCGGCCATCGGCGTCGTGGGCCTTCTCATCCGCGCCTCGGCCGCCGGCCATCTTCGCAAGGGAGAAGCGCTCGCCACCGTTGGCCCTTATGGTTGGACGCGCAATCCGCTTTATTTTGGAAGCACGGTTATGGCCGCCGGCCTCGGCGTCGCCGGAAATTCTTGGGCGGCCGGTGGACTGATCCTTCTCTATTTTCTAATGTTTTATCCGGCTGTGATGAACCGCGAAGAAAGAGAGCTTCGCGCCCGTTACGGCCACGAGTTTGACGACTACGCCGCTCGCATCCCGCTCTTTTGGCCCCGCCCGCCGCGCACGCGTCTACAGGCCGAGGCCGCCGCTCGATTCTCGTGGCCTCTCTACAAACGCAATCGCGAGTATCAGGCAGCGCTCGGATTTGTCGCCGGGTTCGCTCTGGTGATCCTGCGAATGTTCGTGCGCCGCTAGAACTCTCGAAAAATCTGGGATAGACCTGAAGGGAAGATTACTGCAGCCGGTAGACTTCGTGAATCAACCGTTGAAATTGCGGCCGGTAAATCACGTCGAACGCATTTTCCTTCCCGGGAAACAAATCCAGCGCAAAGTTGCGCGTTGCCGCCACCATCCCCGCAGCCTCTTCGATCGTCAATTCACCATCCGCAATCGTGCTCAATGCCAGGTGAACCACGATCCGCAGCCGGCGCACACGCCGGCTTTCTTCATCGATCTCTTCCTGCGTGGGTGTCCTCTTGGGTTCCTGGTCCATGATTGCCGAACGTTTGTGCGAGCGCCTGATTAAGAATATAGTTAAGAATATTATGAACGTGCTGCGCGCAGGCGGCAACATACGATGACCTGCAGGGGAGTCCAATGAGCCAACAAGCGGAGCCGGAACGTACCGTCGTGGCCCACACCGCCGGTACTTGGACGGAAGCTGTCGTGATTCGCGGTCTTCTCGAGAGCGCCGGAATTACCGCGCTGAATGCAGTCTCCACCGACCCGTTCCCGATGCGCGAACCTCCCAAAGGTCCGCACGGCACGGAGATCCTGGTTCTCAAATCACAGGCGGAAGAGGCTCGCCGCTTGATCGCTGATTATTTAGCTGGAAACAAAGGTCCCGAGCTCGAAGAGCCCGGCGAATCGAGCCAGGACTAGTCTTTATCCGCGGAATTTCTCAATGCGGATGCATCTCCACAAACGTGTGAACCACCAGTTCTCGCCCATTGGTCGCCGCCGTCACCGCTCCATCTCTGTCCGTTCGCAATACTCGCGCGTTGGTTCCTTCGAGCCGGGCCACCGTCTCCGCGCTCGGATGCCCAAAGGGATTCCCCTCGCCCACGGACACCACCGCCACTCTCGGCGCGACCCGGGAAAGAAACCCATCCGTCGAGGAAGTTTTGCTTCCATGATGCGGCACCTTCAAGAAATCAGCCGCCAGCGTGTCGCCATCTTTCACCAGCGATCCTTCCACGCGCTTCTCGATGTCCCCCGTCAGCAAAAATCGAATCCCACCGTCCTCGATCCGCAGAACCAGGCAATCATCATTCGTCGCTTTGGGAGCCACCAGGGGATTTTCCGGCCACAGCACCTGCCCGCTCGTTCCTCCCCACGCGAATGTATCTCCGCGCAAATGATGAACGATTGCGACTCCCCGCGCCCGCGCGTAGGCCAGCAAATTACTATAGGCGGCGGAATCCACATCGCGCCCCACCCACAGTTCCTTCACGTCAAAATTGTCTAGCACCGCATACAATCCATCCAGGTGGTCGTGGTGCGCATGCGTCAGCGCCATCACATCTAGATGTTTCAACCCGCGCTGCCATAAATAGGCCGACACCACTTCCTCGCCCATGTCCGGTCCCGTTCGAGAGCCGGTGCCAGAATTCTGGGAATACTGCCCGCCGCCGTCGATCAGCATCGTGCGCCCGTCGGGGAATGCGGCGAAAATGGAATCGCCCTGGCCAACGTCCAGCACCGTCAATTCGAACTGGCCTGCCGCCAGCCGCGGGGCGAATGGAAATATCCCCACTGCCAGGGCCAGCACCACCAGCGCGAGTCCGGCAATGGCCTCGCCCCACGGCCGGCGCGGCTTGGGATAAGCCAGCCGGTCTTCCGCCAGCGCGGCGCGTGAAAAGAAAGCGAGCAACGCCAGCGCTGCAAAAAACAAAATCAATAACCACGCCGGCGGCCCTGGAATTCGATGCGACGCATGAGGCCATCGGCTGATCCATTCAACCGAAGCCAAAAGACCGCTGACCAGGCCGCCCAGCATTTTCGCGAGCACTCGTGCCGCCGCCCCCCAAACGAAGCTCGTTGTCAGCGTCAGGAAACCAAGCGGCACAATCAAGCTCGTCAGCAGCACCGCCGGCACATTCGATGCCGGCCCGAAAATGCTCACCCGGTGAAAATTTTCGGCCAGCAACGGCAGCAATCCCAATTGAATCGTTGCCGAAAGCACGATCACTTCCCACAGCCGGAACCCCGCTGCCACCGGCGCCGTCACAAACCCATCGACGCGAGGAGCCAGCCACGCCGGAAGCCGTTTCTCGAGCCACGCGGACACCGTACGCAAATCCAATCGAAATTGAACCACTCGCGCCGGAAACGACACGTCGCGCGTCACGTCCCCCAGATGGGCGAGCCCTTCACGATACGGCCCGCTCGACCGCTCGATCCACGGCATCGCGAGTCCGGCGATCGCTCCCGCGGCCAAAAAGGAGAGTTGAAAGCTCGCATCCCCCAGCGCCGAGGGCCGCGCGAGCAGCAGAATCAGCGCGGCCAAAGCGACCGTGTTCAACATCTCGATCCGTCTGAATAGCAATCGCGCTCCCAGAAAAATCGCCGCCATCAATGCCGCGCGCAGGATGGGCGGCCGGTCCTGCACCACGCCCAGATATGCGCCGAGCACCACCAGCGTCACCGCGGTGGTCCAGATCACCGTCAACCGCAGGCGCCGCGCCAGCCAGAAAACGAACATGGCCAGCGCCGCCACGTGCAATCCCGCCAGCACCAGCACGTGATACACAGCCGTTTTCTGGAACACTTCGGAGATTTGTGAGTCCACAAAATTCCGGTCACCCAGCAGCATCGCGCGCAGCACCGCCGTGCGATCGCGCGAATCCGGAAAAAGCAGATTTATCTGTTCAAGCAATCGTCCCCGCGCGCGCGCCAGCCGGTCCGCAATACGCAGGGAAGGTGTGTCCAGCTTTCGCAGGAGCTCTGTGCTCCGCAAACTTCCAATCAAGTTGATGTTCTGCCGGGCCAGAACTCCGCGCGTGTCCGCCGCCCCCGGATCGAGAAAATTCCGCGGCTCACGGGCCCGCACCAGCACCTCCGCGCGATCCCCCGCGCGCAAATCAACCGGCAACTCCGCGTGACGTTCGTCCTGATAAAAATTCACCCGCAAGCCGCCCGTCACTCGCATATCGCGGCCCGCCGATTCCACGGACTCCAAATCGATTTCGTAGCGCGTGCCCCAGGGAAGCCGCATCGAATCGCTGCGCAGCCGCCCGCGCCAGCGCAACGGCTCGCTCAGGTCGAGCTTTCCTTCCGCCGCAAGGCGCGTCACGTGCGTCGCGGGCACGGAGGCCTGCTCCATTCGCACAGCGGCCCCGCCCAGCGCCGCCCAACTCAGCATGCTCAGAAGCCATGCTCCGGTGATTCGATTGGTTCGCAGAAGAATGATTCCGGCCACAATTCCACCAGCCGCTACCCATACGCAATTCCACAAACCCACCGGCGCAATTCCAGCCAGAATGATGCCGCTGGCAAAGGCGCCGGCGATCCACAGTGTCAGCAGCTTCATGGCCGTCGCGTCAATCGCACGAACGATTCGATGTGAAATGTTTCGGGAAAATGATCGAAGAGGTGTACTTCCGCAATCGTGTAGCCCTTCGCCGTCAGCACGGCCAGATCGCGCGCCAGAGTCGATGGCTCGCAGGAAACGTAGGCGATTTCAGCAGGCGCAAGTTCGGCAAGGCGTGACACCGCTTCCGGCGCCATGCCCGTGCGCGGCGGGTCGAGCACCACCAGGTCGGGCGTATCCTTCCATTCACGCAAAAACGCTTCCACATCCGCTTCGCGGGTTTCCGCGTGGCCGCCGCTGGCCGCGAGATTGGAATCCAAATCGCGCACGGCCGCTGGATTCGCCTCCACGGCCACTACGCGCTCATATCGCTCCGCCAGTGGCCGCGTGAAAAGTCCTACCCCGGCAAACAAATCCAGCGCCAACCGCCTCGGCGAACCTTCCGCCGCTCCGGCCGCTTCGCCCAGCACTGTGCGAACAAGATCTTCCACCAGAAATCGATTCACTTGGAAAAATGAAAAATGTCCCACACGATATGCAAACCCGCCCGCCTCATATTTCAAAAATCCGGGCCCATCGAGTTCCATTCGCTCGCGGCTCAAGTCATTCAGCAGAAGGCTCTCGATCCCCGGCACCGCCGCTTGAATTGTTTTCATCAATCCCGCCGGCGAGGAAGGGAAGCCCGCGAACGAAGCGTTCACCAGCACCCGCGTATCGCCGGCATCCGCGAAAGCCGTCACCTCGCGCAGCGCCGCGGGCAGTTCACCCTTCGCCAGCGCCGCGCGAAAATGCGCCAGCGTCTCGACCAAGCGGGGCGAAAGAACGGGGCATTCCTCCACCGCGCAAAGGGACGTAGAAGCGGCGCGAAAATATCCGATGCCCAATGCTCCATTGGTCCCCGGGCCCGCGGCATTTCCCGCCGCGCCGCTCGCCGCGCCCGCGCGTGGCCGTACTTTCCATTGCGCTCGATTGCGGTAGCCCCAGGGCGGGGAAGCATGCGCCCTTATTGGCCCGGTCCAATCAATCCGCCCGAGCCTTTTCAATGTCTCCCGAAGTATTTCCGTTTTGAAGCGAAGCTGCGCCTCGTAAGGAATGTGCTGGTAGTGGCACCCGCCGCAAATCCCGAAATGCCGGCACGCTGCCACCGTCCGCTCCGGCGACGAACTGACCAGTTCCCGCACCCGCCCCCGGATGTATTTCTTCTTCCGTTCCACTTCGGTGATCTCCGCCACTTCCCCCGGAATTACAAAGGGAACGAACACGGTGGCGCCTTCGTGATGCGCCAGCCCGTCGCCCCCATAAATCAATTTTTCAATCGTGACATTCATTCAGCAGGCCATCCCTTTTTTCACGCCAGATAAAACAAGCTCAATCGCGGCACTCCAAACTCCTCGAACAATCTTTTTTGCGTGTATTGCTTTTCAAGCTGCGCCAATTGCTCCGCCGACATTTTCCTTCGATACGGCGCCAGCGCCCGGTCGATCTCTCTCCGAATGCCCACCAGCACCTCTTCGCTCGCCGCCGCCCCCGCCGCCGCGGAAAGTTTCTCCTCCAGCACTGTTAGTCGCCTCTCCAAATCTTCCAAATCCATCTTGGCAGGCGAATCGAACAGCGCCGCAAGTTCCTCGATCCGTTTCGCCGTCTCTTCCATGGGCGCCGCAAAATCGGCATGGGTTGCGCGGCACTTCTCCGCCGCGGCCAGCAATTGCTTGCGATTGCGCTGGAAATAACCGGCTAGCTCATCGCGCGAAAACGGCTCGCTCGCCGGCCGCGTCGCTTTCACTTCCGGCCCCGCGCCCGCGTGCGCCTCGGCCGCTTCCGTTGCCGCATCCAGCACGGCATCCACGCAGTAGGCCAAACTTTTCAATGGCCGCCCGCCCGCCGCTCGCCGCGACCGCGCATAACTTTCAAACGCTCGATCGATCCCCTTCAGCACCGCTTCCAGCGGTATCCCCGCCTTCTGCCAGGTCTCCACCACGGCCCAGTCCAGGGGAGACACCAGCAAATGCGCGCCCCGTTTCCGCCAGAAATGCTCCTCAATCTCGGTGAAGTAATTGAAGTAGTTGAAGACGCCCATGGGGCTTGCGCCGGCCGTCAACGCCCGGCTTTCCGGGGCGCGTCGGCGGCGCGCGACGCTGCTTTTTCCGTTGCGGCGGGCTTCACTCTTCTGGTGGCCAGATTCCGCTCCCACACGATGCGCAGCCCTTCCAGGGTCAGAAATTCGTCCACCGCTTCAATGTGTTTGGACGCGCGCGCGATCATCGGCGCCTGCCCGCCCGTGGCAATCACACGCGTTTTCGGTCCCAACACTTCTTTCATGCGCGTCAAGATTCCGTCCACCATGTCCGCATAGCCATAATAGAGGCCGGCCTGCATTGACGCCGCCGTATTGGTGCCGATAATCTTTCCTGGATCCTTGATCTCCACCCGGAACAGCCGTGCCGCGCGCGAAAAAAGCGCCTCCGACGAAATTCCGATCCCCGGCGCCAGCACTCCTCCCAGATATTCGCCGCGCTCGGAAACCGCGTCGAAATTGATCGCCGTGCCGAAATCCACCGCGATGCATGGCCCGCCATATTTCTCGAACGCCGCCACGCTGTTCACGATGCGGTCGGCGCCCACTTCCTGCGGATTGTCGTAATGCACGGGCATGCCGGTCTTCACGCCCGGCTCCACAAACAGCGCCTTCAATTTGAAATAGCGCTCCGCCATTCCCGCCAGCGTCTGGTTCAGCGGCGGCACCACGGAGCTGATGATCATGCCGCCAATCGCAGACGCTTCAAGGCCCGCCAGAGAAAACAATTCACGAATCAGGATTCCATATTCATCCACGGTTTGATCGCGCGCCGTGGTCAGCCGCCAGTTCGCCACCAACTCCGCGTCGCGGAAAACGCCCAGCACCGTGTTCGTATTGCCCACATCCAGCACCAGCAGCATTCCTATGCCTCGCTCACATCCGCCGAAATCACGGTTTCAATCCGCCCATCGTCGCGCCGCACGCGCAGCAGCCCCGTCGATTCCAGGCCTACCGTGGTGCCCACGAAAGTTTCCAGCGCCGTCGCGATCTCCACGCGCTTGCCTTCGTAATAACTCGAAACTTCCGCAAACCGCTCCAGAATCGGCGTGGCGCCTTCGGTGACGAATTGATTGTAGTAGCGGTCCAGGTTGCGCAGCAACCGTTCCAGCACCGCCACCCTCGAATGCGCCCGCTCCGTCTCCATCCGCAGCGATGTCGCGATTTCTTCCAATCCTTCCGGCATCTTGGTCTGGTTGACGTTGATCCCAATGCCCACCGCCGCAAAATGGATGCGATCCGGCTCGGCGCGCATCTCCACCAGGATGCCGCAGCACTTCCGGCCTTTCAAAATCACGTCGTTTGGCCAGCGGATGTCCGTCGTCAAATTGGTTTCCTCGGCAATGGCATCGCGCGCGGCCAGGCCCGCTACCAGCGTCAGCAGCGGAGCATGCGCGGGAGCGATCGGCGGACGCAGCAGCACCGTCACATGAATTCCCACGGACTTCTCGGATATCCAGGAACGCCCCGCGCGCCCGCGCCCCGCCGTTTGTTCCTCGGCGATCACGATTGCGCCGTGCGGCTCATCGGCTTCGCCCAGCCGCATGGCTACGTTATTGGTCGAATCGATTTTGAAGAAATGATAGATGCGTTTTGCAAAGGGTGTTCCATGCAGCCGCGGCGCCACCAGCCTCGGCACCAGCACATCCGGCACGCGCTCGCAGTGGTAGCCCGTCCCCGCGTGGCCCTTCACTTTCACGCCCAGCTCGCGCAGCTTCTCCACCCACCTCCATACCGTCTGCCGCTGCACGCCAATTTCTTTCGCAATCTTGGTCCCGCTGATCACAATCGTCGAATTCTCAGCCAGCAAAGTAAGCAGCGCATCCAGCCGCTGGTCGGTGGTTCCTCCGATTTTCGTCTGCCGTTTTGCCGCTCGCTTCGTCGCCATAGGTAAGGTGAGTCAGCTTACTTGAGACCGCTTCGCCCCACAAGCACGGCATCGCGATGCCAAGCGGTCCTGCGCCTCCGCAGTGATGCCTTTCTATGCATTCCAAATCCTAGAATGTTCGAACAACACCGATTCGATTGAGCCCTCCCCCAATTGCACGTATACTGACCCTGGCGGGCGGGTCGGGCGATCGCTGGCCCGGCAATTGCAAAATTGCTGGACGGGAGGAAAGTCCGGACTCCGCAGGACCGAAACCGCAAGGTTTCCGGTTCAGGGCAACGCGCCTGGTAACGCCAGGGGGCTGTTCCGGTGTCTCGGCTTGCAGTGCCGGAAGGGCTACGGAAAGTGCCACAGAAAATATACCACCGGTGCGAATTGTGGTGAGCGTGAGCGAACCACTTGTGGTCAGCGAAGCCGAACCACAAGGCATCTGTCGCAGGAGTGAGGCAAAACCTTAATCCCGCGTCTCTTGGCTGATCGCACTTGGCAAGGGTGAAATGGTGGGGTAAAAGCCCACCGCTCCGCTGGCAACAGCGGAGGCATGGCAAACCCCGCGTGGAGCAAGGCCAAATAGGAGGGGAGGGCTGGCCCGGCCCGTATTCGGCGCGCTCGCAAGAGCGAGCCGTTGTGACCCTCGGGTAGGCTGCTTGATCCCGGCAGCGATGCCGGGACTAGAGGAATGATCGCTGCGGCGCTCCCGCTTCGTTCCGCTGCACTTCGCGGAACAAACAGCAGCGCCGAACAGAATCCGGCTTACAGACCCGTCCGCCACTTCTTAATAGTTTACGCAGAGCGCGTTGCGCCAGTAGATGATAACGCGGTGTGAATGCGGAGTTGTGCATATCACCAAACACGAAGCTCCCAAAGCGGCTGTGATTCCGATGGCAGAATACGAGACTTTCTCGCGCGCGGCGGAGGCAAGGCTCAATGCGTTCAGCATCGAGTTCGACGCGATTTTTGCGCACATGCAGACGCCACAGGCCCGCACGGGAATGCAGGCGGCGTTTGATGCATCTCCAGGGCAGTTGGCAAATGCCGCTCTAGAATTTGCGCGCAAGATTGGCTGACCGCCCTCAAATACCTCTCATCTTCGTGGTTGCAAGGCTCAAACCCTTCTCTAAGCGCTTCGAACTCTTTTGTCTGCCACCACGCTCTTGCTTACAAAACCGAGTAAGAAAAGCGAATTGTCCCGATCATCGTCCCAATCTGGGATAGTTAGACTGTTCCTTTGTCACCAGGATTTATCCAAAAATGCTGATTTCTGAATCGATTCGAGATGTCGCGCGGGAGCTCGGATTTGACTAAGAACCTGCCGCGCCATCTCAATCTCTATCTCTGGAGGAGATCGAATTCCCTCGTTTCAAATGCTATGACCAAATCTTCGCGGCGGGAGCGGCCGTGCTCGTAGTCATTGCGCTTGCCTTCTTTTACCTGTTCGGGTCGTTGCAACGGATCGACGAATTAAATAGCAAATTGTATCTAGGCCCTACTCACAGGCAATGCTAGAGGGCATATGATCGAGTTCCTACTGTTGGTCAATTATCGTAAGGAAGGCGCCCGCGCCATTCAAGATAGGCCGGATTTACGGGAATCAGCCGCGCATTTATGCACATCGTGCGGTGTCGAATTGAAAGAGTTCAAATTGATTCTTGGCTCCTACCACGTTTTCCTTTGTTGTGAGACCGGCGACACCGGCTCGATCTCGCGCCTGGTCAGAACTTGGAAAGCGAAAGAAGAGGTCGAGATTGAAGTCCTACTGGCCTTTCCCCGAGACGAGTATTTGCGCCTCTTGTCGGCCCCGCAGTCGGTCCCCGAAACAGTTTAATTGCTCCCAGGAATTTCCGCAGTGGGCGCCGCTCCGCCAGTATCACCTCTCAAACGGCCCGGCGCCAATCTCCCATCATAAATGTCCACAGGCAGAGGGACTTGTATTTTGGCGAATCCATGCTATTCAGGATGGGGGTGTGTATGCGGCGGGAATGGCGAAAAGGGCTGCGATGGGCGGAAAAGTGGCGCCAAAACCCGGTTTCTATTCTCTCGGTTATTCGCCTGGCTAACCGCCTGGCTAATCGCAGTTTTAATCGCCATCGCATATCGCAGTCGAAAAGCGCCACAGATTTTAAATACAGCGAGATAGAAATTTCTAATCGCACCTATATCGCCTCTCTTGGTGATGCTCTGAACGCACATCTAAAATCAGCATCAGCGCCCCAAGCAGTAGCTCCTTGCGCATTCCCCACCCAGCCTCGCGCGCAGGATTCCCTCCTGGAGAATCGCCCCGCATGACTCCACTCGCCAAGCGGCGCGCGAAATATTTCCTGGCAGCGCTTGCCGTATCCGCAATCGCTTGCGCCTCGGCCTGCAAAGGCGGAGGCGCGAACAGTGGCAGAACCATTCCTCCTCCACCGGTCCAGACCGCTCCCCCCGCGCCGCTCGTCATCTCGACTCAATCTCCATTGCCCAGGGCAGACTCCGGAAGGCCATACAATTTCACACTTCAAGCGACCGGTGGCGCCCCGCCATACAACTGGAGCATTCCGCCGGGTGATCTGCCCTTGCCGAATGGATTGACGCTAAGTCCCAGCGGAGTGATCAACGGCACTCCCGATGAGCTCTCGGCGATCCACTCGCTCTTCACATTTCAACTGAAGGATTCGGCGGGAAAATCAACAACCAAGAATCTCGAGCTTCAGTGCGTGGCGTCTCTCAAATTAACCTCCGTGCAGCCTCTCTCGGATGGAAATGTTGGCATTCCCTATTCCTTCGACGTTCCGGCTTCAGGAGGAGTGCAACCCTACACATTTGGCTTGGCGAGCGGATCGGCCCCGCTTCCCCCAGGGCTTGCGTGGAGCAACCAGAACGGAGTGGACGTAGTCCGGGGAACACTCGCGAAGCCGGGAACATTTTCCTTTGTGTTGCAAGTCGCGGATAGCGGTACGCCGCAATTGCATGCGACCCAGAGTTACACTCTTCACATTCTGAAAAATGTTGTCATACCCATCAGCTCTCTCCCTGCCGGCGTGCAAAATGTCCCCTATTCGGAATCAGCCAAAGCGGTGGGTGGAACGCCTCCCTATCATTGGGATATTGTCGGGGAAGTCACCACGCTGCCGGATGAATTGACGCTGGATCCCTCGACCGGAATTGTCAGCGGAACTCCACGAAGTGCAGGGTCTTCCACTTTTCAGGTGCAAGTAACGGATTCAGCCAATCCGCCCTCGTCAAAATCGCAATCCATTCAGTTGACCATCAATGGCCCGTTGATGATGCAAGCTCTTTCGTTGCCCGATGCCGCTCGAGGCTCGTCTTATCGCGCATCCATTTCCGTGGTGGGAGGGTGCCCGCCCTACCTCGCCGGATTGGCAACCGGCGCATTGCCCGCCGGGCTGTTCATTTCATCATTGAATGGATCAATCGTTGTTTCCGGCACACCGGTAATCGACGGAGTGTTCCGTTCCACGATTCGAGTCTCCGATTCTTATGAAGCCCCAAACATTGTCACTCACAATGCTCAAATCAGGATCAGCGAGCCGCTTACCATCTCTCAAACCGATGTCCCCAATTCGATTGTGGATGGCCAGCGGATTTCCGCCGCCTTTTCGGCGGCGGGAGGAATTCCGCCCTACACCTGGACGATGAGCAATATTCCGCCTGGCCTTACCTTGGACACATCCACCGGGGCTTTGAGTGGAATAGCCAGTGGCGCGAGTAAATTTACCGCGATAGTTACCGTGCGGGACAGCAGCAATCCGCCGCTCTCTGCCTCCACCACCGTCTCCATGCAAATCAGCGGACAGTTGCGGATTCCGCCAAACTTTTGGCCGGCCAACACCAATGCGACTAGCGAGTCGCTCACGCCGCCGGTCATCGCAGACGGCGTCGCGCCTGCTTCTTCCTCTTCTGCCACCCAGCGGCGAAAGGTCCGCCCCAACCATGCGATGAAGGAAGGCGGGGAAGATCATAGTCGCTTGAGCGGCAAAGCCCATCTTGCCCGTGTTCGATTCGCTGGGAAACTTTGACCATGGAAAGCCGCGAAAGGCCGGGAATCGGTTGGATTGATGTTGTCTTCTTTCTTTTTCTTGCCGGGCTCGCGCTGCTTTCCCCCATCCGGGAATTTCACAAACAACTTACGCTCCTGGCTATCGGGGTGTTTCAGCTTTTCGAGGGGCGGCTGATCCATTGGCTGCCCAAGCGCGGCCCCGCCTACAGCGTTCTCATCAAAATTCTGTTGGCTACTTTGTTGATCGACCATACCGGCCAGGTGGGCATCAACAGCAGCTACTATCAAATTTATTACGTCCCCATCCTCACCGCCGCGATCTACTTCCGGTACGCCGGCACCTTGTTGTGGACCACGCTTGCCTCGCTCGCGTATTGCTCGTTTCTGATTCCCGCTTTGCGGGATTATGAGCTGACCGCCTCCGGCGCCTCCGAATTGGCCATTCGAATTTTGTTTTTCTTTCTCGCCGCCGTGCTGGTGAATCGCCTGGTGATTGAAAATCGCCGCCAGACCGAGCGCTACCAGGCGCAATCCGAAACTCTTTCGGAGACCAACCTTCGTTTGCAAAAAATCGAAGCCGAAGCCCGGCGTTCGGAGCGGCTGGCCGCGCTCGGCCAACTCTCCGCCGGCCTGGCGCATGAAATTCGAAATCCCCTCGGCGTCATCAAGGGTTCGGCGGATATGCTGAATCAAAAAATGCATGATGCCCAGCCGGTCGTCGCGGAACTGGCGGGCTACATTTCTTCCGAGGTCAACCGCCTGAACACGCTGGTGGCGCGGTTCCTCGATTTTGCCCGGCCCTCCCCTCTCGAACTCCGGCCGGTGCGCCTTCCGGAAATCCTGGACCACGCCCTGATATTGGTTCAGCAGCAACTCCCCGACGCAAAAGTAGAAGTCGAGCGCCGGTATTCGGAAAATCTTCCCGAAGCCCTTGCTGACGAGCAGTCTTGCGAACAGGTGTTCATCAACTTGATTCTCAATGCCTATCAGGCCATGGATGGGCAAAGCGGAAAACTGAGCCTCACGATTTCCCCGCAGAATACCGCCGGCGTCGAGGGAATTGTGGTTTCCGTCCAGGATACGGGCGCGGGCGTGCCGCCGGAATTGCGCGAGCAGATCTTTAATCCATTCTTCACTTCGAAGAAAGAAGGCGTCGGCCTGGGACTCTCCATTGTGGCGAAAATTGTGGATGACCATCGCGGATGGATTCGGCTCGAGAGCGGCCCGGCTCGGGGAGCTCATTTTCGTGTCTTTCTCCCGGCAGCGCCGAAAAGCTGAAGCCATTCCTGTTGCCGCGCGTGGCACAATGGCTAACCGCGTGACGGGCCTGCGCAGCGAATCGAGCAACGAATGAGCGAAAAAAAACCAGCGATCCTGGTGGTGGAAGACGAGCCCAAGATGAGGCGACTGCTCGAGCTGCATCTCGGCGAAGAAGGATTCCTCGTTCACTCCGCCGCCGACGCGGAAACCGGACTCCAATTACTGAACCGCGAATCCTTCGATCTGGTTGTGACCGACTTTCGATTGCCGGGAATGAATGGCCTCGAATTTCTGCAAGCCGTCAAACGAGTGGACGCCATGCTCCCCGTGGTGGTGATGACCGCTTTCGGCAGCGTGGAATCGGCCGTGGAAGCGATGAAGGCCGGCGCCAGCGATTATGTTTTGAAGCCGTTCTCTTTTGACGAACTGGTTCTGATTATCCGCAAGGAATTGAAGTCGCGCGAATTGCGTGAAGAAAACCGCTCGCTCCGCGAAGCTCTCGGCCACCGCTACGAATATGAAAATATTGTCGCTGGCAGCGATAAAATGCAGGCGGTGCTGGCCCTGGTGGAACGGGTGGCGTCGACCAACGCCACGGTTCTACTCGGCGGTGAAAGCGGCGTGGGCAAGGATTTGATCGCCCGCGCCATCCACCAGCATTCGCAGCGCGCCTCCGGTCCATTCATCAAGATCAATAGCACCGCGATTCCGGAAAATTTGCTCGAAAGCGAACTCTTCGGCTACGAGAAGGGCGCTTTTTCGGGCGCGAATTCCAGCAAGCCGGGAAGATTTGAACTGGCCGACAAGGGCACGCTGTTCCTCGATGAAATTGGCGACGTCCCGCCTCCGATTCAGGTAAAGCTTCTGCGCGTGTTGCAGGACAAGGAATTCGAGCGCCTCGGCGGCACGAAAACTTTGAAAGTGGATGTGCGCCTGGTGGCCGCCACCAACCGCGATCTGCGCGCGGCGCTCGAGGATGGCACCTTCCGCGTAGATCTCTATTACCGCTTGAACGTAGTGGCGATTGATATTCCTCCGCTGCGCGAACACAAGGAAGATATCCCCGCGCTCGCGAATTTCTTTCTCGATCGTTTCGCCCGCGAAGCAGGGAAACCAGTTCAGACCATCACTCCCGCTGCCCTGAATCGCCTGATGGATTATCACTGGCCGGGAAACATCCGCGAACTCGAAAATATGATTCAGCGCGGCGTCGCTTTGTCCTCCGAACCCGCGCTCGACGCAGCCGATTTTCACTGGGACGGTCGATCTTCGCGCGATGCCGCAGGTGCGAATGCCTCTCCCGTCTTGCCGCCCGGAAGGACGCTGGAACAATGGGAAGAGGAAATTATTCGCGAAGCGGTGCGCCGCTCGGATGGCAATAAAAGCCAGGCCGCGCGGGCGCTAGGAATCTCGCGAAATGCGCTGCGGTATCGCCTCTCGAAGATGGGAGTTCCCGATTCCCCCGACGAGGAGTGACTCCACGGGCCGGTGGCTGAAATCCACCACCAGCGATTGAAATCCACCAGTGCTCAGCGAAATCCCGGAAAATCAGGGCCGGCCGAAATCTCCGTAATATACTGCAACCACATGGCTTGTCATAAGTTCGCGACAAGTTCCACTTTGGCATCGGCTGTGCATTACCTCCGGCCGGAGCAATGGTTTCCTGACTGGCTAAGACCGGCAGGAGGTGGACAATGAAAAAGTATCTTTTGAGTCTGGCAACGATGTTTCTTTTGTTGGCCTCTGGCGCCGTTCGCGCGCAAGATCCAGCACCCGAAGATCAGCAACCTCCGCAAAATCCCCCCACAGCGCAGGTCGGACAGACGGGCCAAGATTCGCAAGCACAAGATTCGCAAACGCCGGCTGAGCCGCAACCGGGTGTGGCGCGCGTCAGTTTTGTCCATGGCGACGTTTCCAGCCAGCGCGGCGAATCGGGCGATTGGGTTGCGGTTACTCTAAACACGCCGATCATGGCGGGCGACCACATCGCTACGGGAAAAAAATCCCATGCGGAATTCCAGCTCGACCACGCGAACATCCTGCGCCTGTCGAATGAAGCGACAGCGAAAATCGTCAGCCTGACCCGCACCAGTATTCAGCTCCAGGTCGGACAAGGACTGGTCACCTACTCGGTTCTAAAGGGCAGCGAAGCCGACGTGGAAATTGATACGCCCAACGTCGCGATCCATCTTCAGGGAGGCGAGGGCAGCTATCGCATCCTGGTCAACAACGAAGCACAAACGGAAGTCGTGGTCCGCAACGGTTCTGCCGAGATCTCCACATCGCAAGGCAGCACCAACGTGAGCAAGGGACAGGAAGTCACCATCGCGGGCACTGATAATCCGCAATACAAAGTGGCCCAGGCATCTGGTAAAGACGATTGGGACAAGTGGAACAATGATCGCGACCGCTTGATCGCCAATGCGGACAGTTGGAACCATACCGACCGCAATTACACAGGCTCGCAGGATCTCGATGCCTACGGCCGCTGGACCACCGTGCCGGACTACGGCTCGGTGTGGGTTCCCACAGTGTCGGCCGGTTGGGCTCCGTACCGCGCGGGCCGCTGGGTTTGGTATCCATACTACGGCTGGACCTGGGTTTCGTATGAACCGTGGGGCTGGGCTCCCTATCACTATGGCCGCTGGTTCGTTTATGGCGGCGGCTGGGCCTGGTGGCCTGGACCCGCTCGCATTTATCCCGTGTGGGCGCCGGCGTATGTTTCCTTCTTCGGGTTTGGACACGGCGGCGGCTTTTCGTTCGGAGTCGGTTTCGGCTTCGGCAATGTGGGCTGGCTGCCGATCGGTCCCTGCGACAGCTTTTATCCCTGGTACGGGCGTTTCGGAGGCCGGGTGACCATTGTCAACTTTAACAATTTTCACAACGGCCGCTTCAACGGTGGGGTTCGTCCCATTCAGCCGCTCGCGCGGAATTTTTCGCGCCCCTACTCCAACATGAGCCAGGCATTCACAAATCCTCGTGTTCGTTCCGGATTCTCCTCCATGCCCGGAAATCAATTCGGCCACGGAGCTGTTCCAGGTTCGCAGCGGGGCATCGATTCCGCCGGATTCCGCCAGGCCAGCATGATGACGGGAGGCCTGCCGGTGAAGGCGTCTCGCGACAGCATGCGGCCATCCGATCGCCAGGTGAATACGCGAGACCTGCCGGGAAGCGCTACCACTTCTCAGCACTTCTTCACCCGGTCTCAGACTCCTGCTGGTTTGCAGTCGTCTCGCGGCCAAACAACACAAGTGCAGCGAAGCACCCAAACAATGAAGTCATCCGCGACGGACGTTCCACGCACCACACCCGGCGCGTCGCAAACACACGTTCAACCAGGATGGTCAACATTCAAAGGCGGCAATCCAAGCCGCGGTTCGACCGAGAGCCGTGGGCCCGGCGCGAATCCAGCCATGCGGTCTGGTCCGCCCAGTGGTAATACGCAGCGGCCACAACTGGGGCTGCCACCGGCGCGCCAGCCGCAGGCCGGGCCAGGCGGATCTCAGAGTGGATGGCAGCACTACAATCCCTCCGAGCATCCGTCTCAACCCGGTGCGGCCATGCGTCAATCTCAGTCTCCGATGTCGCGTGGTTCCAGCGCTTCCAGCCGGCCGCCACTGGAACTCCGGCAGCCGATCGTATCGCCTCGGTCCAGTCCACCGTCTGGCGGATCGCGCGGTTCTTATGGCCCGCCACCCAGCAGTGGATCGCGTGGCTCCTATAGCCCGGCGCCGGGTGGCGGACGTGGCTCCTACAGAGCACCGGCGCCGTCACGCGGCTCTGCTCCAGCGCCGTCTCATCCATCGGGCGGCGGAGGCGGAAGCCACCCCTCGGGAGGCGGAAGCCACGGATCAAGTAGTGGTGGACATCCGCATCAGTAGTTGAGCTTCGGCACAACCAGCCCTCGCGCCACGTTTCGCTCTCCCGGAACGTGGCAGCGGGGGCTTTTCTTTTTTTTGATCGAACGTTCAAAAAGTATTTTTCTATCGGATTGCAATTCCTCGCTGCGCGCAAGTCGTGTACCATCGCCACGGCAAAAAATGAATTCCTGAAAAGCTCGTTCGCAGGAGAGATGGATGGCCCTCGAAATTCCCGCACAATTTAACCTGGCTTCCTGGTTCCTGGACCGTCCGGCCAGGGAGCATCCGGAACGAATTGCGATCCTCGGCGAACCAGAAGCTATCAGCTATCAGGAATTGCTCGAGCTGGCCAATCGTGCCGGTAACGCTTTGCGGGAAATGGGCTGCGCTGTGGGCGACCGCGTTCTGATTGTCCTGCCGGATTGCGTGGAATTCATCGCCGCGTTTTTCGGGGCCGCAAAAATCGGAGCCGTCGCGGTGCCCGTCAATCCACTCGCCAAATCCGCTGATCTCGCCTATTACCATTCGAATTGCGGCGCGCGGATCGCCATCGTTCACACTTCCGTACTCCCGGAATGTTTGCCCACGCTGGGCGGGAATGAAACGAAGCTGATTCTGGTGGGCGATTCGCCGGCGAGCGCTTCGGAAGGGGAGAGACGACGCGATTGGAAGGAATGGATTCGTTCCGCACCGGCGGAACTCGAGGCCCATCCCACCGCCGCGCGCGATGCGGCATTTTTTTTGTACACCTCCGGCAGCAGCGGCCGGCCCAAAGGCGTGATTCACCAGCACAAAGATATGTATGTCACCAGCCAGTGCTTTGCCCGCGGAGTGCTGGGCATCCGCCCTGAAGATCGGACCTTCTCCGTTTCAAAACTTTTCTTCGCTTATGGATTGGGCAACGCGATGTATTTCCCGCTCTCGGTTGGCGCGAGCACGATCCTGAATCCGGAGCGGACCAAAGTAGGCAGAGTCGCGGCGCTCCTCGCCAAGCATCGCCCTACAATATTCTTTGCGGTGCCGACTTTTTTCGCGGCAATGTTGCAGGAAGCGAGCCGCGGCATGCCCATCGATTTGTCTTCCGTGCGGCTGGTGATCTCTGCCGGCGAGCCGCTGCCGGAAGAAATCTTCACGCAATTTCAAGATCGTTTTGGCCTCGAAATTCTCGATGGGATTGGTTCCACGGAAATGCTGCAGACATTTATCTCCAATCGTCCCGGTGAGGCGCGCGCGGGGTCCTGTGGCGTGCCGGTTCCCGGATACGAAGTGCGGATCGTGGATGAAAATGGAGAGCCCGTTCTCGCGGGAGAGGTCGGCTCTCTCTGCGCGAAAGGCGAGAGCGCGTTTGCCGGTTACTGGAATCAACCGGAGACGACCGCGAAAACGAAAATCGGGAAATGGGTGATGACCGGCGACAAATTCTTTCAGGATGCCGAGGGCAATTATCATTACTATGGCCGCGCGGACGACATGATGAAGATTTCAGGAATGTGGGTCTCGCCGGGAGAAGTGGAAAACGCGCTGCTCGGCCATCCGCAAGTGGCGGAAGCTGCCGTCGTGGGCGTTGCCGATGCCAGTGGACTCTCTAAAACGGTAGCCTTCGTGGTCTTGCGAGAAGGGAGCCACGCAACCGGAGAGATCGCCGCTGAAATTCAAGAATTCGTGCGCAAGCGCCTGCCGTCCTACAAATGCCCTCGCCAGGTTCGCGTTGTCGCTGAATTGCCCAAGACGGCCACCGGCAAAATTCAGCGCTTTCTCCTCCGCGAGCAGTTTCGAAAGGAACGCTCCGAATCCGCGTAAATCCGGGCCGCCATCTATCCTTCCTCGCCAGAAATTCCACGCCAATCGCGCGGAATCACGCCGGAGAATCCAAAACCGGCAAAATATTTCGCCGCGCCCGCGCGTTTGGGTGAAACGGCCGCGCGCTGATTTGTCCGCGGAAGGCGGAATCCCAGCGGCCGGGGATCTTGCCGTGGCAGCGCGGGCAGGCCCCATCGGGCGTCAAATGATAGCCGGTGATCAGGTAGCCATAGCGCTCGATTAAAAGTTGGCGGCAACCGGGGCAATGCGTGGTTTCGGAATCGCCAACCAGTCCCGGCAAATTTCCGGTGTAGACAAATCGCAATCCGGCGTTCTTGCCGATTTCGGCGGCGCGCAGCAGCCCTTCCGGACTGGTGTTCGCCGCATCATTCATTTTGTAATCCTGGTGGTACGCGGTGACGTGCCAGGGAATGTCACACGAAACGCCGGCCAGGAATTCGGCAAGCCGCGTGAGCTCATCGTCAGCATCATTGAAGCCGGGAATCAGCAGCGTGACGACCTCGAGCCAAATTCCCATCGAGTGCAGCCGCCGGATCGTATCCAGGATCGGCTCGAGCCGCCCGCCGAGCTGCCGGTAATGGTGGTCATCGAAACTTTTCAGGTCCACTTTATAAAGATCGACCCAGGGTCGAAGATATTCCAGCACACGCGGCGTGCCATTTCCATTCGAGACGAAGCCGGTGACCAGTCCCGCCGAGCGCGCTTCCTTGAAAATTTCCACCGCCCATTCACTGGTGATGAGCGGTTCGTTATACGTGCTCACCAGCACGCGGGCGCCATTTTGAATCGCGTCGCGCACCATTTCCGCCGGCGTCACGCGCATCGGGCGCGAGATCGCGTTCGGATCGCGCAGCGCTTGTGAAGTCACCCAGTTTTGGCAATACGAACAGTGCAGATCGCAGCCCAGCATTCCGAAGCTGTAAGCCAGCGTCCCGGGATACGCATGGAAGAAAGGTTTTTTCTCGATGGGGTCGCATTGCAGCGCGCCCGCGTAGCCCCAGGGCACGAAAAGTTTTCCGCCTTCATTGAATCGTACTTTGCAGACTCCTGCCTGGCCGTCGGGGATTTTGCATTCGTGCCCGCAAGCAAAACATTGCACCCAATCGTGTTCGCGCTGCTCGTAAATTTCACCTTCGCGGACGTTTTGAGAGAGAGTTTCTTTTAGTGTTGCCATCGCAGTTTTAACCGATGAACTGGCCGGTGTGCCTTGAGGTTTCTTACTTCACTCATTATACGCTCATGCCGCGATAACTGCGAAAACTCGTTGCGCCCGCTCGAGCACTTCGTTTTCTCGCACTCGGCCTCGCCTTGCCTCCCGCGGAAGGCCTGTGTTAGTTTTTCCCACCTCACTTGAAATGACAGCCACTAAGCATGCCGAAGCAGTTTCGCCAGACGCGCAACCACTGGTAAATTTGCAAAACGCTGGAAGCCATGGCGCTGAGCGATAATGCGCATTCCAATCTACGGATATCCGTGGCAGTGGATTTGGTGGCAATTTTTCTCTTCGCCGTCGAGGGCGCGGCCGCTGCGGTGTCGGGCAATCTCGATTTTTTCGGATTGATGGTTTTGGCTTTCTCCACCGCTTTGGTCGGCGGCGTGGTGCGCGACCTGCTGATCGGGCAATTCCTCCGCAGGCGATCCGCGACTGGCGTTATTCAGCCGCAGCCTTCACAGGCGCCATCGCTGTATTTTTCTTGCGCCACTATCTCCAATTAGTTCCCTACAAAATGATGGCCACCCTGGATGCCGCGTGTTTAGCCCTTTTTGCCGTTGCGGGGACGGAGAAGGCGCTTACGTATCAAATCCATCCTTTTATCGCCACGCTCATGGGCACAATCACGGCAGTCGGCGGCGGGACGGTGCGCGATGTGCTTTTGGCGGAGATTCCAATGGTCCTCCACGCGGATGTCTATGCGACGGCGGCCTTTGCCGGATCGGTGGCGATGGTCGTGAGCCGCAAACTGGGATTGCGCCCAGTGCCTTCGGCTGTCCTCGGTGGGGTGGTTTGCTTCGTACTGCGACTGGTCAGCGTGCAGCGGCATTGGAACTTGCCGAGGGTGGCCTTCTACTGAGTGTCCATTGAACATGAAAGACCCAGTGCCGTTAGTGTTCGCTCAGGAAATGAGCTTCAATTGGCGCGCTGTTTTTTTAGATGATTCACGCTGATCTTTGTGGGCGGGGTAGGTGACTTGAGTGCCGCGGACTTTGGCGAACGGGGTCAATTCATGCGACTGGCGGCGCGGACCGCTGACGATGTGCTCGACGGGAATGTGGCGCGCCAGAAGCGCGTCGGCGATCAGGGAGCGGTGGCAGCGCCAGGGAACGGCTTCGGCGCACATGATCGCGCAGGTTCTTGTTTCCGCCAATTGCAGTAAATTCTTCAGGGCGGCTTCGAATTCCGGCGTTTGCATGTAATCGGCAAAGCCCCGGAACGAAGCGTTGCGCCAGCCGGTGTTCAGGGAATCAGGCTTCGGTTTTCGCAGGCCGCCGAGATCCTTCAAATGAGTGTAAGCGATCCCCGAAGCCTCGAGCGATTTCGGAAGGGAATCACGATTGAATTGCGGGTTGTGGCGCGAGCGGGGAATTGTGCGCACATCAACCAGGCGCTGGACGCCGTTCGATTTCAGCAGGTCAATAAATTCTTCGATGGGCCGGGTGGAGTGGCCGATGGTCATCAGGAGCGGCCCAGGTGAATCGGGTTTCACCATGATGCAAAAGTGCGGCTGAGGACAACAATCCTTCAATAATTCGCGTAGAGATACTCCGGCCAACGGAAAGGCGGGAGGATGGAATCGTGGAGAATTCCCTGTTCCCGCCTCAGGAACCCAAACTCAGGCTGCCTGGGTTCGCGCTTTGAGC
Source organism: Terriglobia bacterium (assembly GCA_041490605.1). Taxonomy (GTDB): domain Bacteria; phylum Acidobacteriota; class Terriglobia; order Acidiferrales; family UBA7541; genus JBGPTK01. The sequence goes on along the minus strand of JBGPTK010000011.1, from coordinate 3,473 downwards.
CGTTTCGTTGACTCGCCCGCCGCCACCTTCGGCAACGTGACTTCGAGGACGTCTCCCTTCAAAATGGCCGTTGCCAGCGTTGGATTCACTTCGGCGGGCAGGTCCATGACTTCCAGGAATTGAATCGATCCGCTGGTGCTCTGGACTTCCTCTCCGGCTTTGACCACTTCACTGATCTCGCGGCGGCCTGCGACGGCGAGTTTTAGAGGCTCGACACTGACGCTGAGCTGCGAGGGATCGAAACCGGACACACGGGTGCGCGCTACGAAGGAATCGGGAGTGTCGGCCACCTCCATCCGGACGGGACGCAAAATTTCGCTTTCCGCTTTCAACCAGTCCTCGGAATCCTGTCCATGGGCGCAGCCGCGCTGTTCGAACAATTCATAAGCGCGCCGCGCGATCAATTCTTTTGTCGCCTGCATCTGGAGCAGAATTTCCTGGATCGGTGTGAGCTTTAACGAAGTGGCAGTCGCTTTAGCAAGCTGGGATTGCTGTTGCGGCTCCGGTATCTCTGGTTGCTGTTGCTGTAATGTTCCTGGCTGGTCTTTCATTCGCAAGCTCCTTTCGAGGGTCTTACGTGGTTTGTGAAATCGGCCGCGCGAACCAAATTTCGCGCGGCACGCCAATCCGCCAAAAAATCCGGACGGAACTGGGGAAGGGAACTCCAGTCAAGACGCTTCATCAGACAATTATGGGAAGGGAACTCGACGGCAATCCGACGGAGACGGTCGCGGCTCAATTGACCTCCAACTGCCCGCTACCCAATCGCTACTACGAGAATGAGATTGGCCCAAAATGAAACAAGATGCAACCATTGAATTGCCGGTGAGTCCAAATTATCAAGCCAGAGGCCGGGCGAGTTGCGGCAGTTACGGATGGCCTCTTTTCTGGTATCTTGTCACTCTCTGGAAAACATCGCAGCACCGGGTGTAATCTGGAGCGGAGGATTCCTCATGCGCGTGGCAATTGGGTCCGACCATGCCGGCTTTCTCTTGAAGCAGGAGCTGATCCCAATCATTGCCAGCCTGGGCCACACGGTCGAGGATTTGGGCACGCACAGCACCGATCCTGTGGATTATCCCGATTACGCGGAAGCAGTGGCGCTGGTGGTGCGCGACGGGCGCGCGGACCGGGGAGTGATGATCTGCGGCAGCGGAGTGGGCGCTTCCGTCGCCGCGAACAAAGTGCCGGGCATACGCGCCGCGGTCTGCCACGACAGTTATTCGTCCCATCAAGGCGTGGAACACGACAACATGAACGTGATCGTTTTTGGAGCGCGCATCATCGGCTTCGCGCTCGCGAATGATCTGATCACCGCATTTTTAGCGGCCAAGTTCTCCGGCGAACCGCGGCACGCGCGCCGGCTTGCCAAAGTTCAGGCGATCGAAGAGCGTTATGCCGGCACGGCCAAAACCGGCGCCTAATAAATTTAATTCTTCAGCCGATCTACATCCGTAAATCCCCGGGAGGGAAGCGTGAATCCGCTACATGATCTTGAAAAACAAGGACAGGGAATCTGGCTCGATTACATTCGCCGCAATTTGCTGGCCAGCGGAGAGCTCAAGCGCCTGGTCGAGAATGATGGATTGAGCGGCGTCACCAGCAACCCCACCATTTTCGAGAAAGCCATCGCGGGCAGCACGGATTACGACGCCGCCCTGCGCGACTTGCTCGCCAAGAATGCCCAGCTCGATAGCAACGCCTTGTTCTGGTCGGTGGCGGTGGAGGACATTCGCAATGCCACCGACGTGCTGCGCCCGGTTTACGATCGCACCGGCGGGGCGGATGGATTTGTCAGCCTTGAAGTTTCACCCTTGCTCGCGCGCGACACCCAGGTCTCGATTTCGGAAGCCCGCCGGCTTTGGAAGCTGGTGGGACGGCCGAATCTGATGATCAAGATTCCGTCGACGCCGGAAGGGATTCCCGCGATCGAGCAGGTGCTTTCCGAAGGCATCAACGTCAATATCACCCTGATGTTCTCGATGCACCATTACGAACAGGTCGCCCAGGCTTATATTCGCGGGCTGTCGCGTTGCGCGGCTCCGGAGAAGGTGGCTTCCGTGGCATCGTTCTTCGTCAGCCGCGTCGATAATTTGGTCGATCCGCTGCTCGAAAAGACCGGCAAGCCCGAAGCGCTGGCACTGCGTGGAAAGATCGCCATCGCGAATTCGAAGAATGTCTATAAACGCTTCCAGGAAATCTTCGATGGCGATGCCTTCGCGGCGCTTCGCAAGAAAGGCGCGCGAGTGCAGCGAGTTCTGTGGGCCAGCACCAGCACCAAGAATCCGAAATATTCCGACGTGCTGTACGTGGCGGAGCTGATCGGTCCCCACACCGTGAACACGATTCCGCCGGCCACGCTGGATGCCTTCCGCGATCACGGAAAAGTGCGCGGGAACACGATTCTGGAGAACGTGGGCGAGGCGCTCGCTCAACTCGATCAATTGAAGAAGCTGGGCATCGACTTGCTCGCCGTCGGCGAACAATTGCAGGTGGAGGGTGTGGCCTCGTTCTCGAAATCGTTCGACGATTTGATGGGCGCGCTGGACAAGAAGCGGAGTGCGCTGCTCTCCTCCCAGGCGGATGTGGAAAGCCACAGCCTCGGCAGCATCGGCGCCGCTGTCGAGAAGCGCCTCTCCGCGTGGTGTAAGGAAGATTACTGCAAGCGAATGTGGGCGAAAGACCCCACTCTTTGGTCGGCCAAGCCGGTTCCGGAGATCACCGACCGCCTGGGCTGGCTGCATCTGCCGGAAACGATGCACCCTCACGTTCAGGACCTGACTCAATTCCGCGAGCAAATCAAGAAGGAAGGATTCACGCATGCCGTGCTGCTGGGCATGGGCGGATCGAGCCTGGCGCCCAAGGTTTTTCAGGAAACGTTCGGCAATGGAAAAGGCTATCCCGAAATGATCGTTTTGGACAGCACGCACCCGGCCGCCGTGCTGGCGGTTGAAAAAAGCGTCGATCTCGCTCATACGCTGTTCATCGTCTCGAGCAAGTCCGGCACAACCACTGAGATGCTCTCCTTCTTCTATTACTTCTGGAAAAAGGTGAGTGCTCTCAACAAAACTCCCGGCACGCAATTCGTCGCCATCACCGATCCGGGCACGCCCCTCGAAAAGTTGGGCCACGATCGAAGCTTCCGGCACGTTTTCTCTGCCACGCCGGATGTCGGCGGACGCTACTCCGCCTTGACCCATTTCGGCCTGGTTCCGGCGGCGGTAATCGGGGTGGACCTGAACCGCTTGCTGGATCGCGCCTGGACGATGGAAGAGGCCTGTGCTTCCTGCGTGCCGGACAAACAGAATCCCGGCCTGCGACTGGGCGCCGTGCTGGGAGAAGCGGCGCTGGCCGGGCGCGACAAGGTCACGTTTTTCGCTTCCAAAAGCCTCGCGGCATTTCCCACCTGGCTCGAACAATTAATCGCGGAAAGCACAGGTAAAGACGACAAGGGAATCGTTCCCGTTGCCGAT
>JBGPTK010000010.1:0-33612 GCA_041490605.1 Terriglobia bacterium | reverse complement strand
GCCATGATATTCAGCGTCACATGCAGCGCGAAGAGCGGGCCACGCACGGGCGCCGGCGGGGGTGCCGCTGCCGGCGCGTACAGCATGGCCGCCAGGAGCCACACAATTACCACCGGCAGAACAAACGCTCCCACCGACCTCTGCCGGTGGAATGTCTCCAGCGCCAGATACGTGAAGGCCAGAAGCCACGCGAAAAGAGACATGGAGCCATACAGATCGTCGTAGGGAACCGCGTGCACCAGATGAGATCTTTGCAGGAGGGCGAGATAATGCAGAATCAGCGCAGCGGCAAGTCCCAGCGACGCAAAATAGCCGATGCGCCGGTCATTTCCATTCAAATGCCACACATAGAGCGCCAGACTAATCGCGTAGAGGCAAAGCGCGCCGAATCCCCAGAGATTGTTCATGTGGATAGCGATTCGCTCGGCCACATTCCGGGCCGGGATAGTACGCCAGCATGGGGAGGAATCGCTAATCTAAGATTATAGCGGATTTGCCCGGGATCGCACACATATGTGGCAAAGTGACCCGGTGCCGCTCTCGGCACCTCTGCAACCCCGCACGACTTGACTCTCGGCACAGCATCCTGGCCGGGCCCAGATGACACTAAGGGGCGGCAATCAGGTGCATGACCGCCCCGTGCCCATAATCCACCAGATATAGTTCGCCGGCCGCGTCCTGCCCGAACGCGCTCACAGTTAGATTGTGGTTCAGGATCACAGTTGCTTGCCAGTTGCCGGAAGAATCCTGCTTCAATCCCCAGACGTGCCCGCTCGAAAGATCGCCGTACACGTATGCGCCCACCAGTCCGGTGATCACCGTGCCGCGATAGACGAACCCGCCGATGATGGCTGTGCCGCCGGCCGAACTGTGGTCGTACTCGGCGATGGGAGCAGTCAGCCCCGTCATGTTGCAGGAAGCCGTCCCCGGCGGGTAACAATGATTCCCTTCCATGATGTTCCAGCCGAAGTCTCCGCCTTTCGCGCCAATGTCCACTTCTTCCCAGTTTCCCTGGCCCACGTCGCCGATAAAGAGCTGTCCGCCGGAGCGGTCAAACGAAAACCGCCAGGGATTGCGGAAGCCGTAGCCATAAATTTCGAGCGCGCCTCCGCCAGTCGCAAATGGATTGTCGGAGGGAATCGCGTATTGCTTCCCGGATGCGAATGGAGCATCCACGCCAATCCGCAGGATTTTGCCGAGCAAGGCGTTCTTGTTTTGCCCGTTGCCCAAAGGGTCGCCGCCGCTTCCCCCGTCGCCAAACGCGATGTAGAGAAAACCGTCAGGCCCGAACGCGAGCTGGCCCCCGTTATGGTTGCTGAACGGCTGGTTTACCACCAATAGTATCCGCTCGCTGGCCGGGTCCGCCTGGTTCGGGCTGCTGGCCGGTACTGTGAATTCCGAAATCACCGACTGGAGTTGCGATCCCGAAGTTCGCGTGTAGTCCACGAAGAAGCGCCGGTTTGTGCTGAAGCTGGGATGAAACGCCAGCCCCAACAGTCCCGTTTCGCCGCCGGACGTCAGCCTCGACGTGATGTCGAGGAACGGAGCCACAACCACCGACCCATTCTGAACAATTCGGATCGTGCCGCCCTGTTCGATGATGAAGATGCGGTGCGTGCTATCGCTTGGCGCTTCGAAACCGAGGGGCAGCGCCAGCCCCGATACGAAGCTCGAAAGCGCCAATTGGGGAGGGGGCCCCGAAGGCGTTGGTGGCGGGGTAGATCCACCGCCGCCGTTGGTCACGGCTGCTCCACAGCCACCCAGTAGCAGAAGCACCCCAAGAATCAGACACGGGCCCAGGAACCTATGCTCGATTGGTCTCATTGCGGTTCACCCAGCCTTAGGCTAGCCCGTCGCCCTGCCAGCGTAAATAGTTCCCGGTTTTCTGTTTCCTCCCCTGAATGGGGAGCGGTGCGCGGGCCGAAAGGTTCTGCTATCATCAGACTTGAGCTGGAGATAGTTGCAGATTCCCTGGCCCCCGGTTCCCAATGCCGACTCCTGAACTGTCTGTAAATCGAAAGAGCCTGTTTCTGCGCGCGTGCCGGCTCGAGCCGGTTGAGCGTGTCCCGGTTTGGATCATGCGCCAGGCTGGCCGCTATCTGCCCGAATATCGGGCGCTCCGCGCCAAGCATTCCTTCCTCGAAGTCTGCAAGACGCCGGACCTGGCGGCGGAAGTTTCGCTGCAACCGTTTCGCCAGATCGGCGTGGATGCCGTGATCGTTTTCTCCGACATTCTGATCGTCGCCGAAGCCATGGGTCAGCCGCTCGAAATTGGAGAAGGCGCTCCGGTGCTCGGCAATCCCGTGCGCGACCGGGCCGCGGTTGCGGCGTTGCGCGATTTCGATCCGGAGCAGGAGACCCGGTTCGTCGGCGACGCGATTCGCGCCATTTGCCGGGCCGTTGGCCCCGAAGTGCCGGTGCTTGGATTCGCCGCGGCGCCTTGGACTCTGGCTTGCTACATGATCGAGGGTCAGGCGCGCGGCGATTGTGTCGAGGCCAAGAAGATGATGTACTCCGAGCCGCGGCTTCTGCGCGAATTGCTCGAGAAGCTGGCCCACGCCACTGCTCGCTACCTCAGGGCGCAGATTGCCGCGGGCGCCGCGGCCGTGCAATTGTTCGATACCTGGGGCGGCGAATTGGCTCGCGCGGAATACGATTCGTTTGAGCTGCCCGCGATTCAAATGGTGATCGAAGAACTCGATACCGGCCCCACGCCGGTGATTTTGTACACCAAGGCCGCGGCGCATTTGCTGAGCAGCCTGGAGAAGACTGGCGCGAACGTCCTCAGCGTTGACTGGAGAATTGATTTGGCCGAAGCGCGGCGCGCTCTAAAGTATGGCGTCGCCCTGCAAGGCAATGTGGATCCGGTTGTGCTCCTCAGTAATGGAGAAGCGGTGCGTCAAGCGGCGCGGGAAGCAGTGGAAAAAACGCAAGGGCTAGGACACATCCTGAACCTGGGCCATGGAATTTTGCCGTCGACCCCGGTGGAAAATGCCCGGGCATTCGTCGAGGCGGGACAATCCGTTGCACTGCCCGCGCGCGCAACAATCGGCCAGCCCTAAGAATCAAAGGTTCCCTCTGCGCTCTGCGTCTCTGCGGTAAACGCACTGCCCGCGGCGCATAAGCAGCAGAATTAGAAAAATACGAAGCCGCAAAGAATTGAAAATGCCGATCGAAGAAAATAACGAATCATTCGCCCCGGCCGCGCTCGAAGTCTCCGAGGATTTCCTCGCGAAATACAATCGCCCCGGCCCTCGCTACACCAGCTATCCCACCGCGCCCGTGTGGCAGGAAAATATCGGCCCCGACGATCTCGAACGCGTTTTCGCCGATGCCGATCAGGGCGCAACCCCTGTTTCACTCTACATGCATCTGCCGTTCTGCGAGAGCCTTTGCCTCTTCTGCGCCTGCAATGTTTCGATTCAGAAAGACAAGTCGGTCGCGATTCCCTATCTCGAAACTCTAAAGCGCGAAATCGGCCACGTCAGCAAATTCGTTTCGCGCAAACGGAAAGTCAGCCAATTCCATTGGGGCGGCGGCACGCCCACCTATCTAAGCCCCTCGCAGCTCGAAGATCTCTTCGCCTACACGCATGAGCGCTTCACGTTTGGGGACGAAGCGGAAATCGGAATCGAAGTGGACCCGCGCGTCACCAGCCAATCGCACCTGGAAACGCTGCGGCGCCTGGGCTTCAATCGCCTCAGCATGGGAGTGCAGGACTTCACTCCCATCGTTCAGGAAACCATCCATCGCATCCAGCCGTATGAAATGACGCGCGACTTGATCGCCGCCGCGCGCTCGCTTGGCTTCGACAGCATCAATGTGGACTTGATTTACGGGCTTCCACACCAGACGGCGCAAAGTTTCGGCGAAACCGTGAATCAGATCCTCACCCTCGCGCCGGATCGCGTGGCCATGTTCAGCTACGCGCACGTGCCCTGGCTGAAAAAGCAGCAAGGTTCCTTCGCCGGGCATCTGCCCGAAGGCATGGAAAAATTCCGCATCTTCCGCATCGGCCTCCAGGAATTCACTGCCTCCGGCTATTCCTACATCGGCATGGATCATTTCGCGAAGCCCGAAGACGAACTCGCCGTCGCCCAGCGCAATCGCACTCTGCACCGCAATTTTCAGGGTTACACCACCAAGGCGGGAGCGGACCTCTACGGCATGGGCGTCAGCGCCATCAGCGGAATCGGCGCTGCTTACGCGCAGAATCGCCGCGAATTGCCCGCTTATTCATCCGCTGTTGCAGAACGGGGCCTCGCCACCATGCGCGGATACCGGCTCACTCGCGACGACGAAATCCGCCGCTCCGTGATCAACCGGCTGCTCTGCCACACCGTGATCCGCAAGGAAGAGGTGGAACGTGAGTTTGCGATTTCCTTCGATTCCTATTTCGCCGCGGAACTCGCGGAACTCGAGCAGTGTCGCGCCGACGGCCTGGCCGCCGTGACGGCCGAAGAAATTCGCGTGACTTCACTAGGACGAATTTTCATCCGCAACGTGGCCATGCCCTTCGACCGCTACTTGCGCGAGCAGAAGATGGATAGCCGGCCGCTGTTTTCTAAAACACTGTGAACCGCAGGTCGTGGAAACGAGGAATCACGTGCAGGTGATTGTCATCGGCGGCGGCATTTCCGGCCTGTGCTGCGCGTATCGCCTCCGCGAATTGGGCGCCTCGGTCATCTTGCTCGAAGCTTCCGACCGCGTGGGCGGCATGATTCAGACCGTCGAGCGCGAAGGATTCCTCTTCGAGCTTGGCCCGCAAAGTTTTCTCACCAACGATCTGCTGCGAAATCTGATTCGCTCCCTCGATCTGGATGATGAGCTTCTTGTCGCCGATCCTAAATCGCCCCGCTACATCTTGAAAAAGAGCCGCCTGCGCGCCGCGCCACTCTCTCCGGGCGGTTTGGCAGGCACTTCCCTGCTCGGCGCGCGCACGCGCCTGCGAATTTTCACCGAGCCGTTCAGAAAATCCAAGCCGCCGGAGAACGACGAATCGGTCGCCGCTTTTATCCGCCGCAAGTTTGGAGCCGACCTGCTGGAAAATCTGGCCGGGCCGTTCGTCTCCGGGATTTATGCCGGCGATCCCGAAAAACTCAGCATGCGCAGCGCTTTCCCGCAAATTCACAAATTCGAGCAGGAATTCGGCAGCGTGATTCGCGGCGCGATGAAATCGCGGCCGGCCAAGGGCAAGCCGCGGCCGGCGCTCGCTTCTTTCCGCCGTGGTGTCGCAACCCTGGTGCGCACGCTCGCTCACGCCATGGGCAGCGCCATTCGCTTTCAAACCAGTGTCGACCGGATCGAAGCCGCCGGCGCAAACGCAATCCCAAGATTCACCGTGCGAATTTCGCATGGCAGCCGCACCGAAGACCTGCCCGCGGACGCCGTTGTGGTGGCCGTTCCCACTCCCGTCGCGGGACGAATCGCCGCGCCCGTTTCCCCGCGCTGCGCGGAACTTCTCGCGCAAATTCACTACGCGCCCCTAGCCGTCGTCGCCCTGGGCTACCGCCGCGAGCATGTCGGCCGGCCGCTCGATGGTTTCGGTTTCCTGGTGCCGCGCGGCGAAAATCTGCGCATCCTGGGCACCGTTTGGAATTCTTCGCTGTTTCCCGGCCGCGCTCCCGATGGTTCGGTGTTGCTCACCAGTTTTGCCGGCGGTGCCGCCAATCCTTCGGCGGTCCAACTCGATGACGATGCGCTCGCCGCGGCAGTGGAAGGCGAATTGGCGGGCGTGATGATCACCACCGGCAAGCCGGTCGCGCGCATGGTCCATCGTTACGAACGCGCGCTGCCGCAGTACAACCTCGGCCATGGACAGATCGTCGCCGGACTAAAGGAAGAACAGTCCCGCCACCCCGGACTGTTTCTGGCTGGAAATTATCTGGAAGGACCTTCCATCGGCAGTTGCGTCGAGCAGGCCTACGACACGGCCGAGAGCGCCTACCGATTCCTCACCGCCCTCCGCTGACCGCACTTCCGCGCCGCCCAAATCACGAATCGCCGTTCACGCCTTCTGGTGCCTCGGCCGGCGCTTATACCGGTGCGCCAGGCGAATCTTCCGGCGCTTGCCCGCCTCGCGATGCCGCCGACGATCCTCCGCCGTCTCCAGAATCAGCGGCGCAATTTTGCGCGCTTCCCGGTTTTCATCGATGGCCACAAAAGTCAAATAAGCGCTCGAAGTATGCTTGCGCTCGCCGGTCAGCACATTTTCCGAAAACACTTTCACGCCCACTTCCATCGAAGTGTTGAACACGCGGTTCACGCTCGATTTCAATATGATCAGCTCGCCCACCCGAATCGGGCTGCGGAAATCCAGATAATCCACCGACGCGGTCACCACGTAACTATTCGAATGGCGATGGGCCGCGATCGCGCACGCGATGTCGATCAAGTGCATCACCCGGCCGCCCAGCACGTTTCCCAGAACGTTCGTGTCATTGGGCAGCACCACCTCAGTCATCTCCGCGCGCGAGAAGCTGACCGGTTTCCCTTCCATGGGCCGGTATGTTTGAATGACCGTCTCTTCCGCTTCGATTCGTTTCATCGGATGCCGCATCCTGTCTCGTAATTTCGTGCAGAAAAACCGGAAGCCGCTATAATACGCGCATCCACTCCATGACCCAAACGCAGAAGTCGCGACGTGAGGTTCTCGAAAGCTTTGTGGCCGCCAAACCCGAGGACGCATTTGCCCGTTACGGCCTGGCGCTCGAATGCGCCAGGCTGGGCGACGATCCCGCCGCCATCGCAAATTTCAAGCAACTTCTCAATTCCCATCCCCAATATGTGGCAGGCTACTTCCAATATGGACAATTGCTTGCCCGGCTCGGCCAGATTCCCGAAGCGCGCCGGATTCTGGCCGCCGGAGTGGAAGCCGCCCAAATGGCCGGCGATTTCCACGCCCGCGATGAAGCGCAAGCAGCGCTGCAAGCCCTTGGCTAGAAGCCCCGCTCGTCCCGCCATCTTTGAAAACAAAAAATAAATTCCCGGCGTTCTGCTATCCTAGCGGTGCCGTCAATTTCGAAATGCCCATCCCGCGCACACGCGGCCTCGAACGATGACAAAACCGAAGCGCATTCCGCTCTTCCCCCTCGACGTCGTGCTTTTTCCGGGAATGTCTCTGCCCCTGCACATTTTCGAGCCGCGCTACAAGCTGATGATCCAGCGCTGCGTTCAGGAGAAACGGGAATTCGGCGTGATCCTGGCGCTGGCCGAAGGCCTGGCAAAAGCCGGCACCACCGCCGCCATTCTCTCCGTTGTAAAAACCTATCCCGATGGAAAAATGGACATTCTGATCGAAGGCCGCTCGCGCTTCGAGCCGCTGTCCGTGATCGAAGAACAGCCCTACTTGGAAGCCACGGTCAATTATCTTAAAGATCAGAAATTCGTGGAAAATCTGGAAGAGAGAGCCAGGCTGATCGATTTATATGAGAAATGCCACATGCTGATCCACGGCCGCGCGCCTAACACAATCGATCTCCGCCCAATGGCGACACTGGCTTTCCAAATCGCCGCCGCCTTGCCCTTCGAGCTCGAATACAGGCAAGCGCTTCTCGAGCGGCGCGCGGAATGGGAACGCCAGGAAGGTCTATTGGACCGCTTGGGCCAATGGCTGCCGCAGCTTCAAAAGCTGCAGTACGCGCGGCGCATGGGCGCGGGCAATGGGCATGGCATGTCGTGACGAATTTTGCTTTGGAGCCGGAAATCCGGCGCGCCTATTGCGCCATCATTTATAATGCAAATGGATGGACGGCGCGCCCGGCTCGCCGTGCATCCAATTGATCTGGGGGCTCCATGAAAACGCAACTGGCGACGCTCGGCCAGCTCCGTCAGAGCGACTGGTCCGAAGAACGATTGGCGGATCGCTCCGTCAAGCAGGAGTTGCGCGAAAATCTGTTATGCAAGCTGGAACGAGGGGAGCCGCTCTTCCCCGGCATTCACGGATACGAAGATACCGTCATCCCGCAAATCGTCAACGCCCTGCTCTCGCAGCATCATTTTATTTTGCTCGGTCTCCGCGGACAAGCGAAAACCCGCATCCTCCGCGGGCTGGTGGATTTTCTCGACCCGCTCATGCCCGCCATCCAGGGCTGCGAAATTAACGACAATCCCTACCGCCCCATTTGCCGCAGCTGCCGCGATCGCGTGGCCGCCGAAGGAGATTCCACTCCCATCGCCTGGATTCCCCGCGATCGCCGCTACGTCGAAAAACTGGCAACACCCGACGTCACCATCGCCGACATGATCGGCGATGTTGACCCGATCAAGGCTGCGCGCACCGGACACGATCTCTCCAGCGAGCTTACGATTCATTACGGCCTGCTGCCGCGCGCCAATCGCGGACTGTTCGCCATCAACGAACTGCCCGATCTGGCCGGCAAAATTCAGGTGGGCTTGTTCAACATCATGCAGGAAGGCGACATCCAGATTAAGGGTTACCCCGTCCGCCTCCCGCTCGACGTGCTGCTGGTTTTCACCGCGAATCCCGATGATTACACCGCCCGCGGAAAAATTATTACGCCGTTGAAAGACCGCATCGGTTCTGAAATTCGCACCCACTATCCCGCCACGGTCGCCGAGGGAATGAACATCACCGCCCAGGAATCGTGGACCAGCCGCGACGGCAATCGCCGCCTCGAAGCGCCGGAATACCTCCGACAGGTGGTCGAAGAAATCGCTTTTCACGCCCGCGATGACAAGCGCATCGATCGACGCTCCGGCGTCAGCCAGCGCCTGCCCATCAGCGGCCTTGAAAATGTCTTGAGCAGCGCCGAGCAGCGGGCCGTCCGCAACCGCGAGCATCTGGCCGTGGCCAAAATCTCCGACGTTTATGCCGCCATCCCGTCAATGACCGGCAAATTCGAATTGGAATATGAGGGCGAATTGCGCGGCGCGGAAAATATTGCGCGCGATCTGATCCGCTCCGCCGTGGGAAAAGTATTCACGAAGCATTTCAGCGACGCCAATGTGCAGCCCGTGGTGCAATGGTTTGAGATGGGCGGCGAGCTGAAAGTTCCGGCGAATGCCACTTCGGCGGAGACTCTCGCCCAGCTTCGCAAAATTCAAGGAGTGCTCGACCTGGTCGACCGCCTGGGCGTGAAGCCCAAGGATGAGCCGCCCGCGGTCTGCGCCGCCGCCGAATTTATTCTCGAGGGCCTCTATGCCCACAAACGAATCAGCCGCAGCGAGGAGCGCGGCTTTTACGCCGAAGCCCGAAAAACGCCCGAGCCGCGCGAGCCAAATCCCAACCGGATGCCGCGCCGCCAGTTCAACTGATCCGATTCTTTGTATTGTGTAGCGCCGGCTTTCAAGCCGGCATCTTTTGACTTAGCCTTTGATTTAGATTTCGATCTCAATGCGCTCATGAAATACATCAAATACTCGAAATACACCGGCGACCCCGCGGACGACGTCGATCTCCAGGAACTCATGAGCAAGCTCTCGGATTTTCTTCTCCAGAGCGGCTACGAATCCCAGGGCTACGGAATTTACGAAATGGATCCGCAAGATTCCCCCGAGCGGATGATGGAGCAGCTCCGCGAGGCCATCCTGCGCGCTCTTCAAGAGGGCGATTTGCTCCCTCCGGAAGTCACCGAAGAGATGCTGCAAAATCCCGACCTCGCGCAAAACGAGCAACTCCGCGACTTGGTCGATCAGCTCGTCCAGCGCCTTACCGAGGAAGGTTATATTTCGCCGCAGCAGCAACCGCCGCCGCAGATCACCCCTCCCCCGTCGCAGACTCCCGGCGGCCAGATTGGCAAGGACCAGCCTCAATCGCAGGCGCGATTTGAAATCACGGATAAAGCGATTGATTTCCTCGGCTTCAAAACTCTGAAGGATTTGCTGGCTTCCCTCGGCAAGAGCAGCTTCGGCCGCCACGATACGCGCGACCTGGCCACCGGCGTCGAATCCGGCGGCATCTCCAAGAAATATGAATTTGGCGACACTTTGAATCTTGACATCGGCGAAACATTGTTCAACGCGGTGCGCCGCAATGGCGCGCGCGTGCCCATCGAGCTCGATTATCCCGACCTGATGGTCCATCAATGCGAATACCAGAGCAGTTGCGCCACCGTGCTGATGCTCGATTGCAGCCACAGCATGATTCTCTACGGCGAGGATCGCTTCACGCCGGCCAAGCGCGTGGCCCTGGCGCTTTCGCATCTGATCCGCACGCAATACCCCGGCGATTCGCTGCACTGCGTCCTGTTCCACGATAGCGCCGAGGAAATTCCGCTGGGCCAGCTTGCTCGCGTGCAAGTGGGCCCGTATTACACCAACACCCGCGAAGGCCTGCGCTTGGCGCAACGCATCCTTTCGCGCCAGAAAAAGGACATGCGCCAGATCATCATGATCACCGACGGAAAACCTTCCGCGCTCACTCTCGAAGACGGCCGCATTTATAAAAATGCGTTTGGCCTCGATCCGCTGGTCGTCACGCAGACGCTCGAAGAAGTGGCCAAGTGCAAGCGCGCCGGAATCCTGATCAACACCTTCATGCTGGCCAGCGATTACAGCCTGGTGCACTTCGTGCAGAAAGTCACCGAGCTCTGCCGCGGCAAGGCCTACTTCACCACGCCCTACACGCTCGGCCAGTACCTCCTGATGGATTACGTGCAAAAGAAAACCCGCAACATCCATTAGCCGTCTGGTTTCAACGAAATTCCAATCGCGAATCGCTGTGAGGTAAGATGTCGTTTCTTTGAAGGTAGGGCGCGGCTCAAGCCGGCCCCTACATCACTCAAGATGGCTCCCGAGCGGCTCCTTATTATCGGCGGCGTGGCGGCAGGAATGAGCGCGGCGAGCCGCGCCCGCCGGCAGAACCCGCAGCTCGAAATTGTCGTCCTCGAAAAAGGCGACTACGTTTCCTACGGAACCTGCGGCCTGCCCTACTATCTTTCGGGACTGGTAAAAGACTGGAAAGAACTCCTGGTCTACTCGCCGGAATTTTTCCGCGACAAGCGCGGCATCGACATCCGCTTCCGCCACGAAGCCGTGGAAATCGAGCCCGGCAGGAAAACAGTCCAGGCGCTGCGCTGCGGCGCCGAGCCCATCGCCTTTCCATACGACAAATTGATCATTACCACCGGCGGCGCTCCCGCGCTCTCGATTCCGGGCGCCGATTTGCCCGGCGTTTTCACATGCAATGACCTGGCAGGCACGATTCGCCTGCGTGAGTTCATCGAAACGCAGCAGCCAAAAAGCGCGGCGATTATCGGTTCCGGATATATCGGCCTGGAGGTCGCGGAGGCATTCACCTCGCGCGGCATGCGCGTCGTGATTTTCGAACGCTCCGAGGAAGTGCTCGATGGAATCGAATGGGATATCGGAAAGCGCGTCGAGGAAACTCTAGCGAAGCATGGCGTCGAGCTGCGCAAGATGTCTGCGGTCACTTCAATATCCGGCGGCTCCGGCGCTGGCACCGGCCCGCTTCATGTGCATTCAAAATCCGGCAGCGCGCCCGCCGATGTCGTACTGCTCTCCACCGGAATCATCCCGCGCGGCAAGCTTGCCGAAGCCGCGGGAATTTCGCTGGGACCAACCGGCGCCATCGCTGTCGACGAACGCATGCAGACCTCCGCGAACAGCATTTACGCCGCGGGCGATTGCGCCGAAACGCGCCACCTGGTCACCGGCAAGCCCGTCTACTTTCCTCTCGGCACCACCGCGAATAAGCAGGGCCGTGTGGCCGGAGAAAATGCCGGCGGCGGCAACGCGCGCTTTGAAGGAATCGTCGGCACATTGGCCACGAAAGTCTTCGAACTCGAAGTGGCGAAGACGGGCCTCAGCGGCGCCGCCGCCCGCGCCAGCGGTTTCGATGCCGATTCGGTGACGATCACTTCCCTTTCGCGCGCAAAATATTTCCACGGCAAGCCGCTCACCGTCACGCTCATCTGGGACCGCTCCGATGGCCGCCTCCTCGGCTGCCAGATGGCCGGCGAAGAAGGCATCGCCAAGCGAATCGATGTCGCCGCCATGGCTCTCCACTCCCGCATGCGGGTGCAAAATATGCTGCATCTCGATTTGAGTTATGCGCCGCCCTTCGCCACTGTGTGGGAAGCGATCCTCATCGCCGCCAACGAAGCAGTCAAAAAGCTGGGCCGCTAATTGGGCCGATCGGT
Source organism: Terriglobia bacterium (assembly GCA_041490605.1). Lineage (GTDB taxonomy): Bacteria > Acidobacteriota > Terriglobia > Acidiferrales > UBA7541 > JBGPTK01. The sequence continues at coordinate 21,490 of JBGPTK010000010.1, read as the reverse complement.
CAATGAATCGCGTACCCAATTGCCATCCACTTTGGACCTCGGGCCATTCCGAGCAACGCGAGGAATCCCCTGACAGATTCAAATTCGCCGGCCACTTTCGCCGGGAGTGGCGAATCGTTCGCTGAAGCCTTTCGTCCGCTGTTGCATCCAATTCAAGTGGGATACAATGCCGCGAAGATGCTTTTTCGTTATATCCGCCAGTTCTTTGGAGCCAAGCCGATGAGTTGTGTGGGCACCGGAAAGCCCGCCCCGGTTTTCACTCTTCCCGGCATGAACGGCGAATCATTTTCTCTCACCGCTGCTCTGAAAAAAGGCCCCGTGCTCGCCGCATTTTTCAAGATCAGTTGCCCGGTGTGCCAGTTCACTTTCCCCTTCCTCCAGCGATTGTACGAAATGTACGGCGGTGAAAAAGTCGCTATCTGGGCTGTTTCGCAGGACGATTCCGAGGATACCAGGGGCTTCTGCCAGGAATTCGGCGTGAAATTCCCCGCTCTGATCGATGCCGAGAACTACGCCGTCTCCAATCAATATGGCCTCACGAATGTGCCCAGCATTTTCCTGATCGCTCCGGACGGAAAGCTGATTGCCAGCAGCCTGGGCTTCGACAAGAATATCCTGGAAAAAATATCAAAAGACTTGGCGCATTACTCCGGCAAGCCCGAGCTTCCCGTCTTCCGCCCCGGCGAAATCGTCCCCGATTACAAGCCCGGTTGAAGCTCCAAAAACTAGGTTCCGTCGGAACCTACCCTACTCAGGATCATCCCGAATCGGGCGAGTCTCTCGCAGTCATTCCGAACGGAGCGAGGAATCCAGCGGCAATTTAGAATTCACGCAGCAGTGCATTTCTCACCGCGTGCCCCCCCCCCAGCGCAACACGAGCCTCCTCACAATAATTCCTCTTCGATAATCTTCTTTTTGTGCTTCGGCGGCTTGAACCGCTTCTCAATAATCACTCTTTCCGGCGGCGGCAAGCCTACCACGTCTCTGGCGCGGCGCTTCGCTTCCTTGCTCTTTCCCAATTTCCGTTTCTTCTTCTTGAAGGGCGACATCGAATTTCTCCGTACCGTTTCTTCTATTCTACGCATAATCCCCTTCAAGACTATCCCCGATCACTGTAATTCGGCCGTGCCGAGCGCATCTTGAATGCAACCATTCTAGGTACTGGAGCAGTTTGAATCAGAAACGCGCTCGCGAGTGATCGCGGGGTGTGGCAACATGGAGGCAATGGTTGGAACATGAAGTATTGAGGGCCGGAGTATGAAAATAGTCGATTTGAAGCAGTTTCTAGATAAGACGGTTACACTGCGAATGAAGGATGGCGAGGTTGCCAAAGTTCGCGTTGTCTTTATTTGTGAGGAAGACGAAGACATCATCGCTGATGTTCTGCATACTACGCGCCCTGACAATTATCGCGATACATCAGCCGCATACACGTTTTCCGCAGCCGATATTATTTCAGTGGAGATTTCAAATTGACTCCCAATCCCATTTTAAGTCGCGTTGACTTGACCCATCCGTTCCGCTAACATTCGCAGGTCGTGACTAGGCCCGCCCTCACATGATCGGCAAGACCGTCTCACATTACCGCGTGCTCGAAAAACTTGGCGGCGGCGGAATGGGCGTCGTCTACAAAGCTCAGGACACCCGTCTCGAACGAAACGTCGCCCTGAAATTCCTGCCGGAAGACATGACCAAGGACGCGCAGGCGCTCGAGCGCTTCCAACGCGAGGCGCGCTCCGCTTCCGCTTTGAATCATCCCAATATCTGCACCATCTACGACGTTGACGAGCACGTCGGCCAGCCCTTCATCGCCATGGAACTGCTCGAAGGCCACACGCTGAAGCATCTGATCGAAGGCCAGCGCATGGAAAAGGACGAAATTCTGAATCTGGCCGCGCAGATCGCCGATGGCCTCGAAGCCGCGCACTCCAAGCGCATCATTCATCGCGACATCAAGCCCGCGAATATTTTTGTCACTCACAGCGGCCGCGCCAAGATCCTCGATTTCGGCCTGGCCAAGCTCACCAGCGCGCGGCAGCGCATGGGCGAAGCCGTCGGTGTTTCCGCCATGGCCACGGCGGCGGCCGGACCCGATCCGCTCACCAGCCCCGGCAGCGCCATCGGCACAGTCGCCTATATGTCGCCCGAGCAGGCCCGTGGCGAAGAGCTCGATCACCGCACGGATATTTTTTCGTTTGGCGCCGTGCTGTACGAAATGGCCACGGGACGCCACGCCTTTTCCGGAACCACTTCCGCCGTGATTTTTGAGGCGATCCTGAATCGCGTGCCGCTCTCGCCGAGCCGCATCAATCCGCGGTTGCCCGCGGAACTTTCCACCATCATCAACAAGGCGCTCGAGAAAAACCCCGTCGCGCGATACCAGAGCGCCTCTTCCCTGAGCGCGGACCTGAAGCGGCTCCGGCACGATTCCGATTCCTCCCGCGCGGCTGCCGCGCCGCGCGCGGCAAAATCGCTGGCCGTCCTCTATTTCGAAAACCTGAGCGGCGCTAAAGAGGACGAATATTTTCGCGACGGCATGACCGAAGACATCGTCACCGAATTGCTCAAGATCAAGGGCCTGCAAGTATTCCCTCGCGCCACCGTGCTTCCCTACCGAGACAAGCCCGTCACCGCAAAACAAATCGGGCAGGAACTCAACGCCGGATATGCGCTCACCGGCAGCCTGCGCCGCGCCGGAAACCGCCTGCGCATCACCGCTCAGCTCGTGGACACCGAAACTGATTTGACCCTGTGGGCCGAGCGGCTGGACCGCGAGCTCAAGGACATCTTCGAAGTGCAGGAAGAAATCGCGCGCAGCATCGCCCAGGCTCTTCGCATCACGCTCTCTCCCCAGGAAGAACAGGTGATGGCTCTCAAGCCCACCGAAAATCTCCAGGCTTATGATTATTTTCTGCGCGGACGAAATTACGCCCGCCGCGAGAACCTGGAGTTCGCCATGCAGATGTTCGAGCAGGCCATCAAGCTCGATCCCGATTTCGCCCTGGCGCATGCGGGCATCACCCAGGTTTGCGGCATGCGATTCGAATTGCACGGCAAGGATCCGCGCTGGATCGAAAAAGGCTTGCAGGCCGCCGACCGCGCGATTGCCATCGATCCTCAGCTTCCGGAAGCCCATTCGGCCCGCGGGCGGATCTTTTACGCCCAGCGCAAATATGACGAAGCGATTGCGCTGGCCCAGCGAGCCATTGAAAGCAAGCCGGATTGCGAAGGCGCCTATAACGTCCTGATGCGCGCCCTATTCGCTTCCTCGCGCCACAAGGAGGCGGCGGCCTTCGCCGATCGCGCCATTGAAGCCGCCGCCGATGATTACAACGTCTACATTCCAATCGTGAATTCTTTTATGGCGCTGGGCGATACCGCAACGGCGAATAAATTCCGCGAAAAAGAGATGGTCGTTATCCAGCAGCAGCTTGAGATGGTGCCCGAAGATGTCCGCGCGCGGATTCTGCTCGCCGCGGATTACGCTTCGCTGGGCAGAGCCCGCGAAGCCGTCGCCGAGCTCGAAAAAGCCGTTTCCATGCGCCCCGGCGATCCCGATACTCTCTACAACGCCGCCTGCACGTATGGGTGCCTCAGCATGAAAGCCGAAGCCTTGACCATGTTCAGCCGCTCCGTCGATTGTGGCTACAGCAATCCCGACTGGGCGGCCCAGGATAGCGACCTCAACTGCATCCACGACGATCCCGAATTCAAGCGCATCCTCCAAGAAGTTCTCCGCCGCGGATAACCCGTATTTCTCGCAAGCCCTGCCTCACAACCAGACCGATTCGTTCGCTCCAAACGAGAGTGTATGAATTTTGTCCACGCTGGCCGTGAGCAAAACCGAATGGCCCCCGTAAATGTTGCTCTTGTAACCAAGGATTATGTTATGTAAGAATTGAATAATTATAGAGTTACATAGTCCCGTTCTTAAATTCTTGGGTTCCGGTGAATGAGGGGGTAGATATGCCACTAATCGTAATCTCAGTCCTCTTCGGCTTGAGCCTGCTCGCCGCCTGGGTCCTTTTCAAAATTCTGAAAAGCACGGCTACTGTGAGTAAACCAGAATATCAACTGGGAGGCGCAGCAGCGGGATTTGTCGTGATCCTCACGCTTTTGTCCGTCTCCTACATGCAATTTGACGACAAAAAGAAACAGGACAAAATAACCGATCTCACGACGGAGCTCGATAAAGCTATAGCTGAGGTAGCGAATGGAAAGGCTTGCCTAGCGGAACAATCCGCCGAGGTGACTTACTCTGGCACAGTAACACCGTCCGTACAGGAAGCCAGCGTGGTGCTCGGAGTGAGCGAAGTGCAACTCCAGCAAGACGGGAAGTTCGCCATCAAAGCGCACCATGTGAAGCCCACGGATCTCCCCTATATATATGTAATCGGAGCAGGCAGCCACGCACCTTATAGACAAGTGTTTGCGACGGATGATCCAGGGAATTTGACGATCCGCCATTAAATCCAGAGAGGGAGCCCATGGTTCACCGATTCCTTCATGAGGGCAGGCAAGAAGATGCAGAGGGGAAAGTTTGGGTTGCCGATGAGGTCGCGTCCGCTTCGCTTACGATCCTGAGCTTGAGCTGCGTCTTAGCCGCAGCGATGCTTCTGCTGGCTCCTGATCTGCGTGCGCAGGCCTCGACGGTGATCGGCACGATTACCTACCGCAATACAAGGCCGGCTGTGAACGTGTTTGTTTCGATCGGTGGCCGTTATCGCTACACGGACGTGGGCGGCAGGTACAAGCTCGAGGGCGTTCCCCGAGGCCTCCAGCACATGACGATCAAGAGCGGTCAAAGAATCCTGTGGCAGGGAGATGTGAATATCAGCGGCTCGTTCGCTATCCTGAATCGAGTACTCCCCTGAATATCGACTTCAGAGACGTCTTTTTGTCTGAGTTACACAGCGCTCCGGAATAAATCCTGATTTAAAGACAATGGCACTATCCAGCAGCAGACTCGAACTCCCTCCCGCCGAGCGGATGATGACGCGCAATTTGACGCCGAACAGGAATTTGGAGCCCGGCCTCAGATTTCAGCCTTAACCTTTAACGCTGAACGCTGGGCTCGCGCTTCCCTTGAATGGCCTGCCGGGCCTAGGCAGGCCTCGTCGAACACCCATGGTGTAAAATGCTGGGAGCCGAACAGGAGCGAAGCTTCGATGAATGCAAACGATTTCCGGCGGATTGCACTTAGCCTGGAAGGCGCTGAAGAAAGTTCGCACATGGGCCAGCCCGATTTCCGCGTGGGCGGCAGAATTTTTGCGACGCTCGCTTCGGCGCACCAGGGCTACGGAAACCTGATGCTCAATCTGGGGCAGCAGGCGGCGTTCGTCGAGGAATTGCCCGAAGTTTTCCTCCCCATCAAAGGCGGATGGGGCCGCATGGGAATGACGCATATCCGGCTTGCCTCCGCACATGAGGATGTGCTCGCCGGCGCATTACACACGGCATGGAAGCTGCGCGTCGAGAAGAACAAGAAAACAAAGCCGGGCCAGAAGAAGAGCCGCGCGCCGACCGCGCGGATCGGGATTCCGAAGCCCCGGCCAAAGCCCCGTCGAACGATTCGTCGAAAAACCCACCGAAGAAAATGAAGAGCGAATGACGTTTCGAAGCGCCCCGTGCAGAAATCATTTCGTTTCTCGATTCCACTCCACGGTTCCGTTTACTTCCCTTCCCGCACTCTGGCATAATCCTCTTCCTATGAAAGGAAATCCGAAAGTCATCGAACAACTCAACAAAGCCCTGCGCGAAGAGCTCACCGCCATCAACCAATATTTTCTGCACGCCGAGATGTGCGAGAACTGGGGCTACCGCAAGCTCTCCGGCTTCATTAAGAAACAATCCATGGGCGAAATGAAACACGCCGAAAAATTGATCGAGCGCATCCTGTTCCTCGACGGCACTCCGAGCATGGAGCCGCTCAAGCTCACCGTGGGCGCCAATGTTCGCCAGGCCATCGAAAGCGATTTGAATCTCGAACTCTCCGCCGTCTCCGAATACAACGCGGCCATTCAGATCGCCGTCCAGGAAAAAGACAACGGAACGCGCGACCTGCTCGTCGTCCTTTTGAAAGACGAAGAAAGCCACGTGGACTTTCTCGAGTCTCAATTGCATCAGATCAACGAACTGGGTTACGAACGCTACCTGACCATGCAAATGGGCGACTTCAAGGAAGAGTAGTCGACCTCGCCGCTGCAAGCTTCAGGTCCGGCCCTAAACCCAACACGATTTCCTGGGAGGCACCTTCGCCATGTCCCGCACACGCCGCGATTTCTTGCGTTCCGCGCTTGAAGCCACCGTCGTCACTTCCACCTTGCGCGTGATCACTCCCGGCCGAGCGCGCGCCCTGGAATTTTCCGCCGCCTTGGGCGCTCCCGTGCTACAAACCGGCGAGCACGACCGCCTGCAACCCGATTGGTATCGCAAGAAAATCCAGCAGGTGCAGGCGGAAATGGCCAAGCGCAAGCTCGACGCGCTCGTGCTGCTCAACGCCACCAACATCATCTACACGGTCGGCTATTTTCATATCTCCACGGAACGGCCGCTTGCCGCGCTCATTCCCAAGTCCGGCGATCCGGCTCTTTTTATTCCCGATCTCGAATCCGACCAGGTGAAACTGTGGTGGGTGCAGGAATACGAAGCTTATTTTGACTATCCCGGCCCGGAAAATCGCATTCGCTGGATTTTCGAACGCGTCGCGCGTCGCGGCCTGGATCGCGGCCGCATCGGCATCGAAGAACCAACGCCCAGCCGCTTGAAAGAAATAAAAAAAGGCGCGCCTCACGCCAAATTTGTAAATTCCGGCGACCTGATCGAACAAATGCGTTGGGTGAAGGACGAAGACGAGTTGCGCGTGATGCGCCGCGCCATGTATTTCGCCGATTTCATGGTCGCCTCCGGCCGCGACTTCATCGCCAAAAACGGCAGAGTCACCGAAGATCAAATCCTCAAGGCCACCGCCAACGCCCTCGCCGATAAAATGTCAGTCGAGCTTCACGATGTCGAAGGCGTCACCATCGAGGCTCCCTTCGGCGGCCTCCTGCCCTTCGGCAAGCGTTCCGCTTTCCCTCACGCCGTTCCCAGTAAGGACAAATTGAAACCGGGTGACCCGCTGATTCTCAGTTTTGGCTCGCGCGTCGGCGGCTACACGGTGGAATGTGAACGCGCTTTCTCCGTCGGCCAGCCCACCGATCATGCCCGGCGTCTTTACGAGGCAATGCTCGCCGCGCACGACACGGCGATCATGGCATTGAAAGATGGCGCCGTCGCTCAGGAAGTCGATCAACTCTCTCTCGATCAGATCCGCAAAGCCGGCTTCGAAAAATTTCTTCGCCATCGCACCGGCCACGGCATCGGACTGCAGGGGCACGAATCGCCCTGGATCGCCGAAGGGGACACCACAATTCTCCGCGAGGGAATGACTTTCAGTTGTGAACCGGGAGTTTACGATCCTGATTTCGGCGGCTTCCGCCACTCCGACACTGTGGTGGTCCGCAAGGATAAAGGCGAAATCCTCAACACCTATCCCACGCGCCTCGCCGACATGATCATCGAAATCTAGCCGCGCGCACGCGCACCGGCGCGCACGGTGCCTCCGCTTCCTTCAATCCGCAGGCTGCTGCTTCGCCTCACTCAGCGCGATCACCACCATGCTCCCATCCGTCATCAATTGATCGCCGGTGGCGTTCGACAATTTCTTCGGCGCGTCGGGCCGCGGCGCCATGGCATAGGCCTTCGCCACTCCCGAGAACAAAAAATCGGCCCTGATAAAATCGCGCTCGCGATCCACGTGGGAATCAATTCGGTGATACCACTTCGACCCCTTCCCCCCGCTTTTCAGCGCGATATCGTGCGTGGCCGCGCCGGCCCACACTACCTGCCCGTGATACGTCTCCTTCAACTTCCAAATCCGCAAATGATGCCGCTTGACCAGCGTATCCAAGCCCTTTTGATAAACATAATCCGGCGCCGCGCCATTCAAGGTCAGCAGCGACATCGGCGCCTGCGCATAACCGCTTTGGCGCATCGTCGCGTGAATTGTTTTCAAGGCTGACTTGGCGTTGATATCGTCCGCCCACAGCCATCCCGCTTCCTGAAACGCCGCCTCGATCTGTTGTTCCGAGCCGATGAACAACAGGTTGGTGATGTCCGAAGGCTCTCCGCTCTTGGCCGCGGTGCGCATCGGCGCCGCCAGCACGATCTTTTTCAGATCGGCATCCATCGGCAAGTCAGGCCAGCCGTCCCACTTCTCCTTCGCCTTCAAATTCGAAGGACGCGTCACTTGCAGGGTCATGTCCGTTCCCGTGGGAAAGTGAATTTCGCGCCGCAGGGAGGCTCCATAAGCTGCCTGCACTCCCTTCACCGCGTACCCGGCCGCCGGATGCACCATTCCCACGGCCGAAAAAGCCAGGGACACTTTGGAATTCGCGTGGGGCTGCACAATGCCGATAATCTCGTTGTTGCGCACCGTTTCCCGCGCATTGTCCACCGCCAGCACGCGCGCATAGAGAGGCGACTTCACGCCGTTACGGTGCACGACATTCGAGAAGTCGATCACGATCCGCGGCCGGCTGTATTTATCCGGCGCCTTCTCCGCGAACAAAACCGTGCCTTCAATTTTGGTTCCCGGCGTCAGGATCGCGCGCGAGGCATCCCCCGATGGCTCCTTCACAAGCGCTTCCACGGGATCGCCGGTGCGCGATTTGTCGCTCCACACCGCGGTCTCGAGTTGAATGGAAATCGTCTGTCCCGCCGCCAAATCGGATTTGGCCGGCCGCGGAGCTTTTGCGAGCGGCTTCTCGATTGCCCTCGCGTCTTCGTCGTCCCGCATCTCTTGATTGAAACCAAAGGACGAAACAAAAAATCCGCTGGCCGCGTCGTGCTCCAGCAGCAGCGTCTGCATCTCGAAATTGGGCGAATACAGAAGGTAATCGAGCGCCGTGTTCTGGTACGAGTCTTCGTGATTCACGTCCACGCCCTGCGCGATCAACATATTTGCGATCTCTTCATACGCCACGGTGATCGAGGGCTTTTTCGAGTAGCTGGAGCCGAACACCGCCCAGTGCAGCGCCGTGCGTCCCAGCGAATCCACCGATTTGACATCCGATTTTTCTTCGATCAGTTTGCGCGCTTCCGCCAACCGCTCCAGCGCCGGTTTTTCCTTGGTCTCCCGGGTGGCCTTGTACAGCGCCGCAATTACCGGCGAGTCCTTCGAAATATCCATCACCACCGCGGCTGTTGCGAGATCCTCGCTCTCCGCCTCTTCGCCTTCGCCGGAAGGCTCCGCTTTCTGCTTTTCCGCTTGGGCCTTTGTCGCGGCAATATTTGAACTGTAACCCGGGGTCAGCTTAAAACCGGGCGCAGCCCTTCGAAGCTCCCTTCGTTCCTTCCTTCGTTCCTCAGGACAAGCAGGGCGAGCAGGGCAAACAAGCAGCGCCCCTACATACTTCGTCGCGGGCGTCGTCTTCTGAAGCGGCACCCCCGCCGCAAGATTAAACGCCCAAGATCCCCCGACAAAAAGCGTCAGCGCCAGCAACACCGGCGCCACCTTCGACCAGCATCCCCGGCTTCGAATCAGCATCGCCCTATGCACCCCATTTTTGTTTTCACAACGAACTGAACCCAAGCTTGCCCCGCACGAGCACAAATCCAATTTTGAATCCAATCCCGCGATTCCACCCTAACGATGCGCGAATAGTAACACGCCACGCGGGCGGAGAGCTGTTTTGCGGTTAAAATCGGCCTGCAAAACAGGGGCGCGCGAATAGACGATTTAGAGGCGATTAGAATTTCATAACCGCACGTGTTGTCAATGGTTTGCGTCATTTTGACATTGTTTTCCATTGGCGATTAGCCAGGCGATTAGAAATGCTCGCGGTTGGTCTCGAATGGATTTGAGGGAGACGGGCTCCGCATATCGAAAGTTTCAGCGGGACGGGTGTGCTGGGATGCCTTTGGGGGAGCGATGCCAGGCGGCGATGGGAGCCCGGCAGGGGTGATTGGGAATTGTCAGCGTATTCTCTCATACAATTGTTTACCATAAAGGCAATAGAATGTCAAGGCCTTTGAGGATCATGCGCCGCTTTACCCCGAGGTACGAAGGGGTGCGCCCGGCCTTACTTGCCACCAGCGTCCTTTCCCGTATTCGAAAGATATAGTATTCTAGCAGCACCTAAAAAGGTGCTTCCAAGGAGCAGCGCAATGCTCGACCTCACGCGCGACATCCAATCCCTCACCACCTTCCGCCGCCGCTCCGGCGACTTCATGAAACAGCTTAAGAAGACCAGGCGCCCGGTGGTGCTAACAGTGAAGGGCAAGGCCGCCGCAATCGTGCAGGATGCCGAGGCCTATCAGCGGCTGCTCGACATTGCTGCCCGCGCCGACATAGAAGAAGGCATCCGCCAGGGCTTAGCCGAGGCGAGAAAGGGCAAATCCCGCCCTGCGAAAAGGTTCTTCGCCGAGTTTGAAACCACGCATGGCATACCTCGTTAGAATCACTTCGCGCGCCGAGCGCGACCTGGCCCACCTGTTTGAGGAGATCAATGCCGAGCATTCCGGCGCTGCCCTGAAATGGTACCGCGGCCTTAAGAAAGCCATTCTCAGCCTCGAAAATCGGCCGAACCGCTGCCCCGTCACGCGCAAACGCGACAATCTCCGCCACCTTCTTTACGGCCGTAAGCCCCACATCTACCGCGTAATCTTCCGTGTCCTACAGAAACACAAGCAAGTCGAAATCCTTCACATCCGCCACGGCGCCAGGCGCAACCTCAAACCCTCCGAAGTCGGATAGCCCCCGTCCGCCGCATCTTTCCGTGCATTCTGAACCCCGATCTGTTTGATGTAGAATTTGCATTCGTAGGGGCGCTGCTTGTGCGTTTCTTGCACCCCGATGGTCCCGCATGCGGGATCGGGCTGCGCCCGGAGTTGATAGCGCTCGCGGATTTTCACCAGCTCATCGACGAACACATTCCGCGCGCGTTTACTCCGATGCCGTTAATCGCGGCACCCTTCCCCGCACTGGCAACCGCTGCACCCGCAGTTTCCTAACGCTCCGTTCGCCTATCGATGGCATCCTTAGCCGGACAATGCCAAAACCAAGGAAAAAACGAATCATGCGCCGCCGCCCAAGCCACTCGCCGACCCGGCGATTCGCTTTTGGCAGCGGGAAACGCTAGAATGCCGCCCATGCCGGCCGAAACTTTCCAGGTGACGGGGCGTGCAGGAGCGAACGCGAGCGTCCACATCCTCAGCGTGAAGGGCGCCATCACGTATTCCAGTTCGCCTGCACTCCAGGAAGCCGTGAGCGCGTCTGCGGCCCCGGGTTTGATCATCGACCTGAGCGAAGTTCCTTCAGTCGATTCCATGGCCATCGGCGCGCTCGTGCGTATCTTCGTGTCGTGCAACAAATCCGGCCGCAAGCTCGCGCTGGCCGGGCTGAATCTCCGCGTCAAGAACGTGCTGCAAATCACCGGTGTAGACCCGCTGTTCGATACGTACTCGACAATCCCCGAAGCGGAATCCGCGCTGAGCCGATCTGTTTTTTCTTCGTAGGAGCCGCGCCACCCAATCACTTCTTTGGATTCTGAGCAGGACTGACAGGAGGAAGGAATGATCGAGCGAAGGATCAATCGACGGCAATTGTTGACCGGCCTTGCGGGAGCGGGACTCTACGCGGCGCTGTCTCCCATTTGCCGCGCTTTGCAGGCTCATCATGCTGCCCCGGCAAGATCAGTCACTCCCGAGGAAGCGTTGCAGCGATTGATCGCCGGCAACGCGCGCTTCGTGGACGGCAAGGCCGTCCATCCGCGGCAGGATTCCGCACGGCGCACGGAAGTGACCCCGGTGCAACATCCGTTCGCGACGATCCTGGGCTGCAGCGATTCGCGCGTCCCTCCTGAATTGATTTTCGATCAGGGATTGGGAGATCTTTTCATCATTCGCGTGGCCGGAAACGTTGTGGATGCCGACGTGGCCGGGAGCGTGGAATATTCCGTCGCGCACCGGCAATCTCCCCTGATTTTGGTGCTGGGGCACACGAATTGCGGGGCCGTGGGAGCGGCGCTGCTGCCGCCGGACGAACGTGCAAAGGAGACCCCGGACATTCAGACGATCTTGAAGCAGATTGATCCGGCGCTGAGCGGAATTGATCCTCATGCCAGCGCCGAGAAACAATTAGCCGCCGCCATCGAAGCGAACGTACGGCAGTCCGTGAAAATGCTTGAGGCCCTGCCGGCGCTTTCGAGCGAGGTCGCCGCAAAACACTTGCGAATCGTCAGCGGCATCTACGAATTCGCAAGCGGGAAGGTGAATTGGCTCAGCTAATCAGAGCGGCGCTCGAAAAAATGACGGAAGCGTGTGGGAGTTCTCCTGATGGCGCCGCTCACAGGAACGCTTGCAGATTCTTAAAGCTGATTTTAAGACTTTCGAACGGCGGGAGATCGCCGGAGTCCCGTTCCACGAAAAAGTGCTTCACGCCGTTCTCTTCGGCAGCGTGAAGAATGCTTTTCCAATTGATGGTTCCGGCGCCGACTTCCGTAAAGTGTTCGGCGGCATCGTTTTTTATTTGTGATTCCGGGAAACCTGGCTTGCGATCTTTCAAGTGAAGCAGTTTGATGCGGCTGCCGTATTTTTTGAACATCCGCAGCGGATTCTCTCCGGCTTGCGCGATCCAATAGCAGTCCATTTCGATGCACACGAGTTCCGGATCAGTTAGTTTCATCAGTGTTTCGAAACCATTCGTATTGCCGAAACGCCGAAATTCGTAGTTGTGGTTGTGGAATCCAAATTTCATTCCTGACTGGTGCACCTTCTGGCCCCAAATATTGAACTGATCGGCGGCTCGTTTGAAGCCGTCGAGAGCGCCCCACATATTCTCCGGCAGCATCGGACAGATCATGTAATCGACGCCGAGAACCTTCGCATAGTCGATTTTGGAATCGAGGCCGGCATAATCGAAGTGCCCGCTGGGAACACGAAGACCATGATCGCCGATCATGCTGCGGAGTTCGGCGGCAGGGCGGCCGTAGACGTCCCAGTAGGTCTCAACTTCCTGGTAGCCGATCTTGCGGATTTTTTCGAGGACGGCAGGAAGATCACGCGCCGCCTGCTCGCGCACGGTGTACAACTGCACACCGAGAGGGCGGCGCACCGCTGCCTCAAGAAATTTTCCACAGGCGAATCCGCCGACGGCAGCGATGGAGAGTTTAATAAATTCGCGGCGGGATTGCATCGGAATGCAAATTACCTCCTGCTAAGATTCTTGGTAACCAGCGTCACTGGATTCATTTGGCCGGCATGAATTCATAACTTACAAATGCCAGCTGTTTGCTATCGGGCGACCAGGAGGGAACATTGATCGTTCCCTGGCCGCCGAAAAGTTTGGCCAGGACGGTAATTTGTCCGCCGCTCAGCGACATGAGGCGCAGCATGACATCCTTGTTTTCGGGATGCCCGGCGACATTCTTTTCGTAAGAGAGCAAGACCATCCACCTTCCGTCGGGCGAGATGTGAGGAAACCAATTATTGAAATCGCCGGAGGTAATTTGTTCCTGCTCGCTCCCATCGGGGCGCATGCGCCAGATCTGCATTCTGCCGGTGCGCTCGGAGTTGAAATAGATAACTTTTCCGTCCGGTGAATATTCCGGCCCGTCATCGAGACCTTTGGCGGTGGTTAAACGCGTTTCCTGGCCTCCCGCGGCGGGAATGGCATAGATATCGAATTCGCCATTTCGTTCACCGACGAACGCCAGGGTTTTTCCATCCGGCGACCAGCCGTGCCAGTAAGAAGGAGAGTTCTGGGTAATGCGCCGGGGCGTGCCGCCGCTGATGGGCACGATATAAACGATGGAGCGGTGCTCCTCCTGCGACTGGTCGCTGATGGCGAGCGAAGCAGAATCGGGCGAAATGCCGTGATCGTTGTTGCAGCGGATGGCGAATCCGGTGTCGATCATCTCGGGCTTTCCTCCCGTCACGGGGAGACGAAGGATGCGGCCGTTGCTGTTGAAGAGAAACGCCGCGCCATCTCGCGTCCAGTTGGGCGCCTCGAAATGTTCGGGCGCGAGGTAAACGATGCGCCGGTCTGTTGATTCGATATTGATTGTTTCGAGCGAGCTGTAAAGAGTTGGCGGAGCATTCGAAGGCGAGCTTAGCGTTTCTAAATTGAGGTTTGAGAAAACGGCTTTCTCCACTGCGTCTTTATCGTGGGCGCAGACGCCGATCCCCACATAGAATGTGCCCTGGAGAGGAATGCGGATGGATGCTCCGGATGGATTGAGTTCGCGACCATCGGCAGCGAGTAACATGTAGACATAGGCGCCGCGTTTTTCGATGCGCAATCGCCCGGGCGCAGAAATGTTCGATTGGATCTCATGCGTCGCGGCGCCCTTCTCGTCGCGAAATTGCAAGGACGTCAATCCGTTTCCGTGCAGCGCAACGTCGGCATAGGCAGAATCCGGGCCCAGATCCTGGCGAACCATCAGCACCGCTTTGCGATGTTCGTTCCCGCTTCCGCTCAAAAAAGAGATGTCGGCGGTGAGCGCAACATCTCCGGAGACTCTCTTCCAGGCGAATTGGAAAGCGTCGGCCGTGAACCACATGTTTTCGCCGCTGCCGCTAACGGTGTAGGTCTTTTTCGATGCGTCGAATTCGGCGGAACCCGCGTGAAGGACTTTGCCAATGCCCTGGTGGTTTTCAAATATGCCGACCTGCGCCCCAGGGTTTTGCGCCCGAGATTCGAGACGCACAAAGCAAATAAGAATGAGAGCGCAGGCCAGCGCCGTTAGCCACGAAATGATTTTCATGTACATAAAAATCTCCGCACCAATCCCACGCCGCAGGAAACTCCGGCAGAATCACTCATAATTCAAACGTCCGCGATGCTCGACTGCTCACCGCTTGTCCTCAACAGGATGGACCATCCGAGGCGCGAGATTCCAGCCGCGAATCGCTACTTGCGCCGGTCCCTTTGCGGCGGAAGCTGGAAACTCGATTTCGATCTCGCGCGTTTCGCCGGGCAACAGGGAGACGTAGTTGTCGCTGAAATAGGCGGGGAGAATGCGCGAGCCATCGCCGGCGTTCAGGAGAGTGAGTTTGTTTTCGAGAGCGGCCGCACTGCCGTTATTTTGCAGCCGCACCCGGATGCGCAGAGTGTCGCCGGTTCGCGAAGAGGAAGCGCTGGCTGAAATTTCGGCGGGCGGAAGCCGATTCAACGCCCGGTAGGAGGAACTCCCGGCTGCCAGCCAGTACAAATTCTGGGACACAAGTTGGCCGCCAGCCCCGCGCAGATCGAGCTTGACGAGCACGACATCAGACGCCAGCAGGGGGGCAAGATCGAGATTGAAACCGTCTGTGACGGAGTTCGCCCCGGCATTCTTTTGCTCCTGGTGATGGAGCAGCAGTTTGTTGGCCAACGAATATACGCTGGCGTCGAGCGAGAGGCCGGCGAGGGGAGCGGTGGTGTTGTTCACCACCGCCACTTCATAATTGGAGAGGTCGAGCTGAATGTGGATGGGTTCGCTGGCTATTTTCACTCCGTAGTAGGAGGCCTGCGTGTCGTAGTCGTGACTGAGAATCTGCCACATCGTGCTGGGCCACGCGGGCTGCGTCATCCACAACATGCGGCCGCTGTTCGGAGTCCAGAGATGGGCGTTCATCCCCTCGAAAATCGCGCGATGATCCACATAGTTGAGCATCTGCGCTTTGCGCTCAAAATCCTCGAGGCCAGTTGGCGCGCCGAACTCCGCCTGCATTTCCGCCAGGAAGGGAGCGACGTCTCCGTTGCCGCTGAAATGCCAGTCGTGATAGGCCCAGACGTCGTCGAAGGGCCACTGGTCTTGTTTTGGCGTGGTGCTCCGGAACGATTCGAGGGTGGACATGGATGGCGTTCCGGTTTCAACCGAAAATCCGCGGTTGAGGGCGGTAAAATACAGCTTTGGGTCCATGTATTTATACGGACCGCTGTTTTGAAGATTGATCTGATTGGAACTGGGGGAATAGTAGCGGGTGCCGTCGAGTGAATTCACGAGATCAGCGAGCCCTGAATTGATGATCGGCTGGGGAACGCCTTCATTGCGGCCGCACCAGACCGCGATGGAGGGATGGTTGCGGTAACGCAAGATCGCGTCGCGCGCGTTGGCGAGAAACAGCGCCGGATCTTCGGCTTCGATATTGTAGTTCTGAGTCGTCTCCCAGAAGTCATTCCAGATGAGAAGGCCGTATTCATCGGCGAGGTCGAAAAAGACTTCCTCCGTGTTTTGACCGACCCAGTTGCGGATGATATTTAGATTGGCGTCATGATGCAGGCGGAAAAAGGGCTCGAGGCGCTCTCGGGAGACGCGCTTGAGCAAATCGTCCATGCCCCAATTGCCGCCCCGGCAGGCGATTCTCACTCCGTTGACCTTGATGACCAGGTAAGGCGCCGGTCCGGCTTCGGTAAGCGGGCGGACTGCGGGGGAAGATTCCGCTCCCGGCACCAACGACGCAACCCAGGAGTGCCAATTTGCCCGCCACTCTTCGGGAAAATTGGGCGGCATGGGATCGGCGGCGGGGATTTGCCGCATGCCTTCATGCGTGACGTCGACGATTCCGTCGTTGCCTTTTTTCCCACGCGTGGGCGCGACTTCGACGCGACGCAAGTGGCCGGCGGCGTCGAGCAAGCTCAGCTCATAAGTGATCTCTCGAATTCCAAACCGCGACAGCCTGGTATCGGACTGATTGTTTCCCAGGCCGAACGTCACCTTCAGGTGGTAGAGCTCCTGTTTTCCGTAGCCATTCGGCCACCATAGACGCGGCTGCTGCACGGTGAGTTGCGTGAACTCGGCGGGCGTGAGCTTCAGGGTGGTGAGGCCGGGAGGGAGAGTTACCTCTTTCGCCAAGTCGACCGATTCGAACGATGCCTTCAGCGTTCCATGAATGGGCGCGCCTGATGCGTTGTCGAGCGGCACGGTTATGACAACGTCCGCGCGGCTGGTATCGGGCAGCGGCAGCGTGGTGACCACTTGAGGATCGCCGATCTTTACCGAACCCGTCGCCTTCAGCTCGACGGCCTGCCAGATCCCTGTTTCGCGATCGCGGATGGCGGGTATCCAATCCCAGCCCTCCGAGGCAACAAAGGTTGGCCCATCCAGGCACATGATCCCGCCATTTTCACCGGGTCCGCCTTTCATCGATTGCTCTTGTGGAATGCCCGGGTGCGGCGGGGGAGAAACCTGGACTGCCAAAACGTTGGTGTCGCCTTTGCCCGTCTTCCAAATTCCGGTGACATCGAAAACGCCGCGAATGAATGCGCCAGTGATGGATCCGAGGCGGCGGCCGTTGAGCCAGACAATTGCTTTGTAGTTGATGCCTTCAAACGTGAGCGTGAGATGATCGCCGTGAATGGCTACCGGCGATTTGATTTCCGTGCGATACCAATAGTCCTGCTTATTCAAACTTTCCGGAATTGCCAGATTGTTGAGCCCGTATTCCGGATCGGGATAGACGCCGCGCTCGATGAGGGTGGTGAGAACCGTTCCAGGCACAACGGCCGGCATCCAGCTTGCAGCGTCAAATCCGGCCTGCGCGATCGCTGATCCATCGGCCTTCACTTCTGGGGCCGCGTTCAGGCGCCAACCGCCCGCGAGCTTCCAGGTGTTTGCGCCGCTGGCCTGCAGCGCCGGCTGTGCGGGCGGCAAAGCGTGGGCGACGGGTGCAGAGAACGGCGCTTTACTCGTTGGCATGCTGGAAGGATCTTGAGGAGCTCGATAGCCTGCTTGGCCACGGGTCTGCACCGGCCAGCTCTTCGATCCTTCCTCGAAGACGAATGGCGAGAAGTCATCGTGTTTTTCGTAGAGCTGCTTGATTTCGCCGGCGCTGAGCGCCTGGCGCACAAGAACGAGAGATGCTATGCGGCCGCCGAAGTGCTGGCCGTCGGGCCAGGGCAGAGCGGGCGGCGCCATTTGGATCACCGGGCTGACGCTGCCGAGGACGAGCGCGCCGCTTGCCACCTGTGTGCCGTCGCTATAGAGACGGAATTCCGTGCCGTCGAACGTCACTGCCAGAAGGTGCCATTTCGCGGGAGTGAGCGCGATGGGTGCGCTGAGGCTGTTATCTTTGCCCATCCACAGGAAGAACGTATGCGCATCCGCGCCGAGGTAACGCGGGTATTCCTCGGTGGTGTCGCCAATTCCCGCCGCTAGAGTTGCGGTTTGCAGCGGCTCTTCGATGCGCACCCAACAATATAAGGACCACAGGGAATCAGCGCGCAGCACGGTGTCGTGCGCGGCAAGCGGGGCCTTCAGGCCATCGCCTCCGGCAAGGAACACGCCGAAGTACGGGCCGTACTGCGATGGATCGTTGGTTATCGGCGCTTGCGCCCGAAGCGCTGGGGCGGAGAGACAGAATGTGAGCAAAACAAGAAACGCTGGCCTGCACTGCCGCAGGAGAAGAATAACGTTATTCATAAGGCTCCTTCGCGCCGCATCTTATGGGGAGCGGCGCCGCCCTGTAAAGGAGTAATCGAGATAATCTTCGAAATCACCGGCTGTTGTGAGTCCCAGCCTGCCCAAAAGCATTTGAGGATGTTGAACAAGCCGGATTGTGGTGACCTGGTCGCACGGGATGCGGCTGCGTCAGGACGCGAGACGGATGGCAGCCAAGAAGGATTGGCCGCAGCGAAGGCTTGAGCGCAATGCCCGCATTTTGGAGGAGCGAATCCGGATGCTCCGGGGAGCAAGGGCAATGAGACCAAGGGGAGATTGGCGGAAGCGTGTGGGAGTCGAAATCAGAAGGTAACTTTCTAAGTCCTACACGGTCACGGTGCTAGCTTTCGTAAAATAATGAATTGGTGCCAACTGGTGCCACTATCTTGAGAATGCTTCTCTTGATTCTGATCTTATTCTTTACTGCCGATAGTTACGTGTATGTTGTGAGGGCTGGGGTCTGATTCGGGGAGAATTTCGTACCTAGCAGGAATCCCCTCTGCCTGCAACGCTAGGATAAACGCTTCAGCGGCGGTTCCATACTTGGCCGACAGAGTCCGCGTTAGTTTAACCGCGACTCCAGCGGAGTATTCTTGTTCAACCTTTGATCCACTCGGCAGAGTGAAGGCCATACGAAAATTTGTCTTGGCAGACTGTCCCGTAACCCAACCTGAGGACCTAAGGATCGCATCGACAGCGCCTATAAGATTAATCGCCTCCGGTATCGGATCAACTGCGAGTTCGTAAGGCGTGCCCGAAAACGGTTTTAGTTTTTCCTCCATTCGTTGTTGTTGTTCTCCACTCAGCGTTCGAGGTTTTAGCTTTTCTTCGATCTTCACCCGTTCCAGCCGCTCTGACTCTGCCGTTCTCGCGGCCTCCGCAGCACGTTGATTTGCAGTGGCAATATCGAGTCGAAATCCCTCCGCTTTCTGTTCTGCTTCAGCGGCTCGCTGTTCGGCTTTAGCTGTTCTTTCACCTTGATTTCTTAACTCATCGGAAAGCTTCGCCTCTTTTGCCGCCGATAATTCGCTCACTGCGTTTGCCAGTTGCTTGGCTTTCTTAAAAGCCAGATAGGTTGTACCGCCGACCATCACCGCCGCGACGGCCGCGAAAACGAGTGCCACGATTATCGCGGTATTCCACCAATCGACGGAATTGTTAAGCCATTGAACGCGCGAAGTGAGAGATTCGATAGCAGACACATTCTCTCCTATAGAGTCGGGGTGCTCCACGCTCACGATGTGCGGTTTTATACCAAGCCATGCGAAGCGCGCAAGTCGCTCGATCAACCAAGGAGAAATCAAATTGGTCAACTCAAGACAGCCTTCGACCCTGTCCGCCGAACCCTCGCCCGCGGATCGTCCGGAAACCGGACAGATTAAGCAGGCAGAAAAATTAGAGCGCACCATGAACAATCCCGCGCTTAGGAATTTCTCGGGAACTCTGCCCTCGGAGCCCGCACAGTCAGCGCCAGCGCCAAAAGAGCCGATAACCGAAAACGTCCAGTTTCACCCTGTGACTGGCAGACCGTTGGTAAACCGGATCGATCCGTTGCCGCTACTCCGATGCCTGAAATCCTTGCGGCACTGGGAAGGCCGAAACCTTCTCGCGCCAAACTCGCGGACATCGTTGCGAGGCAGTTCGCAGATTTATTCCTGTCCGCAAACCGGACGGCCATGAAGTCTTGAAATTTGGGGGAAGCAAAAGGGCAGAGGCCCATTATTAGTGGGCGAACGGTCCGCAGATTTTCGCGAGTAGGATTACTATTGCTTTGTCAACACGCCAGTTTTCCATACATTTCCACTCAAAAAGCCGAGCGTTATCTGGGTCGCAGCGGGGTTGAAATGTCCAAATACTTGAAATTGCGAGTTTCCGCTGATGTTGGTTCCTGTGCCCGTGGCTTGGATCGTTGCCCCTATGACATTACTGAATCCTCCGTTTCCGACATTCGGCGCGATTGAAAGATTCGTGATGACACCGGAGGCGGTCGAGGTTCCCGAGGCTGTGATACCAAAATTGGAATTCTGACTCATTTGCATCACAACGGAGTTCATGTTTCCGAATGCATCAGTCAACGTGCCGCTGAAAGTCCCGTTGACAGGAGCGATGGTATAGCCTGTGATCGTCCCACCAGTGTTTGCCGGGGCGAAGCCACACATACCCAAAATCGAATATGAACCATTAGAAACAGACAGACCGTTATTCGAAATGGTGCCTGAAAACGATCCATTGTTTGGTGCGGACGAGCCGGGTGAGATCAAGAAGACTGTTAGGGTATTTCCTGAAAGAGTCCCATTTATAGCTAAGTTGGTGCAACTCCCGAAAAGACCGTTGGCTATGGCTCCGCCATTCACGAATAGCAATGTGTTGAAAGCCGTGGAGGAAACATCGTCGCCAGAGCCAGAATTCGAGGCAGACGATACTATCAAGTTCGCATCTAGGTAGACTGGGTTTGAGTTGTTTGGAGCAATGGCAAACTCCCACTGCCCTTGCTGCATCGTCGCGTTGTTGGTTGAGTTTGGACCGGACCCGCTCGAAGAGACGCCGCACCCCGCGAGCGCCACGCAAAATATAATAGCCAAAATGCTAGATGCACGCTTCATTTTGCCCCCTCCATCCTGTTTCGAGATTCCCTTATCGCTATCTTTCGGACAAGAGTACTTGTCCAATTAGGTATTGAAGCTTCAGCGTGCGAAGAGTCCCTTGCGGTCGATCTGAGGGCAAAGGCTGAGCGAGCCTCGTCCACATGGCGGACGGGAGTTCGGAAACCGGACAGACAGGCCCGGCAACGGAGGCTGAGCCCAAATTCGGGGAAAGAAGCTTGAAGGGCTGAGAGAAGTGAAAGACTGCCCGAGAGACAGCGTACAGTCGGGTAGTGAGTTTGTGTGCTCGCCGTGCGACGCTTGCATACCGCCGTAGGCTTTCCAAACAACGATCCTCGAAGCGTGACGTGTCGAGCGACCGCCAATCTATTCAATCCTGCCCGCGAGAATCCACTGGAATGTGTCTTAAACGGGGTGTTTTGC
>JBGPTK010000009.1:0-33773 GCA_041490605.1 Terriglobia bacterium | reverse complement strand
CTCGAGCGGCGGCTCAAAGTTTCCGATCCGGTGATCAAGTACATGACCGTGCGCCTGGACGAAGATCTGAAGCGGCAGCAGAAACTGGTGAAGCGCCGAGAAAAGCGCGCCGCACGGAGGCCGCGCAAGGCCCCGCCCATAGCGCCGCCAACAGCGCCGGCAACCGCGCCGCCCGCGCCCGCAGCACCATCCGGCGGTCCTGAGCAGGCCGCTCCAACAAGTTAACGGGAGAAAAGTCGAATGGCAGACGAACACGGATCACAAGGATCGAGGCCGGAAGGGCGGCCAGGCGGCGGGGGCGGAGGCGGCGGCAGGCCGGGAGGCGGTGGTCCCGGTGGCGGCGGGCCTGGAGGCGGTGGCCCCGGAGGACCGCACAAACGCGGGAAGCGCAGCTACGTCCGGAAGAAGAAGGTGTGCCGGTTCTGCGTGGACCGCGTGGATTACATCGATTACAAGAAAGCCGAGATGCTGCAACCGTTTGTGCAGGAGCGCGGGAAGATTCTGCCGCGGCGCATGACGGGCACCTGCGCGCGGCATCAGCGATGGCTGTGCGTGGCCATCAAGCGAGCGCGGAATATCGCGATGTTGCCGTTCGCGGCGGAGTTGTAGAAATTTCACGGCGGCTTCCCGGTTTCAGCCAGTGGGCCGATGGCGCCGGATTCAGTGACGCGAATTTAAGCGGCGCAAAAAAGTCTCGAAGGATTTGAGGACACTGTCATGCAGATCATCTTGCAGCAAGACGTGGAAAAGCTGGGAACGCGGGGGCAGGTGCTGGAAGTGAAGGAAGGCTACGCGCGGAATTATCTGCTGCCGCAAAAACTGGCTCTGGAAGCTTCGCCCACGAACATGAAGCGCCTGGAAAAGATGCGCGCGGTGTTCGCGAAGCACGAGGCCACGGAAAAGGAAGCCGCGGAGAAGTTGGCGGAAATGCTCAACGGGATTTCGCTCACGCTGACGCGCAAGGCCGGCGATAACGATCAACTGTTCGGCTCAGTCACCTCAACGGACATTGCCGATGCGATTGCCGCGCAGGGCTACACCGTGGACAAACGCAAGATCCAGTTGGTTGATCCGGTGAAGCTGGTGGGCGAATACCAAGTGCCGGTGAAATTGCACCGGGAAGTCACGGCCAGCGTGAAGTTGACGGTGCAGAAGGAAGCGTAAAGTACGAACTCAGTCCTTAGGCACGCTTGAGCAGGGCGTGTCCATTGAATTTCCGCGGGATTTCCAGTTACAATTTTTCGATTTCCACAACATTTGAACACTTTTTCCAAAATTGCCCTGTGCAAATCGATGAATTCCTCTTCCTTGCGCCTGAATAACCGACTGAGTAAATGCGGACTATAAGCGGTTATAGTGTAGAGTTCAGCCCTTGTTTGATTCTTCGCACCTTTTAGCTCATTCGAGGGCGGATCAGAGGCGAATAACATGGCGACTTCGACGAGTTTCGACAGACCACTCCCGCATTACGCAGAAGCGGAGAGAAGTGTCCTGGGGGCGATCCTCAGGAATAATCCCTATCTGATGACGGCGATCGAGAAAGGATTAGTGACCGACGACTTTTTCCTGTCGCAGCACAGAGCAGTTTTCGACGCGATGATTAAACTGGATGAGGCGCGCAGCCCCATCGACACGGTGACTCTCCACGAATATCTCCATCGCGAAGGGAAGCTAGAAGCAGCCGGCGGCACCGCCTATATCGCACAACTACAGGACGGCGTGCCCAATATCGTCAACGTCGAATTCTACGCCAAGATCGTGAAAGAGAAGGCCGTGTTACGAGGCCTGATTCACGCCACCGAAGCCATTCAACAGCAAGCCTTCGACGCAAATGAGAGCGTGGATGAGATTCTGGACAAGGCTGAATCGTTCGTATTCAAATTGGCCGATCAACGGATCCGTGAAGGCTTCGTCGGCGTGAAAGAACTGGTGCGGGACAACTTCGAGCGGCTGGAACGAATCTTTACCGAAGGCCGGCGCGTCACGGGATTGACGACTGGATACTCCCTTCTTGACGGCCAAACTTCAGGCCTACAGCCTTCCGAATTGATCATCCTCGCCGCGCGTCCCTCCATGGGCAAGACTGCTTTGGCCTTGAATATCGCCGAGAATGTGGCCCTGCGCGAAAAGAAGCCGGTGGCGGTTTTCAGCCTCGAAATGTCGAAGGAATCGCTCTTACTCCGCCTGATTTCCTCCGAGGGACGTATTGACGCGCATAAGTTCCGCACCGGCCATTTTAACAAGGACGACTGGCGCAAGATTACCGAATCGCTGGGCCGGCTGGCTGAGGCACCCATTTGGATTGACGATGCTGCCGCGAGCACAGTCCTGGAGATGAGCGCCAAAGCCAGGCGGCTGAAAAAAGAAAAGGGGCTGTCGCTGGTGATCGTGGACTACTTGCAACTTATCTCCGCCCATGGCCGATTTGGAAATAGAAACGAAGAAGTCTCCTACATCTCACGGTCGCTTAAAGCGATGGCCAAGGAATTAAGAGTTCCGGTGCTGGTGCTCAGCCAGTTGACGCGCGCGCCGGAGCGCGAAGACCGCCGACCACAATTATCCGACCTGCGGGAATCGGGCGCCATCGAACAGGATGCCGATGTGGTGGTTTTTATCAATCGGCCCAATTTTTACAAGCCCGATTTGCCCGATGAAGACCGGCGGAAGGCTGAGATAATCATCGCGAAACAGCGCAACGGCCCCACGGGGAATTTGAATTATGTGTTCCTGGAAAAGCACACGCGATTCGAAGAGGCCGCGCCGGATACTTTTGAGGCGCCGGAGGAAGGGTTCTAGCGCTACTTAGGGTAATAAGTCAGCTTCCGATTAGCGCTTATCGGGACTTAGACAACATGGTCGGTCGTACTTAGCGAAAGTTTGCAATATACTGTCGGCACGCTGTGCGAAGCAACCAACGGGATATATAGGCCTGCGTTGGTTATCGAAACGGCGTTCTTCTTATCTCCGATCAGGAGGTAGCAGCGTTGAGGCGACCGGCGGCGAGTCTCGTAATGGTCTGCCTCCTACCACTAGTCGCGATTCCGGCGGGTGCCTGCTCGCTGGCCGGGTGCTTGGACAGAGGCATCGAAATGCGCAGCGACTTCGCCGTGAAGATCCGTCATGCGGATAAACCTCTGCCGGGGACGACCGTCGAGATCACAGGACCGCAAGGCACTAGCGGTGCGAAAAAGTTCACTGTGAAGACGGACAAGGACGGTATCGCCCGCATCACCAACCTAGCGCCGGGCGATTATTGGCTAAATGCCGAGTACCTCGACATCGGCGCGGCTTACCATTGCTTCCATGTCAACGAAAGACCGTCCAGAAAAGCAAAACGCAACCTGACATACGATTGGGGCGACCTAGCTCCTGGCACTCGCCGCATTGCAGGCAAGCTGCTGGATTCGCAGCCGGGCAAGGGCGGTACTCCTATTTGGAATCTTATGCATCGTGTTGATGTGCCGATTGTCGCCGCAAAACTCACATTGCAGAATGCGACCACAAGAGCTGTGTATTACACGATATCGGATGCCAACGGCGCTTTCGCCTTCGATGGAATTCCGAACGGCACGTACGTACTGCACATCGACGCCGGGAAGGTTGAGCCTCATCGCGATTATGAAGCGAGTGACCACTTGGTCAGTCTTGGCTCGACCGCGAAACGCAACTCACTTCTGTTGAAGCGTCAGGAGGCCAGTGGTGGCAGTTGCGGAGGGACGAGTTTGGAACTGCAGGAATCCAGCGACAACTCCTGAGTAGTCGGCTTATCGGAAACTGGCTATACACTCCACTGACACTCGGCTTGACTCGAATTCGCGAATGGATTGATTGTCGTCCTGAAACAACAGTTGTGTTGTTCCGCCCTCAGGCAGCTGGCGAAAGCTGTCTTCTTCACTTGTAATTTCATCTTCGTTTGAACAGCTAAGGTCCGTGGCTCCAGCACTTGCGGTGAATCCCGGGCGCCAAACGATGCGCTTGAACTGACGATCCATTCGGCACCGCAATTGCATCCATTTGATATGGATGTTGCGCGGTGTTTACTAAAGCGCGAGCCGCGAGCGGGGATAGGATTTCGCGGAGCGGTAAATTGGACTAGTCTGAAAGGCTGTCACCCATGGCGCCAAAAATAAAATTCGAAGGCCGGCCGGTGTGGACGGAAATTTCGCTGAGCGCGATCCGGCACAACCTGCGGATCATCCGCCGGCAGATTGGGCGCAAGCGCAAGGTGCTGAGCATCGTGAAGGCCAACGCCTATGGGCTGGGCGCCGTGGACGTTTCGCTGGCGCTGGAGAAGGCGGGCAGCGATTGGTTCGGCGTCACTTGCACCAGCGAAGGCGCGGAATTGCGCGAGGCGGGAATTCGCAAGCCCATCCTGGTGCTGACCGGTTTCTGGCCGGGGGAGGAAAAGCGCCTTCTGGGCCAGGGATTGACGCCGACGGTCACACGGGTGGAGCAGCTTCGGGACCTCGAACGGGCCGCGAGAAGCCTGAAAGCCGGCAATGGCCGGGGCCGCGGACCGGGGCGCAGCGCGAACGGGAAGATTCCGTTCCATCTGAAAATAGATACGGGCATGAATCGCCTGGGGATTTCTCCCGGCGAGATCGAAGATTTGGCCGGGGTTCTGGCGGAATGCCCGCATCTGGAATTGGGCGGGACGTATACGCACTTCGCTTCGTCGGAAACTTTTCTGAGCCAGCAAACCGAGCAGCAAGAAGTTGTGTTCGAGAAGGCGCTGAGCCAACTTCAATCGCTCGGAATTTCGCCGGGAATCGTGCACCTGGCGAATAGCGGAGCGATCTGTGCCCGCCCGAGCACCTGGTGCGACATGGTGCGCGCCGGAGCCATTCTCTACGGCTATCAGCAATCCTTTGAACCCGAAGATCGCCGGGCGGAAGTGATGGCCAACATGCCGGTGCGGCCGTGCCTGAGCATGCGGGCGCGCATTATTTCCCTGAAGGAAGTGGGCGCCGGGCAGGCCGTGGGTTATGGAGCGCGATTCGTCGCCGAGCGGCCTTCGCGCATCGCGGTGATCGCCGCCGGTTATGCGGATGGTTTGTTGCGCGCGCGGACCAATCGCGGCTGCGTAATCGTCCGCGGAAGACGCGTGCCGCTGGTGGGCACGATTTCGATGGACCTGACCATGGTGGATGTGACCGATGCGCCCGAGGCGCGGCTGGGCGACGTGGTGACGATTTACGGGACGGACGGGAAAGCGAGCATCCACGTGTCGGACGTAGCCCGCGAAATCGGCACCGTGACTTCGGATCTGCTGTGCGCTTTGGGAAGGCGCGTTCCCCGGTTCTACCACTCCTGACCCGGAAATTAGCCCGCAAAATACCTCCTGACCGAATCCTCCATTTGACTTCAGTGCTATACTTTGGTGCAGTCATTCATAATCAGATTCTTCTTTTTATATTCCGGCGGTCTCGGAGTTTAACTTTATAAAGCCGGGGAACAGGGTCTTGAGCGCGGGAGTTATGCTGACTCTCATACCTATTCATAGGAGTTTCTTCCATGGAACGCACTTCTACGCCGTCCCCGCAAAATAGCCCTCCCACGGGGGGCGAAACTCCGCACAAGAAACCCTCCACCCTTTCCCGGCCCGGTGAAGAACAGGTGGGCAGCGTATGGGACATGTTGATCGTTCGCAGCGTTTTCGCCCTGGTTTGCGTCGCGGCGGGCTACCACTTTCATCCCTTCGGCCTCACGCGGTGGCTGGCGGCGGCGACCGGCTTCCTCTTCGCGATCGCGGTAATTCTATTTGAGCTGCGGCTGCGGCGCGCGAGCCTGCGGCGGCTGATCGGCGCGGCCACGGGCTCGATTCTGGGAATTTTTGGAGCGTATTTGACGTCGCTGGTGCTCTCGCACACCTCGCTGCCGGAAAGCGAACGATCGTTCATGGGCCTGTCAATCTTCCTGGTGATGACCTACATCGGGCTGATTCTGGGAGCGAATAAGGGCGACATGCTCAATCTGCAGGCGCTGGGAGGACTCTTCGGAAGCGAGCGCAGCTCAAAGCGGGTGTTCAAGGTGCTGGATACCAGCGTGATCATCGACGGGCGGGTTGCCGATATCGCCGAGGCGAATTTCATCGATGGCACGCTGGTGATTCCGCAGTTTGTGCTGCGCGAATTGCAGATGGTGGCCGATTCCGCCGATCCGCTGAAGCGGCAGCGCGGGCGGCGCGGCCTGGAGGTGCTGCAACGCATCCAGAAGATGGCGCACCTGGACGTGCAAATCGCCGAGGACGACTTCCAGAATATCGTGGAGGTGGATCTGAAACTGATCGAGCTGGCCAAGCGCTACGACGCGAAAATCATCACCAATGATTACAACCTGAACAAGGTGGCGACGCTGCAGGGCATCGATATTTTGAACGTCAATCAACTGGCGAACGCCTTGAAGCCGGTGGTGCTGCCGGGCGAAATCATGCGGGTGTTTATCCTGCGCGAAGGCAAGGAATATAACCAGGGCGTGGCTTACCTGGATGATGGCACGATGGTGGTGGTGGACGGCGCGCGCAAGATGATCAACAAAACGATCGATATTTCCGTCACTTCCGTGCATCAGACCACCGCGGGGAAAATGATCTTTGGCCGCTTCGACGATCGAGGCGACCCAGGATCGCGCCAGGCATCCGCGCCGGCCCCAGCTCCGGACGGTTCGATTCACCGCACGAGCCCCCCGAGCGATCCGCGCGCGACGGAACCAACGCAAACCGCCGAAAGGCCCATGCGCCCGCTCTCAACTGACCCCAACCGTCCCTGAGAGGATGCTGACTCCGCCACGCGAGCCAAATGATTCGCTTGAGCAGGCCTTCTTGCGTTAGACTTCTAACCCCTTGATGAGCCGAATCGCTGCCATACTGCCGGCCGCCGGACTCGGAACCCGCATGGGCGCCGAGATGCCGAAGCAGTTTCTGGAACTCGACGGCGTGCCAATCGTGATTTTCACGCTGAGGCGCCTGGCGGCGTGCGCGGCGATCAGCGACTTTTATATTGCCACGCGCGGAGAAGAAGTTGAGTCTCTCGAAGCTCGCGTGGCGCAGGAACAGTTTGGACGGCCGGTGCGGGTGGTGCGCGGCGGGGAAAGCCGGCAGGAATCCGTAGGCAACGCGCTGGCCCTAGTGGCGGCGGAAACGGAAATCGTACTGGTGCATGACGCGGTGCGGCCGTTCGTCACGCGCGAGATGGTGGAGCGATTGATCGCGGAAGCGCGCACGCGCGGCGCCGCGATTGTGGGAATTCCGGCCATCGACACGGTGAAAGAAGTGAAGCGCGCCAGCCTGCCGGAAGATGTCGCTCGAATCACCGCAACCATCCCCCGCGAACGGATCGTGCTGGCGCAAACGCCGCAGGCATTTTCGGCGGCGATCCTGCGAGAAGCGTTCGAGCGCGCGAGTGAAGATGAATTCATCGCTTCCGACGAAGCGGCGCTGGTGGAGCGAATCGGCCGCGATGTGTACGTGGTGGCCGGGTCCGAACGCAACTTCAAAATCACGCGCCCCGCGGATATGGATCTGGCCCGCTTTTACCTGGAACAGGAACGCCAGCGACGATGAGCCGCGCCGGAATCGGTTACGATTTGCATCGCCTGGAGCCGGGAAGAAAACTGGTGATCGGCGGCGTGACCCTGCCGTTTGAAAAAGGCACGCTGGGACATTCGGATGGCGATGCGCTGAGCCACGCGATTTGCGATGCGCTGCTGGGCGCCGCGGGCCTGGGCGATATTGGAAGCCATTTTCCGGATAGCGATCCGCGGTGGAAAGGCGTATCGAGCCTGATTTTTCTGGAACAGACGCGGAAAATGCTCGAAGGAAAAGGCCTGCGAATTCAGCATATTGATGCGATCGTGATTCTGGAAAGGCCGAAGCTGGGGCCGCATTTTCCGGCGATGCGCGAGGCGCTGGCGAATTCACTGGGCGTCGAAACGGCGCAAATTAATTTGAAAGCCAAGACGAACGAAGGGGTAGGCGAAATTGGGCGCGGCGAGGCTATCGCCGCGCAGGCAATCGCCACCCTGGCCGGGACGGTTCCTCTTTTTTGATCTTCTATTCTCCGATTTCCAATTGAGGCTGGGATAGAATCCCTGCGATGCTCTCCGGGAAAGATGCCGATTCGAAAACAACAACAGAGAATGCCGTAGAGAGTGCCCGCGCCGGCGGATGGGCAGCACCGGACGTCGAGACCATTTTGCGCGAGCGGGGCTGGCTGAAAGCTAAGTGCGACGCTGCGATTGATGCCTGGCTGACGGATGCGGCGGCGCTGCTGGGGCCTTGTACGGCGGCTACTGCCGTGGAACTGGATTCGATTGCTTTGGATGAGCGGACGGCCAGCCGCGACGCGCTGATTGATTTGTTGGGCCTCATTTTTCAATACGACGCCGGAGCGATTCTGGCGACCAATCGGAGCCATGTGGTGCTGACGCGAGCGGGAGCACGCACGGTGATTCGCGAATTGGCGAACCGCGTCCTGGAAGGAACGGAAATCGATTCCGAGCGTTACAAGATACTCGTGGAAGGCCTGCAGGAAAAGATGGGGTTCAGCGGTCGGGGACTGTTCCAACCCATCCGGCTGGCGCTGGCGGGACGCGCGGGCGAGGCCGAGCTCGACGGGGTGATTCTGCTGATTGACCGGGCAGCGCGGTTGCCGTTCGCGGCGCCGGTGAAAGGGACGCGGCAGCGGATGCTGGAATTTTGCGCGGCGATGGATTAGGCGAGGGGCGCCCGAACGGCTACAAGCTATCTCATAAATGGCAGCGAACTCTTTTCAGGGGCTAAAGCCCAAGTTTTTAAAGACTGCTCAATGCCGGAGCTAAAGCTCCGACCCCCTAAAAACCATTTATGAGCCAGGCTGTAGTTAAAATGTTCTTTCGATTCCAAGCTGTTTGAATTCAAGACTGAGAGTGCGGAATGAATTGGCTGACGGGAGTTCATGCGGTGGAAGAGGCGCTGCGAGCGGGGCGGCCGCTCGAGCGAATCGTGATCGCACGCGGGCGGCACGGCGATCGGATGGAAGAGATCGTGCAACTGGCGCGGACGCGGGACGTTCCGGTGCGGTTCGAAGACCGGCAGCAACTGGATCGCCTGTCGAATACGCGCGAACATCAAGGGGTGATTGCGCTGGGGGCGGCGAAGTCCGTGCTCAGCTTGGAAGAAATTCTGGCGGCAAAATCGGAAAATGGAATGCTGGTTCTGCTCGATGGCGTGGAAGACCCGCAAAACCTGGGCGCCATTGTGCGCACGTCGCTGGCGGCGGGCGCCGAGGCGGTGGTGATTCCAGAGCGGCGCGCGGCCGGGCTCACCGAATCGGTTTCGCGAGCTTCGGCGGGGGCGTTGGAACACTTGCCGGTGGCGCGAGTGAAAAATCTGGTGCGCGCGATGGAGGAGATGAAGCAGGCGGGCTACTGGCTGATCGGGCTCGACGAGCGCGCGGAGAAGAATTATACGGATGCCGATTTCAAGGGCTCGATTGGAATTGTGCTGGGAAGCGAAGGAGAAGGACTGCACGAGCTGACTCGAAAGCGTTGTGATTTTTTGGTTTCGATTCCGACGACGGGGCCGGTGCGGTCGCTGAATGTTTCGGTGGCGGCGGGAGTGGTGTTGTTTGAGGCGCTGCGGCAGAGAAAGGAAGGAAAGAAAAAACAAAAGCTGCCGGCCTGAAGGCCGGCGCTACACGGCCTGTGACGCTGGCCGGGAATTACTTGTCGTATTGGATCAGGGAAAAGACGTCGACGCCGGGAAGTTTCTTGCGGCCGTGGAGGAAAAGGAGTTCGACGCCGAAGGCGCCGCCGACCACGTCTCCACCGAGCTGGCGCACGAGCTCAACGGTGGCAGCGGCGGTGCCGCCAGTGGCGAGCAGATCGTCGCAGACGATGACGCGCTGGCCGGGCTTGATGGCGTCCTGGTGCAATTCCAGCGAATCGGCGCCGTATTCAAGCTGGTAGGTGACGCGAGCGGTCTTCCAGGGCAGTTTGTTGGGCTTGCGGACGGGCACGAAGCCGGCGCCGAGTGCGTAGGCCAGAGCAGGCGCGAAGATGAAACCGCGGGCCTCGATGCCAGCCACCACGTCCACGGGACGGCCGGCGTAGTGGACACAGAGTTTTTCAATGAGGCTGTGGAATCCGTGTTTGTCCTGGAGCAGAGTGGTCAAGTCGTAGAAGAGGATGCCCGGCTTGGGGTAATCGGGAATTTCCCGGATCAATGATTTCAAATCTTCCATGGTCATCGCACCGTGCATTTGTTCGTCTCCCTGTTACCAGCCACCCGGCTCAACTTCAAAGCGCTCCAGATAATCCTGCAATAGCGCGGCCTCTTCGTCGGCAACCTTAGAAATCGACGCCGAACGCGGGCCGCGCTGGAGTTCGTTGCGCAGGGCATCGAGCTGCGGCGGCTGTCCAATGGCGTAAACTTCCACGCGGCCGTCCGGCAGATTCTTCACATAGCCGGTGATCCCCAGCCGAGTCGCCGCTCGTTGCGCAAAAAATCGAAAGCCTACCCCCTGCACCATTCCGGAAACGTAGAAGCGCTTTGCCTGAGTGGATGGCTGCACGGGTGCGGCGGACCGGCGTCCGCAAACGTGCGATTCTACCAGAGGAATCCCCGGTCCGGCGCTGAGAATCCAAGAGAGGTTTTCCGGAAAAAGGACGCCTGCTGTGGCGTGGTAGAGGCAACCGTGGGAGAATCCCCGAACCATGTTTCCAGGCGCGCGTAATCCGGCCGGTTCAAGAGCCATCAGAATTATTCTGCCGGGGGTGGCGATTGCGGTGGCCGCCCTGGCCGGGGTGGGGGCAATCTCTTATTCCCGGGCTTCGATCCTTGGGGACTCCGGACAAAATGCCACGGCAACTGGGGCCCCGCGCGGCGTGGCCATCATCAATCATGGCGGATATCCCGAACTGCAAGTGGACGGCGTCCCATTTTTCATGCACTCGGCGGCATTTCACTATTACCGGGTTCCGCGCGACCAGTGGGCGAGGATGCTTTCGCGATACAAATCGCTGGGCATCAACACAATTGATATTTACATTCCCTGGAACTGGCATGAGCCGCGCGAAGGCGAGCTGGATTTCGACGGCCACACGAATCCGCGCCGCGACTTGCGCGGACTGCTGCAATTGATCACGGACAAAGGATTCAAGCTGAATGCCCGCCCCGGCCCGCAAATTTTGAACGAATGGCGCCATGGAGGATATCCGGGATGGCTGCTGGAGCGGCCCGAATATCACATGGCTCAAGTGGATATTCTGGACGGCCGCTATCCGCCGTTTTCCTATTTGAACGCGCACGATACGGAAGCCATGGCGAAGGAGTTGCTCGATAACGCGACGCACATGGCCTACACGAAGAAGTGGCTGGAAGCGGTGGCGCGCGAACTGGCGCCGTATAGCGCCTCGCGCACCGTGCCGGTGAAAGCCGATTCCGGGGAGGATCAAAAAGCCAAAGAAGCGAGCGGACCACTGCTCTTCGTACAGCTCGAGGACGATATGGCCATCGAGCGCACCAATTACGCGGGCCCGATTTTCTGGCGGTACATGCAAGCGTTGCGCGCGATGCTGGAAGCCGGCGGGCTTGATGCGCCGAGCTATATCAATCCGACGGATATGCGGGTATCGGCCGCGGGATTCGGACTGCAACGCCCCATCGGAGCGATGGGCCAATGGTACATGCCGCCGCACAAGCAGAGCGAAACAGACGAGCGCCGCCTGAACTCACAAGACGCCGCCACGATCGAATTTTTCACGGAGGAATTGAAAACGCAGCCGGCGTTCGCGCCGATTCTGATCGAATTTCAAGCGGGATGGTATTGCTTCGGGGATGACGACCGTCCGGAGGCGAGCGCGCCGGAGAATACGCTGCTGAGCTCACGATTGGCGCTGGCCCACGGCTTGCACGGGATCAACTATTTTCCGTTGCAGGATACGGTCACGCCCGCCGGGTATTCGGTGCCGTGGGCCAATCGATTCTATCGCTGGGACGCCGCGCTCGATCCGAACGGGAACCGCCAGCCGCGGTCGGTGGCGGTGGCACGCAACGCACAGATGCTGCAGAAATGGGGGGAATGGATCGCCGCTTCCCACAAACGGGCGGACTATGGAATTGTCTATCCCGCCGGCGCGTATCCCCAGGAGCAGCTTCGCGGCGAAGATGTGGAACGCATCTCGCAGATGATCGAACGAGTGGAAGGGGCGGGGCAGATCGTGAATTTGTCGAGTGAACTTCTCGATCCGGAATATCAGCCGGTGGAGCAATTTTTGCGGCATGGGCTTGTTCTGCTCCCCGTGCCCGATCCATGGCAAGCCAAGTTCCAGCTTTCGGAGAAAGCGCAGCAGACGCTGGTGGAATATGTCCGGCGCGGGGGCACGCTGATCAATTTTCCGGCGCGGCCGAGCGGCGCAATCCTGCAACAACTGTGGGCCGGATCTCCGGACGCGGTTCCCTCGCCGGGCACTACGCTGGCGCGTTTCTGGCGGTTCGGGGCGGGGCGAGTGATCGAGCCGGATGAGAAGTTTGGCCAGGATTTCGCCGCGCCGAAAAAATCGGCAGAGGAAAATGCGCAGCAGTTGGAGGAATGGGCGCAGCAACTGCTGGAGATTGTGAGAGCCGCGGGCGTGGCCACCGTGGTGAGAAGGGCGCCGGACGGCACGAAATCCCACGGGTTGATCGTGACGCAACTGGTGAGCAACGAAGGCACCGGAATGCTGGGGAACCGCAAGAATGGAACGGGTTTGCTGAGTGTGACGAACCTGGACCAGGAAGCCGCCAGCGAACAGAAATTAGAAATTCTCTCGCCAAACGCCTCAGCACACAGCAATGAAGAAAAGTACATCTCAGTAGATGTGACGGTGCCGCCGCGCCAATCGATTCTCTTACCGGTGGAGCAGCCTCTGTGCTCCGGATCAAAGGGCGCGGCCCCCTGCGAGGATGCAATCCTTATCGCCGGCGCGGAATTGCTGCGCGCGGAACGCGATAACAGGACTCTGGAACTGACGTTTTACGCACCCGCACGCGCCGAACTCCGCCTGCGGCTTGCCAGCCAGCCCGCGCACGTAATGCTCGATGACGAAATCGCCACCGAAGGTCATTGGGATGGGAACGCGCGCACGCTGAACGTCGATTTGCCGCGGGGCGCCGCGCCGCAATATATTCGCCTGCTGAAGATCGTGCTTCGCTATACCCCGGGGGCGCCGGAAAAAGCCAAGAAAGAAATCCATGGCCGCGCTGGATTCGATTTTTCCGTCACGGATGCGGTGCGGCTGCCGCTGGGAGGGGATGTTTCGCTGGCCACCCAGCCCGCGCTTGCCGCCATTCCCGCGGAAGCCAGCGGTGAACTGCGCGTGGAAGCGGCGAACGCCGACGAAGAGCACTATCGCGACGCCAGCTTCAAGCTGCTCGGAGCGCTGCGGGGCAGCACCACCGTGCACATGCTTGCAAAAGGAATTGCTCCCGGCCGGCTGAAAATAAAAACAGCCAGCGGAAATGCCGCTGGAAGCGCAGGCGACCTCTCGCCGGACGGACTGATTCATGGCACGCTCGAGGTGAGCACGGGAGACGACCAGCGAAGCGTGCCGATTTTCTTCGTGCCGGTGAAGGAGGGAACCGTCAATCGCTATCAATTCGATTTCGACCGCGACGGCGCGAATGAATGGGTGCTGGAGAATACGCATTTGCGCCTGATCGTATCGCCGGAATCGGGCGGGCAGGCGATGGCGCTGGTGGACAAAGTCACGAGACTGGATTTGCTCACCAGCGTGGGCGGGCTGAGCGATCATTTCTCCTTTTCGGATAATCCGCCGGGCACGCCCCCCGAGCGTGCGCGGGGGCGAACCGGAATGTTCAACCGCCCGTACCGGGCGGAATGGACGGACGAAAAAGGAAATCCCGCGCTGCGGCTGCGCTACGAAGCTCCCGATGTTTTGCCGGGCGGCGCGAGCATCGAGAAGACAGCCCGGATCGAGGACAACGACAGCCTGCGCGTGAATTACCGCATCCAATTGAAAGCCGCGCCGCACGATTCGGCGGGGCAGGAGAAACATTCCCAGTCGTTCATCGCGGTAAACTCGGTTCCGGTGGTATTTCGCGCCGATCATTCCACGCAGTTTTGCTGGGGCGCGGCCGAAGCGAAGCCGGGCCCGGAGACCAAGGTTGCCGGGGGGAAACATTGCGAATCATTCAAGCCGGGGCGGGCGCTGCTGGAGTTGCCGGAAGACGCAAACTACTTGGAGGTTCGCACTCCGGGCAAGGCCGGGCTGGCATTGGAATGGGATTGCCCGAAAACCTGCGCGCGCATGACGATTGAGATGAAGAATTTTTCCGCTTTGCTGAACCTGCAATTCCCGCCGCTGGAGCCGGGCGGGGCCGCCGAAGAATACTCGGTGCGGTTCCGCCCATTGAACACGGAATCACCAGGCTCGGAATAAGCTCGCGCCACTCTGAAATGTGAATTCTTTTATTCGACCGGCGTCTGAGTGTTCCCGCCAGTCACTCTTTGCGGGTCTCAGGAGTGTAGTGGCTCTGGAGATAGGCAATCATTTTCGAGGCGGCATCCGGGGGAATGGGCTGGCCGAAGGTTTTGATCATTTTGTTGACTTCGGCTTCCCAGGTGGCGGCGGGAAGCGGCGGCTGCATGGTAATGTAACGCGTGCTGTGACACGTATTGCAATAGGATGCCACGAGTTCGCGGCCGTCGCCGGGCGCCAGCCTGGGGGCATCCAGCGGGTAAGGATCCACGCTGTAGACGGCGCCCAGGCTCCGCCCGCGAGGCTCGGTCTGCGCGATGCCATCGTAGTCTCCGGAGGTGTAGACGCCGAGTTGCGTCTCGTCCGGCGCGGTGCGCGCGGCCAAAGGAAATAATCCCAGGAAGGCCGCCAGAAAAATTGCCGCGAAAAACTTCCTGGATTCGGCGCGGCTCATGTGGCGGCGCCCACGACGATTTCTTCTTTCTCGATCTTGTTCCACAAATAGCCGCCGGGATTCCACACGCCTTCGCCGGGCTGGACGTTGCCCTTTTCATCCGTTGCCCGCACCAGGATGGAATAGCGCCCGGGACGCGGCGGCGTCCAGGCGGATTCCCAGGCGCGGAAAGAATAGGGACCATGATCCTCGCCAAGCCGGGCATTGTGCCAAGCCTTATCATCCGCCGAAATTTCTACTTTTACGATGCGGCCAAAGCCGCTGAAAGCAATCCCGCGAAGCGTGACCGTCATCTCCGCGGGGATTTTGCCTGCGCCATCCGGTGAAATCAAAAACGAACGCACCGGCATTTTCCCGATGGGGATGGTCTTGACCTTGCCCGCCTTCACGTCATCCGGCGTTGTGGAGCCGCGGGGGGAATCGGGAATGCGATAGCCCGTCTTCATCCAGAAATTCTCGTCGAGCTTTTCGAGCACGCGAATGGTGGCCAGGGCCTTCACCCAATAGGTGGCGAAATAGCCGGGCACAACCAGGCGAGCCGGGAAACCATTCAGCATGGGCAACGGCTCGCCGTTCATGCTGTAGGCGACGAGGCATTCGTCGAGTACGGGGTTGCCCAGATCGAGCGACTTCAAAAACTTGTGGGAGCCGAGGCCCTCAGGCCCCTTGCCCTGGTCGAGCCCATCGAACTGCACCTGCAGGGAGCCGCTCTTCACGCCGGCCGCGTCGAGCAACTCCTTGAGCGGCACGCCAGTCCACAGCGCGTTGCCCATCGCGCCGTTGCCCCACTGGCCGCCCGGGACGCGCGGTTGAAAGCGGCTGCGGCTGTTGCCGGAGCATTGGTTTGCGGCCGCGATCGAGACTGGCTTGAAACGCTTCATCATCTCAGCCATCGAAAGCGAGAAGGGCTTATCGACATTGCCCGCGACACGCAGCCGCCACGCCGAGAGATCAACGGCATTCGGCAACTCATCGAGATGCCAGCGCACGTAGAACGCGCTGTTCGGCGTGAAAGTGGAAAGAAAATAATGACGGGGAGTTTCGAGCTGCACGGGCCGGTCCGTCAGCAGAATCAGCGGATCCTTCTGCGGCTCGGTGAAATAGGGTCCGACGGAATTCCAATGGGGATTGGGGCCAGGACCGGTGAAGCTCGGCAGCCGCTCGGCAGGCCGTTGCGGAAGCGCGGCTCGGGCACCTTCGGCAAAGAGGGCCAAAGCACCGCTCCCGGCACCCATGAGTTTCAGAAGTGAACGGCGCGAGAGTCCGTCGCGATTGGACTGGTTCGATGAATCGTCCTTCACGAGCGGTAATATGGGACGACCGGCTACGAACTGTCAAGGGATAGTGATTGGTCTCCGCGCGGAAAACGGGTCAAAAGCGGATGCGGGTTAGGCCGGTTAGGACACGGAGGTTCGTTCCGAGGGCTTTCCCATCGCAAGCGCAATCACACAGCGGCTTTTCAGGCGGATTGCACGGCGTTCGTATCTCTTGAAACTC
The DNA here is from genome assembly GCA_041490605.1 of Terriglobia bacterium. Classification (GTDB taxonomy): domain Bacteria; phylum Acidobacteriota; class Terriglobia; order Acidiferrales; family UBA7541; genus JBGPTK01. Next base: position 17,365 of record JBGPTK010000009.1, on the reverse strand, counting down.
TACTCGGATAGGATGAAACTGGCATCTAAGTTCCTGGCAGCGGACAAACGATGAACTGGAAAATCCACGAAACTTGTTTTTTGTGGGGCATGCTGGCGCTGGCTTGCGTGCCGGCTGGAACGGCGAGAGGTCAAGGCGCGGCAGGCCCGCAGGGGCCAATTGCTCCACCGCCAAAATTTGAGGTGAAGCGCATCCCGATTCAGCCGAGCCCGGACGCGCCTCCGGTGCCGGCTGCCGATATTATCCAGCGCTGCGCGGCCAACGAAGATGTGATGAAGAAAGCCTACCAGACATACACCCTGGAGCAGGACGTGCGAATTCAGGAGGTGGGGGATGCTTTCGATCCCGGCGGCGAATACGAGCTTGCCGGCCAGCTTTTCACCAAGCCGGATGGGGAGCGGGTTGAAAGGATGCTGAAGCGGCCCGTCTCCACCTTGAAGCGGACCGAAATCGGGATTGAAGATGTGCAGTTTTTGACCTCCTTGCCTAGTTTCGTTCTGACCACCGATCAATTGCCCTATTACATCCTGAGCTACGAAGGCGCGGAACAGCTCGATCAATTACACACGTATATTTTCCGGGTGAAGCCGAAGAGGCTGGTGCGCGGCAGGCTGCTCTTCGACGGCGTGGTGTGGGTGGACGATCAGGATTTCGCCATCGTTAAAAGTTATGGGCAATTCCTATCGGATTCTCCCGCCGCGGCAACCCGGCTTCCATTCAAACTGTTCGAAACCTTTCGTGAGAATTTTGCGCGGAAGTATTGGTTTCCCACTTATGTGCGCTCCGATGATTTCATGCCGATCGAGAAAAGCGAGCCCGTTCATCTGCGACTGGTGATCAAATCGACCAACGTGCACCCCGAAGGGGATGCTCCGGCCGCGGGGAGAGCCGGCGAAAAACAGACTCTACCCAAGCTGCCGCCGCCGCCTCCTCCGAATTAGTTTCCAGCGGCAAATCTTAACCGGTGAAGATCAAAGCGCGGACGACGCAGTGCGTCCGTGCAGGACTGCGCCAGGTGAATCAGCTTTTCGATTTATTGGAAACAGGCGCCGGAGAAGCAACGATCCAAGAAGGCAGTTCGGTGATGGATTTGAGCAGGAGATGCGGATTGGCGGCGCGCACACGGTCGTGCGTGGGGAAAGGGCCGAGGATGCCGATGGACCGGACGCCGGCGCGACGGGCCATTTCAATGTCCTCGGCGGAATCGCCAACGTAGACGCAATCTTCGGGGGCCAATCGAAGACGGCCGAGCGCGAGTTGCAGGGGCGCGGGATGCGGCTTGCGCCGCCGCGCATCTTCGCTGCAGATGCAGGCGGAGAATAGCTTCGTAAATTCGAATTCACGAAGTTGCTTGCGCACACGCGAGCGGCTGCCGCTGGTCACCAATCCCAGTTTGAACTGGTTCTGCAAATCGCGCAAAACCCGCCGCGCGCCAGGCAGCAGCCTGGGATTTTCATGGGCATAGGCGCGTCTCCAAAGCCGGTCCGCCAATTCCCACCGCGCGCGAGGAAGGCGGGCAGCGCGATAGACGCGATACCAATTGGGCGAATAATGACGCGCCAGGTCTTCCAATCCCCAGGGAATCTCCAGCGCACGGAACATGGCGAGGTACGCGCGAGCATCCGCGTTGTAAGAATCGAGAAGCGTGCCATCCCAATCGAGCAGGACCGCGCGGGCTGTGAAACGAGAGCGAGCCATGGGAAAAGAAATGGTAGCAGAGAAATACGGAAGCTGCGCCCGGCAAATCGGGCGAGACGGGAAGCAGGCCTTGCGCCGCCCCGATCAAATCATCGCGGCACTCGGGGAGTTTCCGGCGGATAATTTAATTGGGAGACGATCAGCGGACAATGTGAATGGGCAGAGTCTCGTCGCGCCGGAATTCGATGTCGTCAAAGCTGGCGGCGACGCCATGCCATCCGGGCGTTCCGGTTGCGTCCACGCGGACGACGTGGGCGGCCGTGCTCATGCGCACGCTACCGTGGCCGAGCGGGCGCTCGAGAAGCCCCACTTCGAACGCGATCGAGGTGCCTGGATCAATGCGGCGCGGCGACAGGAAATAGACGCCGGTGGCGCTGATATTCTGCGTGACCAAGCTGATGGGCAAAACTTCGGCTACGGCGGCGACTTCAATCAGACGCAGCGGCAAAGAAAGCATGGCGCGCGGGGAATACCGGCGCTCCCGGCCCACACCCACGGCATAGGTGGGCACGCGCGAGAATTTGTGGGGCGGCGCAAATACGGTGGAATGCGCGGAACTCGTTCGAACCTCAGTTTCCTTTACTACGGCATCCGCAGGCAAAGACTCTTGCGCGTCGCGAGCAGCCCCCATGATTGCCCCCCCAAGAAGATTCCCCAATGTGGCTCTGAGCATTGGCAATATGGCCTGCCCGGGCGGTATGCGTCAACCGGGCTCGGCAGCGGCGTGTCTAAACCTGCAATGCGCCGGGTAAATTCGGTGAGGCACGGCCCCGCTCGCTGAATAAAACGCGGCGGCGGACCACTGGATTTGAGCGCAAGAATCGGATAGAACTGATTGGAACACTTCGCTACTGTGGCCGGGTGAGGAACGCAGGATGAAATCAAGATTGGTGCAAGCGCGTTTGCAAGAGAACGGAGGCCGCAATCGATGGCGCGCGGTGCAATCGCGCGATGCGCGCTTCGACGGAGCGTTTGTCTACGCGGTGCGTTCGACCGGAATCTATTGCCGGCCGTCGTGCCCATCGCGCAAACCGCGCCCCAAACAGATTGTTTTTTTCTCCGCGCCGGATGCCGCGGAACGCGAAGGCTTCCGGCCGTGCAGGCGATGCCAGCCCCGGGATACTTCGCCGCGCAATCCCAAGGCCGAGCTGATCCAGCGCATCTGCCGGTTCATCGAATCGCAGATGGCAACGCAGCCCGACGAAGCCATAACGCTGGCGGGACTGGGAGCGGAAATCGGGAAGAGCCCGTTTCACCTGTCGCGCACGTTCAAGCGCGTGATGGGAGTTTCACCTCGAAATTATGCCGACGCGCTTCGCATGCGGCGGCTGAAATCACAATTGCAAAAGGGGGATGACGTGACGACCGCACTGTATGACGCAGGGTATGGATCGAGCAGCCGGCTCTACGAACGCGCGCCGGTTCATCTGGGAATGACTCCGGCTACTTATCGCCGCGGCGGGGAAGGAATGAGCATCGGCTACACCATCGCCGATTCTCCCCTGGGCCGCGTGCTGGTGGCCAAAACGGAGAAGGGCGTGAGCGCGGTCTATCTGGGCAATTCCGATCAGCCGCTCGAATCGGCGCTGGCCCAGGAATATCCTCGCGCTGAAATTCATCGCGACCGCAACGGCATGCACCAATGGGTGAAAACACTGGTGAGGCATTTGCGCGGCCAGGAACCGAACCTCGATCTGCCGCTGGACGTGCAGACCACCGCATTCAAACGCCGGGTGTGGGAAGAGCTGCAACGGATTCCTTACGGCACCACGCGAACCTACAAGGAAGTCGCGCGCGCCATCGGCCGGCCGAAGGCGATTCGCGCGGTTGCCAGCGCGTGCGCCACGAATCCCGTTTCGATCGTGGTGCCCTGCCATCGCGTGGTGCGCGGCGACGGAAGCCTGGCGGGTTACCGCTGGGGCCTGGGTCGAAAGAAGGCGCTGATCGAACACGAAGCCGCATCGAAGCCCGCCGCTGCTTCATCCAGAACCGCCAAGCAGTAAGGCTTCGAAAAGGAATGAGCGGGTCTCAATACATCCACGGCTCAGAGCCCGGGGAGCAGCGGCGCCTTTCCCGGCTGAATGAATTGCTGAATGACGCGTGCCTTGCGGAGCTTAGACTGCAAGGCGGCGAGAACATGCTGGATGTGGGCAGCGGACTCGGCCAGTTCACGCGGGCCATGGCGCGCACGGCCAAGCGGCGCGTCACCGGCATCGAGCGCGATGCCGCACAAATCGCGGAAGCCAACCGCCAGACAAGCGCCGCGGGCGAACAAGGCTTGGTTGAATTTCGTCAGGGAGATGCGATCCAGCTTCCGCTGGGCCCGCGGGAATGGGGCTCATTCGACGTTGTACACACGCGGTTCCTGCTCGAACATGTGCCAGATCCTCTTGCTATTGTGCGCGCGATGGCGCTTGCCGTGCGGCCCGGCGGCCGCGTGGTGCTGGCCGACGATGATCATGCAATTTTGCGATTGTGGCCGGAACCGGGAGGCTTTGGAATTCTGTGGCGCGCATACATGCAGAGCTATACGGCTCTCGGCAATGATCCTGACACTGGGCTGAAGCTGGTCCAATGGCTTTATTCCTCGGGACTGAAGCCAGTGCGCAATCAGTGGATATGGTTTGGCGCTTGCGCGGGAGAAGATTCATTCGCAGACAAACTGCAAAACACGATCAAGATCATTGCGGGCGCGCGCGAAGTAATGCTAACCAACCGGCTGATTCGTGAGATTGAATTCGAATCGGCGCTAAACGAACTAGCGGCGTGGGGCGATCGTCCCGATGCCGCCATGTGGTTCGCATTCAGTTGGGCTGAAGGCACACGTCCTGTCGCGGTTCGTTGAGCGGCCACGCGGGGCCGGCCTCCAATTTAAAGAATTTATTCCCCCATCATGCGCAAACGGACTCGATCTCGCGTAGCGGGGACTCGCGCGGAAAATTAGTCCTGCGGACGAACTTTCGTAGTGCCCTTGGGCCAATGAGGTTTGAAGTGGGTATCGCGGATTTTGGGATTCCGTACGACATTGGTGTAGTGGATGATGAAATAATCCTTTGTTCCAGTCTCGAAAAATTTTTGTTGCACGGGCAGCCAATCGGACTCATCCAGCCAGATTTGAATTTTCGAAATCTGATCGCGAACCTTGTCGGATTTGGGCGTTAATTCGAGCAGCACTACCTTCCGTGTGTCGAGCGCTTCCTCATCCACTAGAGCAATCTGGTAATTCTTCTCGAGTTCATGGCCGGACGTGCCGAATCCCAGAAGCAGGAATTGATCCACCAGGGCGCGATTCTTGCCCAGATCGTATTCCTCGACTCGACTGAGTTTTGGATTGTAAATGTAAAGGTTGTTGCCGCTGCGAAGGATCGTTCGAGTGTCCGGCTCAACCAGGTCGATCCGCATGTTGTCACCGCGGATGGCCAGCCGACCGGTTTCGGTGGACTTGTCGTTGACGACGACAGTGACCTTGGTTCGCTCGATGTTGGCGGTCAGGCTATGGAAGTCGCGCGCTTCGGAGTCCATATTTCGCAGGACGGTGCCCAGAGTCCAACTCGCATGGCTCTGCTCCGCGAATGCAACGCCAAGCGCCGCCAGCAGCACGAATGCCGCCCCTGTGATTCCACGGATCAAACGCGAACTCCCCTGCTCGCCGCGACGAGCGAAAAACCGAGCCATGATAACACAGGGGATGAGACGCGCCGAACGCGGGGGCTTTTGCGCGTTCCAAGGCGCGCGGAGAGAAGGGGGGTAGCTAGCGCTTCACGGCAACGTCGTAGTACAGCACGGCGCCATCGTCGCCTGGAACCGGCGCGATGTTGGTGATCTGGAATCTTTGGCCCTTCAATTCCTCGACCGTCTGGCCGAGAATTTCATGCGTCTGTTTTTCGAGTTCGGGTGTGGATTTCGGCGCGCGTTTGGACGGGGCCAGCAATTGGGCATCGACGCGGTACGTCCAGGTGTGGCTGGCAGCGTCGCCGGCAATCATCTGGACATCCGCGCCGGGCAAGACGCCAGTCTGTGGTTGATCGTGGAACCAGCCTCGCGGAGTGACCAGGACAAACAGGACGATCGACAGCACCATTAAATCGTAGGGCCAGCTTCCGCGTTCATACGACCAGAAAATCGTTCGAGAGATGCCGTGCCAGATGGTTCCCATTTCAGTTGGCCAGCGAGGCATCCACAATGACGCCATCGCGCATGTGGAGGACCCGGTGGGCATAGGCCGCCGCCTCCGGGTTGTGCGTGATCATCACGATGGTCTGGCCCAAGTCACGATTGAGGTGGCGCAGCATGCCGAGGACCGCTTCTGAATTTTTCGTGTCCAGATTTCCGGTGGGCTCGTCCGCGAGCACGATTTTGGGCTCGTTGATAATAGCCCGGGCGATGGCCACCCGCTGTTGCTCGCCGCCGGACATCTCGGAGGGGCGGTGATGGAGACGGTCCGTCAGGCCGAGCATTTTGGTGACCACGTCAAAGCGGTGCGGGTCAAAACCATTTCCATAGATGTGCTGGGCGAGCGCGATATTTCCGTAAGCATCCAGCGTCGGAAGCAAATTGAAGCGCTGGAAGACGAAGCCGACCTTGTGGCGGCGCAGTTTGGTGCGCGCCGCGTCTCCCATGGCGGCCAAATCGTTGCCGTCGAGCAGCACACGGCCCCTGGTGGCCTGCGCCAGGCCGCCGATCACGTGAAGCAGTGTGGATTTGCCGCAGCCCGAAGGGCCCATGATCGCCAGGAACTCGCCCGGAGGCACGTCCAGGTTCACACCGCGCAGTGCAGGCACATCGAGGCGGCCGGTTCGATATACCTTCCACAAGTTTTCGGCTTTAAGTATTGGTTCCAAGACGTGGTTCCGTATCGAATCGAGTGCAACCGGGTACAAGTCGATTTTAGTCGTGAATTCCATTTCTACCTAGTTCAAATGCTCGCCCCTATTCAGGGAGGAGCGAGAAAGTTAATTTCCATCAAGTCGAGAATCAGTGAGTTAGACGCTCACTTCAGCCCGGCAGTTTCACCCCGCTTCGCGCGGGCACTCCGCTGAAATTTCGCTGTTGCGCCAGGCGCACATTTGATTTGGCAAAACCAAACAATTGGTCCGCCGGCCTATTCGTACGCCAGAGCTTCGACGGGATCTTTTCGACTGGCAATCCAGGCCGGATAGGCGGCGCCGATCAACCCGCCCACAACGGCAATCAGGGTAGCCCGGATGATCCATTTGAGGGTGATCAGAATCGTCAAGGTGGGAAAGGCTCTCAGGAAAAAGGCGCGCACGCCATAGCTCATGCCCACCCCGGTGAGCACGCCGATCAGACAAAGCAACGTGGTCTCGCTGAGAATGACCTGGACGATGTAGCCCTTCGACGCCCCCAGCGACTTCAACACGCCGATGTCGCGGGTCCGTTCGATGATAGTGGTGTACATGGAAAGGAAAATCACCAGGAAGCCGATCGCGACGGCCAGCCCGATCATGGAATCGATAAACGTTTGCAGGCCCGGGAGGTTCGAGGAAGTCATCAGCGAAAGAAAATCCTTGAGCGGGCGAATTTCATAGCGCGGAAGCAGTTCGCGAATTTCATCCATCACGGCCGGCGTGCGTTCGGGGCGGTCGCACTTGATAAAAAAAACGGAAGCCTTATCGCGCGCTCCGGAAAGTTCCTGCAGCGTGGACATGAACACAAACAGCCGCGCGCCTTTGCCGTGCTCCACCACTCCCGCCACGTTGAAATCGTGCCCCAGAATGTGCAACTTCTGGCCGGACTTCACGCCCTTGGATCTGGCGTACCAATCATCCACCAGGATGTCGTCCGCATTTTCCAGGTCATGCCCGGAGAAAAAAACAAAGCCGCCGGAAACCGCGTGGAAGCTGGGTGGATCGATTCCGTAAATAATATCGAGCCCGCCGGTGGAATTGAATTGCAAGAGGACCGGGGCCACGTATTTCACATACTTCAATTCTTCCAGGCGGTCGCGAATGCGGATGGGCATGGGAGCGCCGCTGAAGGCCATGAAGACCGAAGCCGATGGCGGCTGCACCATCACGTCCGCGCCCACACCTTCGATGCGCCGGGCCGTTTCGGTGAGCAATCCGCTGGTCAAGCCGACGATGATGAGGACCAGCGTGACCTCCACGCCCACGGCGATGACGCTGATCAGCGTCCGCACCGGGCGGTGAAGCACGTTCTGCATGATCATCTTGCGGATCAAGGTTGCGGTTGCTCCTTGCCCTCATCGTCGAGGCGCACTAGTTCCGTACCGGGCGGCTGCTGGAGATCGAAGCGATCATCGGCAATTGCCTCATTGACGGAGAGCTTCTTGACGCGAATCTCGAGTTGGTAATCGTCGTGCGGGCGCACAATCCAAATGTGCCGCGGGTAGCGGGCGCCGCCTTCCACTGCCTGCCAATCCGCATAGCGGATGCCGGAGACGAGGCGTCCGCCAGTGGTGAAGATTTCGATGCGCGCGAGGCTCAGGTCCGCGCGATCGAACCAAATCTTGCGTTCCACTTCCCACCCGTCGCCGGCGGGCCGCAAGATCGTCAGAATGTAATTGCGCTCGGGCGGCTGATTCCATTCCTCGAACAGTACCTGCGCTGTCGCTGAAATCTCGGGCCAGAAGAGCGCGTCCACCAGGTGCTGCGGACGAAGATTCTCAATCGGCTTTTTGGCCTCGCGATTCAGCTCCGTCGAGCCAACAATGAACTTGTGTTTCGACGGAATGAAAATGCGAAAGGTTTTTCCGTCGCTCACCATGTCGAACACGTCCTTGGCCACCACGGGCGCCTGGCCAATCACGCGAATTTTCGAAGGCTGCTCCGCCAGGATGAACGCGTTCACTTCATGATATTGCTCGATGACTCCAGTATACGTGGAACCCGCGGTGGGAACGAGCGTTACGCCGGCATTCAAGCTGTGGATCGCCTGAGCCTGCCGGTTATATTGCGCCAGGAGCTGTTCTTTGGTGGCATCGAGCGCCGCGCGCACCTGCGCCGGCGGCACCACGTGCTGATTGCTGACGGCGCAACCGGAGCCAAAACCCAGCAGCGGTGTCAGCAAAATCATGCAAATTCGGGCTCGTATCCCCAGGATTTTGCTCCTCATAAAGGCAAATAATGCAATTTAGCAGCCACTCCAGAAGGTGTCAACGCAAGGGGGGGACGATGTGCCCAGGCTTTCCCGCACAACGTGGGGGGGGCCAATTTTATGAACTGGCAAACAGCGAATTGCCGACAGAATTCAGGTTGCAGCGTTCGGCCACCTGGACATTAGTCCGCACTAATTAGCATACATAAAACACATGCGGAGCTAGAAGATCTGAGAAGTTGGCGTCGTCTTATCGAGTTCCGCTACTCCGAAAAAAAGCGAGACAATCTCGGACCGCCCTTGAGGCCACCATACGCGCGCTCAACACAACCTCAATCTCAAATATCTCATGATTATCTCCACGGTTGCTGATCTTTCGGAAATTGTCGTTGCGAGCTCGATCTTCAGTTCTTAGCAGGCGTTGGTTCTACTGGCAGTGGTCGTGGAGGCGGCGGTGGCCAGGCCGTAGGTGGGTCCTTGATTTCTCTCGTCGGCCTGATCGGAACATCCTTTGGAAGTGGCGTTGGAATAGATCGCTGGTTAAACATTTTCCTCTCCTTTATTTACTGTGGTTGAAGTCCTTGAGAGAGCAAAACCTCATTCTGGCACCGTGCTAGTAGTTTTCGATCGTCAGGCAAAGTAGCTTCCATTGCGTTCACTTCATTCTCCTGCACGACAAGTGTGCGGAGAGCCTCCCTCAATGCGTCTTCTTGCATTGAGTCAACTTCGACCCAGAGCAACTCGTATCCACGGCGTAGTTGGGCACACTTGGCCGCTAATTTCGTCATGGTTTGGATCTGTCCGGGATAGTCCAATAAGGGCAGTGCCACAGCAATCAGTGCCGAAAAACCGGAAAGAGACTTCCATACGAGGTCATGGTGTGACCAAAAAGACCATCCAGCGACAGCCCCGGAAGACGTAACCGCGAGAAAAATCTTAGCTGTCTTCTCGCGAACAGAAAAACGGCGTGCCAAGCAATTCCAATAGCTGGCGTTCATTTGGCATGTCAGCATCGACTTCCATATGAGATCTCTGATCATGGAAACCTCTAATTCACTTTTTCCGACACTTTAGAGCGCTCTCTCATTGAGGAGAAGGTCATGTGATAGCCAGGCTGTAGCGATGCGCATATATGACGTGGTAACTCACTGACATTCTAATTATCACGCGCATATTACTGTCCACAAATGAATTGCCTCGATCCGGGTACTACTCGGCCAATGCGCATTTTCGGGGTTAGTGATGCTGATATCTCCTCCTATGTTTTGTACTGTATGCACGAAAGGAAAGTTATTGTCAAGGTAAGGTACTGCGCAAGGAAAAAGATGAATTCATAAACTCATGACATCAGCAAACTCAACTTTCTCTTACTGGGTGAGCGCAGCGGAGAGCGAGGCGAGCTGGCGGCGAAACTTCGCGCGCTCTTCCAGGTTCATCCCGACAATTTCGAAAATCGTGTTCTGCGCGCGAACCACTCGCAGAATTACCTGAGCGGTCACCGAGCGCAGGCCGAACTGAATTTTGATGGTGGCATCCGCACCCGCGGGCAGATTGTGCTCGCCGTGGAGGAGTCCGCCACCCAGGTTGAGCGAGCGGGCTTCCAGGTTGAACTTGCCCCGCGCATTGGTGACGACAACGGAAATCGGCTTTTCCAGCCGAACTCGTGGATAGCGCCGTTGCCGCACGGCGGTCTCGTCGGGGTTTCCGAGCTTTGGGCCCATGGCCAATTCCGGCGCGTCAAAGCCCGCCGCCGGAAATTCGGTGCGCGCCCAGGCCGGATCGACTGTCGCGAGTGATGCCGCGGCGGCCATGCGCATCTCCGCGCGATGCACCGGGCGCCACGCGCGCTTCTTCTCAACAATTTCGCGCAGCAATTGGGCCGCGGAACGGTCCGCCAGGCGGCCCAGCGCTTCCACCGCTTTGATGGACTGGTAAGCATTGCCAGGCGCGTCGGATTCCTGCGCGGCCAGACGCAAGAGAAGTTCCGTCACGGCTCCATCGCCGGCCAGGCCGATCTCGTCCACCACCAGGGGACGGACAAGCGGGTCGAAGACCTCGATCAAATTCACAAGCATCCTGCCGCGTTCGGGCGCTCCCGCGGTGGCGAGTTGCCGCAGCGCCTGTTCCTGCAATCCACGGCTCCAGGTGGGCAGCAAATTTGGCAGTTCCGCCGCCACCTCCATCGAATCGAGGCGGCTGAGTAGCCCCACGACGGATACCGCCTTGGAGGGCCATTCGCCATGCAGCATTTTTCGCAGATGTTTTGTACTGGGCTCGCCGGCCTGTTTAGCAAGCTCGACCAATCGATCACGCTCCGTCCGGTGATCACAGAGGGGGAGCCGGGCCGCAAGCTGTTCGGCCGCCGTTTCCGGAAGACGCTGCAGCAAGTCGACGAATCCGGCGGGAAACTGCTCGGCGCGCAGGGCCTCCTCGATGAAGTCCGGCAAGCGATTTTCGACGCCGAAGCGGGAGCGCAAGCCCGGAGCGCTGCTGGAGCGCGCCTTTTCCAAAACGCCGAGGGAATCCAGCGCTTGCAGCATCACGGGATATAGCCGGCGGGAAACAGCCTCCTGGCTGAAGCGCACAAAAGCGGCGCCCAGAAGCGTCTGCACCTCGGCATCTTTCTCCACCGCCAGTTGCTCACCAATCTCGCGAACGGCGGCTATCATGGGGTTCGCCGCGGCGCGGCTGTAAACTTCCACCAGTTGCGTCAAGCCCGCAGCCGCTTTGCGGCGGGCTTCCAGATCCGAGCTGCGAATACACTTCGCATATTGCAGCAGAATGGAATGGGCGGTAACCAAGTCATTGTGATCGAGCAGTTCTTCGGTAAACTGGCGCACGTTGCGCGGCGGGATGCACCAGGCCTCGGAGGAGAGCAGCACGCTGCGCTTGCCCGCTTCCGGCACGCTGGCCCAGAACTGCCGGTCGAGCAAGTCCGCATGAGACTCGACGGCGACGCCGGCGCCCGCGAGCCGCTCTTCGCGCGACTGGAGCATTTTCCGCAGCGATTCCACTTCCCGGCCCATGCGATCCAGGAGCTGGCGCACGGCGTTCACCCGGATTTCTCCGCGCTGATAGCGATCGAGCGCAAACCGGATCGCCAAATCTTCCGCCAGCTTCACCAGCACGTTTTCGCCAGGTTTCGCCGAGGGCGCGGCAGCGGCGACGCTGGCGAGTGCTTCCCCAAGCGTCACGCGGGCCGGCTCCGGCAGGCGAGCCACGTTCTGCTGCCAAACGGCAGAATCCACGGATTGCGAATTTCCCTTGCTGGCCTCGCCGAGCTGGACCAGAAGCTGCAAGATTCCGATGACATCTTCTTCCGGAAGGCCGGAGACTTCATATTGGATGGCCTGGACAGTCCGCGACGCGGGCCCGTATTCGGAGTGAGCTCCCGTTCCACTCCCTGAACCGGCGCCCGGCCCGGCGCCACTGCCCGTTCCGGCGGCTCCACCGCCGCCCATCCCACTGCCGGTCCCACTTCCTGTGCCAGTGCCCGTGCCTCTGCCTGTGCGCGTGCGAGCGCCAAATATGCCGCCTGAAACAGGAGCGTCACTTTTCCCATTCGCGGAGGCCAACAAGTGAATCAGCTTCTGTGGATCCTTCAGCCATGATTGCCACTCTTCGGAGTTCGGGCCGAGGGTGCGCGCGGTAACTTCCATGGCCACTCGAGCGTCCGCCATCGCGTTATCTTCGGGAACAAAGCGGATTTCATTCATGCGCACGCCCGATTCCCTGGCCTGCGCGAGCATGGCTTTCAATTGTTCGGGATTGGCCATCCGGGAGCTTCCCGCAAAGGCCCGCGCGAAATGATTGAACTGCTCGCGCGTCATGCCGGGTTCGAACTGAATGCTGGCAATGCCGGCCAGGTTGAGCAGGTCGGCGAAGCTGCGCTCGGCAGGCGTGGTTTCAAGCGGCACGCCATCGAGCAGGAGTTGCGAGCCCGCAATTCCCAACAACACGCCCCTCGAACCAGGAGCAATCAGCGCGGCATGGAGTTCCTTCCATGCGCTCTCAAATTGAATCAAGACGCGGCTATGATCGAAGCCATACAGGCGAGCAAATTTGAGGAGAACATTTAGACCGCGCACGAAGGCGCGAGCGGGAGTGGGGGCCACGTCAACAATCATGTCGCACTCAATGGGAGGGTCGCCGCGGGACGAGAAACCTCCATGCTCATGGTGCGCCGGAAAGTACTATGGGTGTATGGTACTAAAGTACTAGGTTGCTCAGAGAGACAAGGGCCTGCGGCGGATCGCCTTTGGATAGAATTCGGGGAGCCGGAACAACAATTTAGCATCAGGCGGGAACGCGAACGTCCACTTTCAAGTCCGCGAGCAAAGGACGGATGCGGCGCACGACCTCGGTGGCCCAGAGTTGATTGGAAAATAAAACCAGCGAGCCATCCTCGAAATTGCATGCCGCGCAGAAAAGATAATTCGGATACGCGGAGTGATAGGCGTCCACGCCTCGATGCGCCAGCTCGGCTTCGAGCGAAGGATCGCCGCTCGCGAGCGGCCCGCCCGCCCGCGCCCCGAAAGTTTCCCCTTCGAAACGTTCGAGCAATGCGGCCAGTTTGGAGGAGTCCTTTTCCAGGGCCGATGCGTCAATCACCAGCGAGCGTTTCGAGGCAATCCGGAAGGCAATTCCATGGCGGTCGCAATAATCGCGGAGGCGGTCCAGATGGCTGAAGAAATCCAGCGCCCAGGGTTCCGTGCCCGCGGAAGCCGATAACACGCGGCTCCAAATGGCTGCGGCATCCTTTCCGAGCACGGGCTCGCGGTCCTCGTTTCCTTCCACAAGTTCGAGACTGACGGCCCGGACATCCGGACCCAAATCCAACGGCTCGGCTTCCAGCAAATAATTCACCCGTTCCTATTCTCCTTCGGCGGCGCTCCCGGCAAATCGCTGCTGAAAATCGGGCGACTGCTTGCGGACATCGAGCCAGTCAAAAAACGCGTCCGGAGTCTCCAGCCAGATGGCAAACCAACGCGCCACTTCTTCCTTGGTCGCACGCTTGGCCGGCTCCACTTTCTTGTTTCGCGAGATCATTTCCGCGCGGCGGCGGCCCAGGCGAGCCACTTCGAGCACGCGCTCCGCGGCGGTGTTTTCACCTGTCGATCGAAATTTCCGCCACAGCTCGTCCAAGCGCACCAGGCACATCTCCGCTTCCTCGAGCGTCGAGAAATGGAGCAAGTCGTGAAATTCTTCTTCGTAGCGCCCGGCGGTATCGACTCGCGGGGACAAGACGACGCGCAGCCGCGCTTCCTGCAATACCGCGACGATATAATCCGGCGATGTTTCGCCCGCCTCGCCCATCTGCGCGATCATCTGCCGGCGAATCTGCTCCACTTCCGCGGGAGTAAAACGATCCACAGCGAGGCCCAGCGCAATTTCCAGAATCGCCTGTTTTTTTGTCTGTTGCGGCTTGGCGGAGGTCATCGATGTCCCTGCGTTCCCTTTTTGGTCTGGAGAGGCGGAGCGGCCACGGGCGGCTGCGACGGAGTCTCAAGCTGCTTGAGCAGGCGCCGGTAGCGGGCCACATTGTGATTGTGTTCGTCGAGAGTCTTGCTGAAAAAATGGCCGCCCTGCGTATTGGCGACGAAATAGAGGAAAGGCACACTGGCGGGCGAAATCGCGGCGCGGAGCGAGGATTCTCCGGGATTCGCGATTGGCCCCGGCGGCAATCCCACATGCAAATAGGTATTGTAGGGCGAACTAAAATGAAGTTCGTTCGCGAGCAGAATATGCGTGGAATGACCGGCCAGATCCAGGGCATACAGGACAGTGGGATCACATTGCAGGGGCAGGCGGCGAGCGAGCCGGTTATAGAAAACTCCGGCGACGATGGGGCGCTCCTGCTGGCTGGGAGTTTCCCGCTCGACGAGCGAAGCCATAGTCACCACCTGCTCGAGACTCACGCCCGAGGGCAGGCCGGTGGGATCGCCGTTGGTATCGTGGCCAACACCGGGCTGTGCCGACCATACGGTGCGGAAACGCTGCACCATCTCCGCCGTCAGTTGCTGCGGCGTGGAATGCTTCGCAAAATCGTAGGTAGCCGGAAACAGAAAGCCATCAAGCGAGCGGGCGTCCGGCGCAATGTCGCGAACCATCGCCGGGTCGCGCGCAACCGCCAGGAAATCCTCGCGGCGGCACAATCCCTGGCGCTCGAGCTCCTCGGCGATATCGAACATCGTCCAGCCTTCGGGGATGGTTACGGAGTGGACGAACACGCGGCCGTTCACAATCTTGTCGAACACTTCACGCGGCGACATGGGCGCGTCGTACAGGTATTCGCCGGCCTGCAATGGCTGCCGCTCATGCATCCGGGTCAGCAGCTCGAAAGCGATGTGGCTGTAGACTACTCCATTTTTTTCGAGCAGGCGTGAAATGGCGCGCCGGGACAAACCGCGCGGAATATCGACGAAGATCTTTTCCCCTGCATATCCTCTGTAGGGTGTGCGCCAATCGCGTTCCAGCCAGGCGATGGTTCCTCCGGCCAGGAGCAGGACAATCAAAACGAAAATGGCGAATCGCCGCATGGTCAGTCGTCCCTTCCTTTCCGGCCGGCGCAATCACGATCCAGGTATTCACGCAACAGAACCGCTGCCGCCACGCTATCCAATGCCTCCCGCTTGCCCGGCTTGCCACTGCGACGCGGAGAAGGCCGCGTCCCGGCCAGGGACTGCGCGGCTTCCCAACTGGTGAGCCGCTCGTCTACCAATTCCACTGGAAGGCCCAACTCCTTTTCGATTCGCCGGGCGAATCGCGCGGCCTCGGCGGCCATTTCGCCCGGCACTCCATTCAGATGGACCGGGTGGCCGACCAATATTTTTCGCGCCTGATGCTTGCGGGCAATTTCGCGCAAGCGCTGCACATCTTTCTGCCGATTCACGCGCTCCAGCGTCTCGAGCGGCTGCGCGGTGATGCGCAATTCGTCGGAGAGTGCGATGCCAATTCGCCGCCGGCCATAATCCAGCGCCAGGATCCGGCCGGGGATGGCTTCCGTCCTCGAAGGCTGCGCCGCTGCCGGTGAAGAATTGCGTGACGTGAAGGTCATTCCATAAATTATAACCCGGAAGCAATCGCGGCACCGCTTCCTGCACTTGTGGATGTGCCTATGTTGCAGGAGCATCGCTTCGAGAAGAGGTTTTACTGAGGGGCGCGGCCGCGGGCGCCGCTTTCCCACAGCGGCCAGAAGCCGAAACCTTGCATCTGCTGGTCGAAGCCGCTTTCCTTGATCAGGGCTTCGATTTCGGCACGCGATTGGCGGGGGCCGAGCCGTTCGGCGCGATCGGCAATGCCGTAGGCGGTGACGGCTGAGATGGCCACTTGCCGCTTCAGCTCCGCCATGTCTACTTTGTCAAACGTGTCTGACGCGGCGTGATAATTGATCAAATAATTTGCCGCTTCCTGATTGGCGACCAGCGTGGGCACGCCTTCGAGCATGAAATCGAGATTGTCCGTGCCGAAGATTGCGTCAGTGGTGTGGGTGCCGGCGCCGAGCGCCACGACGGGCTGAAGCGCGTCGTTCACGGCCGCGACGATATCCTTGCGCGCACCGAGCGAAAACCCTGTGACGTGGCCGGTTCCTTCGTCGAAAATAACCGCGGCGTCCATTTTGTCGAGCTCGCCGCGATGCGCCCGCGCGTACGCGGCCGAGCCGAGCATGCCCTGCTCTTCTCCGGTAAATAGAATGAAGCGAATCGATCGCCGCGGAGCGATTCCCGCGGCGCGAATCGCGCGGGCGGCATCAATCACCATGGCCGCGTTGCAGCCGTTATCGAGCGCGCCCGTGCCCAGCTCCCAGGAATCCAGATGCGCGCCCAGAATCACAAACTCATCCGGCTTTTCGCGGCCGCGAATTTCGGCGACCACATTTTCCGATGTTACGGACTTCGTAACCTCATTCGGCATGTTGAAATGAACATGGATTTTTTCGCCCGCGGCCAGGAATCGCGCAATCCGCTCGGCATCTTCGCGCGCCAGGATGGCCATGGGCAAGCGGTCAAGTTCCCCAGTCATAGTCGAAGAGTGGCGGTAAAGAAGCAGACTGGGCCGTGAGGACATCCACAAGAGCGCGGCGGCGCCGGATTTGACGGCGCGATCGATGATGGGCGGCGCTCCCATGTATTCGCCGAAGAGTTGGTCAAGGGTCTCGAGCAATTCGGTGTGGACAAGAAGAATCGCGCCTTTCGCGGAAGCTCCCGCGAGGGCGAATCCGGCTTCATCGCCTTTGCCTACGTCCACGATGTCCGCAGTAATTCCGGCAGCGGGGGTGGGAGGAGACCAACCAAAAGCAACCAGGCGGACGGGGAACGGCTCCGGCGCGAGGATTTCGAGATGAGTGCGACCTTCGCTCCAACCCACCGGCACCGTGAATTTTTCGGTGTGCACTTCTTCCACGCCGGATTTGCGAAACGCCTCGACGGCCCAGCCCACGGCTTTATCCGCGGCAGGGGAGCCCGTCACCCGCCCGCCAATTGCATCGGTTAAATAACGCAGATTTTCTTCCAATGGAGATTTCCCCAGCGCACTCTTGATGATTGCCGGGGCCACCTCCGCGCAAGTGGGCTTGTCCACCGCGCAGCCG
>JBGPTK010000008.1:0-34859 GCA_041490605.1 Terriglobia bacterium | reverse complement strand
TTCTCGGAGAGTGGAGAGCCGCAGGCCGCGCTCCTGCAGGATTTCCGCGCCGAAGGATTTCTCCTCGCGCAGAATTCCCAGCAGCAGGTGCTCCGTGCCCACGTGCTTGTGCCCCAGCCGCTCGGCTTCTTCCGCGGCGAAATTTAAAATCCGCTTGCATTCCTGGCTCAGCGGGACTTCCACCGAAGTGGAAATCCGCTCGCGGATGGTGATGCGGGCTTCAATTTCTTTGCGAATGGACTCGATCGAGCCATGGGTCCGTAAAAAGCGATTCGCCAGCGCCTTGTCTTCGCGCAATAATCCTAGGAGCAGATGCTCCGTTTCGATATAGGGGCTGCCGTACTGGCTGGCCTCGTATCGGGCGAAGAAAATCACACGCCGGGCTTTTTCAGTATAGCGTTCGAACACGGTTCACCCACGCTCTTCCCGGTCGTTTCCCCCGTCGCTGGCAGCGCGCGCGCCGGAAATGACGCTCGCCGCAGGGGCCTCTCCGCTGGACATCGGCAGCAGTGATCCGTGTTCCAACCTCAGAATACGGTCACATTGCCGGGCCAGGGAAAGATTGTGCGTTGCCAGAATCGAAGTGAGCCCGTGAGTCCGGTGGAGCCGCTGCATCAACTCGAACACCGTCTCCGCGTTCCCTTCGTCCAAGTCTCCCGTCGGCTCATCCGCCAGTAACAACTCCGGCTGATTGACCAGGGCGCGCGCAATGGCCACGCGCTGCTGTTCGCCTCCTGAAAGCTCGGCCGCCCGGTGCCACGCGCGATCGGCTAGTCCCACTTGCTCCAGCCATTCGCCCGCGGTTCCAAGCGCTTCTGATCGGGCGATGCCTCGAATCAGCAAAGGCATCGCAACATTTTCCGCAGCAGTAAAATCCGGCAGCAAGTGGTGCCGCTGCCAGACAAAACCCACGCTGCGGCTGCGAAACTCCGCCAGTTCCGCCTCTAAATACTCTGCGAGCGAATTCCCGGCGAAGTATACTGCACCGCTTGTTGGCGTGTCCAGAGCGGCCAGGAGATGCAACAGCGTGCTTTTTCCTGATCCGGATGGGCCAACGATCGCAATCATTTCTCCGCGTGCCACATTCAATTCCACTCCTGCAAGCGGCGCTATCTCCGACTTGCCGGAACGGAATACCTTCCTCAATCCAGCGGCTTGAATCAGCCATTTTCCTTCGCCGCGCGCCACGGCAGACCCATTGCTCGACTGTCCGCTGCTTACGGCTTCGGATGTAGTGCCAGTTCTCATTGCTCTCCCTTCCCGCAGCATACTACTAACCACGTTAGATGCCGAACTCCGCTTCTCGTATGTACTTGATTCTGTTCAGCAGGACGAAAGGACGCACTTCGAACAGTTCTAATGAATTTCACATTTTGGCCCTGGGACTCTCCTTGCCAAATAGTGGCGTCTCTTCTGTTGGTCACAACTCTCCCCTAAACCCTTCTTATCAATGCAAATACGATTGTAGCACGTTGCCTTTTTGCTGCATCTCACGGATGGAAAGGGATTTCCAGCACTATAAGGCCCGCAGCAGCATCCGCTTCGAGTGGCTGCCATGCAGATTTTGAGCGTTCCAAGTGTTACCCGGTTTTCAACCGAAGCTATTCAAAGCGGAGGATTTCGACGGGCAAAATGCGGGCGGCTGCGCGTGCCGGAATCAGCGTCGCCAGAATACTGATCCCCAGCGACGCGCCCGCGATCCACAATGCGTCCAACCCATTCGACCGAAATGGCACATAAGGGATCGCGTAGACTTCCGGGTTCAAGGGGATCAATTTCCAGGTATTCGCCACCCAGGCAATTGCAAAACCCAGAATCAGGCCAACCAATGTTCCAACTGTTCCCACCACCAGGCCTTGCCACATGAAAATATTCCGCACCTGCTCTCGCCGCGCTCCCATGGCCATCAACACCGCAACATCGCGCGCTTTGTCGGTGACGGTCATCGACAGCACCACCAGGATATTCAGGCCGGCCACGAAAGTGATCAGCCCGATGAAAATGGCGGTCACTAATTTTTCCAGGCTCAGGGCCCGGAACAGCGCCCGATTCTCATCCATCCAGGTAGTCGCCGTAAATCCAGCGCCGGCCGCGCGCAACACCGCCAGAGCGATTGCCGGCGCCTCATCCAATTTATCCACGCGCAGTTCCAGCAAACTGACCACGTCGCCCGTCCCGGCCAATTGCTGGCCGGATGCCAAAGTGACGAAAGTCCAATTGGCGTCGTAATCGTAAAATCCCGAATCGAATATTCCGGCGACGTGAAACCGCCGCGAGCGCGGAAGCATTCCGAAAGGAGTTAAGCTGCCTTGCGGGCTGGTCAGCGTCACATAGTCGCCCGCCGGAATTTTCAACTCTTGGGCGAGGATGCGTCCGATCAACATGGATGGAATGCCATTGGGATCGGGCGAAAAATCGAGTGAGCCGGCGGCGATGTGCTGCAGCGCCTGGTCCGATTGCCGCTCGAGTTCCGGATCGATTCCTTTCAGCACGATCCCGCGCGCTTCATTCCCGGAAGAAAGCAGAACGGTCAGGTAGATTGCCGGGGCGATGGCCCGCACACCAGGTGTAGACCGCAGCCGCGCGATCAATTCCCGGTAGTCGCGGATTCCCTGGGGCGAAGCGGGCTTCAGATTGATGTGGGCGGTAACGCCCAGCAATCGGTCGCGCAGCGCCTGCCGGAAGCCGGTGTTCATGGCCAGGGCCACCACCAGGGTGGTGACGCCCGCGGCCACGCCGATCACCGAAAGCAGTGTCACCAGGCGAAGCACTGCCGGCTTGTACTGCGAGCGCAGATACCGCAGCGCCACCAGCCATTCAAAGCTCATTTCGATTCGTCAGGCGCCGCCGGCCCGGATTTCTCCGCGGCTTCGGGGCGCAGCAGCGGGAACAAAATTACTTCACGGATGGAATGCGAATCGGTGAAAAGCATCGCCAGGCGATCGATCCCGATTCCCTCGCCCGCCGTGGGAGGCATGCCATGCGCGAGCGCCCGAATGTAATCTTCGTCCAGTTGTTTGGGCGCTTCCTCGCCGCCCCGCGCAATTTGTTCGCGGAACCGCCGTTCCTGCTCTTCGGGATCGTTCAATTCCGAGAAAGCATTTCCCAGCTCCAATCCGCCGGCGAAAAATTCAAATCGTTCCGTCAACGATGGATCATCTTCGCGCTGTTTCGATAGCGGCGAAATTTCCACCGGGAAATCGTAGAGGATGGTGGGCTGAATCAGGTGCTTCTCCGCGACCAGTTCAAAGAGCGTGCCGGTGATCGCGCCACCGGATGTCGCGCTCAAGTCATCGATCCTGGTGCGGCCTGCCGGGCCGGCCCACGCGTTGTAGCGCTCCGCGATCGCGCGTGGTCCCTCCGGCAGCGCCAATTCCGCCACCGTGGGCGCCTGCCCCGCGGCAGCGGGCCAGTAACGCACAATGGCTTCGCGCATCGTCAATCGCTGCCAGCGGTTGAAATCCAGTTCGTGCTCTCCGAAGCGCACCGTCGTGCTCCCGCATACTTTTTTCGCCAGGCCGGCCACCAGTTCCTCGGTCAGGTCCATCAGGTCGTGATAATCGCTGTAGGCCTGATAGAACTCCAGCATCGTAAACTCGGGATTGTGCTGCGTCGAAATGCCTTCATTGCGGAAATTGCGGTTGATCTCGTAAACGCGATCCAGGCCCCCCACGATCAGCCGCTTCAGGTATAGCTCCGGCGCGATGCGCAAATATAGATCGATGTCGAGCGTATTGTGATGGGTCACAAAGGGCCGTGCCGTTGCCCCTCCCGCGATGGGGTGCATCATCGGCGTTTCCACTTCGATGTAGCCGCGCTCGTCGAAAAACCGCCGCATCTCGCGGATCATCGATGCGCGCTTCTCGAAAATTTCCCGTACTCGCTCGTTGGAGATCAGGTCGAGATAGCGCTGCCGGTAGCGAATCTCCACGTCCGCCAGTCCATGCCATTTTTCCGGCAGCGGCAGCAGCGCCTTGCTCAATAATTCCAGCCGTTCCACCCACACCGTCAGTTCATTCGTCTTGGTGCGAAACAGACGTCCCTCGACGCCGATCACGTCTCCCAGATCGAGGCGCCGGAACAATTCGTAGCCGCCTTCGCCAACCACGTCGAGCTTCACGTAAATCTGCAACCGCCGCCCCTGCCCGGCAATGTGCGCGAAGCCGGCCTTGCCGTGCAAACGCATGGCCACCAGCCTGCCCGCGATGCGCACCGGCGGGCGCCCGGCTTCCAATTCCGCGGTGGATTTCTCTCCGTAACGCGAAATGGCCCCGCCCGGAGTTTCGGTGAAATCGAACTTGTGCGGATAGGGTTTGTGCCCCAGGGCCTCGATTTCAGCCAGCTTTTTGCGCCGTTGGAGATACTGGTCGAGCGGTTCGAAGGGCAAGTGGAAGTCCTTCCTTGGTAAGCCGTTCGGCAGTATAGCGAGCGCTTTCCACGACCGTCAAGGAATCCCCCTCAACGCCGCAACGAATTCCTACCCTTGATAGTGGGTTCTGATATAATCTGCCGTCCTCTCGGAGCCCCCAGCATGCGACAGGATAAATCGCCAGCCACCAGACGCCGATCCGTCACGGAGGATTGGATTTCCTGGCTCCCTCCCGAAAAACTCAAGATGTTTCAAACGGTAATCCATCCGTGTGAAACCTCTTACACCATGCTGAGCATTACCCTGAATGAAGCCCTGGCCTTGCAAGCCCAGGGCAATCTGGTGCGCGCGTACCTGCTGATTGTCAACTCGCAGGTATTGCTCGACCGCATGACGGATCACCTGCTCGCTTTGCTGGCGGGCATGAACGCTCACGGGCGCCACTTCGGCACTCTTTCCTCGGTGGCCGCCCTCAATCCCGAATTTTACCGCAGCGACACCGGCCAGCGGGCCGCTTCCTGGAACGCCCTTCTCTCCCACATCCTGCTGAACGACCGCTCCCGGCTGTTTCACAAACTTTGCGCGTTATCGAACATCGTGGAGGAGCTTGCCGGGGAATACCACGAAGCTGCCGGACAAATCATAGAATCTTCGGCCGCCGTCGAAAAACAGCCCTGGGAGGCTGTGGAAATTCTGCACTACGATCTGAATACATGCCTGCGCGAAGCCGTAGTAATTCTTAAGTCTTTTCTGTGTGCTTTGCCGGAGAGCGAACTCACGGCTCTTCGAATCGAGTTTGCACGGCCCGTCCCAAAACCCGTCCGGCACGCCCCGCCCAGGGTGTTGCGCGCTTCTTCGTAGACGTGCGGGGCAATTCCGACGAAAATAGATTCCGTTTATCCGGCCTCCGGCGATGCCGGCCGGCTGGCAACCGTCCCGCCGCTTCGCGCGTGCTGGGACGGAACGGCAAGTACAACTTCTGGAGCGAGGGGCGCATCGGAACTACTGAAGCGTCCCGACCGGGATAGTGGCCCGAACGAGACGAGAGGAAACGGGAGAGCTGCCGGAAGCAGAAGCGATCCGGCTGGCCCAGCAGGGCGACCCAGGGGCTTTCGAACGCATTTATCAATTGCACAGCCGCCGGATTTATTCGCTCTGCCTGCGCATGGTCAGCAACACGGCCGAAGCAGAGGATCTGACCCAGGAAGCGTTCCTGCAGCTTTTCCGGAAGATTGCCACGTTTCGCGGCGAATCAGCTTTCTCCACCTGGCTTCACCGCTTGGCCGTAAATGTGGTGTTGATGCGCCTGCGCAAGAAAAAGGTCCCGGAATCTTCCCTCGAGGAAGTGACCGAACCGGACGAGGAAAGCGGCGGCCCCCGGCGGGATTTTGGCGGCCCCGATCTGCGGCTGAGCGGATCGATCGACCGGGTCAACTTGCAGCGAGCGATCGAGGAACTGCCGCCCGGTTACAAGCAGGTGTTCGTCCTGCACGACATGCAGGGCTATGAGCACAACGAAATTGCCGATATCATGGACTGTTCGATTGGTAATTCAAAATCGCAGCTCCACAAGGCGCGTATGAGGCTGCGCGAGTTATTGCACGAAACCCAGCGCGATCGCGCCAGAACAGCACGGCAGGCCGCCGCGGGCGAAACATCGGGCGAGGAATAAGGAACATGGCTACCATCGGTTGTAATCAATTCATGGAACTGGCCGCACCCTGGCTGGAAGGCGAACACCTTCCAGAGGCGGCGGCCCATCTGCGCGGGTGCCCCCGGTGCCGTTCGGTGGTTACCGACCTGGAAGCCATCCGGGCGGCGGCCGTTCATTTGGCGGCGGAGGAAGTGGAACCCCCGGCGCGCGTCTGGCTGAATTTGCGGGACCGGCTCGAAAGCGAAGGGCTGATCCGCCAGCCGGGCTGGGCCGAACGTCTCTCCGCAATGTTCCTGACGGTTCCGCGTCCTGCCATCGCCGGCGCCTTCCTCGGGCTTTTCCTGGTTGCCGGCCTTCTGTTGGGTTACCAGAGTGATAGGACGGCGAATCAAGCCGCCTGGCTGGCCCGCACGCAAACCTCGGCCTCCTCGCTGGGCTCCCAGCTCGATGCCGCCGAGAAAGGGGCCGTTTCCTCCATTCGCGAGCGCAACCCGCTGGTGACTGCTTCCCTCAACCAAAATCTGGCCATCGTTGACAATATGATTGCGATGTGTGAAAAAAGCGTGCGCGAGGCGCCGCAAGACGAATTGACTCGCGATTTCCTCTACCAGGCTTATCAGCAAAAAGCGAATCTGCTGGCCACCATGACGGAACGCGGGGTGAACGCACAATGATGCTCGTACGCGGCTTTTCACGATCCTCGGCTCCCAGAGCCGCCTATGCCCTGGCTGGAGTCTTCCTCTTGGCCACCGCCACTCCGGCCTTCGCGCATCACCTGGAAAAGCATTTCACCGTCGCCGCCCACCCCATCGTCACCATTCACAATCCCAGCGGGACCATTACCGTGAAATCCTGGCCCAAACAGGAAATCGCAGTCACCGCCGACCATTTGAGCGACAAGGTGGAAGTGGAAGCGGAACAGAACGAGAACCGCATCGACCTGATTACCCACGTCATTTCCGAAAGCGCCAGCCCCGCCGATCTGGAAGCCAATTACGAAGTCACCGTCCCGGAAGACGCCGAATTGCAAATCCATAATGATTCCGGGGCCGTCGCCGTCACCGATGTGCTCGGCGATATGGCCGTGGACACCGTGGCCGCGGGCATTCAATTGGAAGATACCGCGGGCTACTTGACCGTGAAGACCGTTGGCGGCTCGTTTGATTGCTTCCGCTGCGCCGGGCGCATCGAGGCTCAGTCCATCAGCGGAAATCTTCGCATCTTTGAGAACCGCAGTTCCAACATCCGTTTCCAGACTTCCACCGGAAACATCCGCTTCGAAGGTGATTTCCTTCCCAGCGGCACTTATCTGCTGAAAAATTACAGCGGCACGATCGAAGTTCGTTTCTCTCCCCAGGATTCTTTCGACCTGCACGCCACTTCGCTCTACGGCAAGGTGATCAATGAGGCCACTCCCCTCAAACCCCCGGCCCATCCCACCCGGCAGGCTCCGTCTTTTGCCAAGAGCTTGCTGGGCACCTTCAACGCCGGCCGCGCCAAGGTGGAGATGACTTCATTCAGTGGTATAATCAGCATTCGCAAGCGTGATTAAAGTTTCCATCCCGCGGATGATCTCCTTTTGACTCTCATGCCGCCTTCCGGCGAGACGCGCAATTCCAAAATTCTCTGCCTCATTGGATTCATGGGCTCCGGCAAAAGCACCGTCGCGCGCCTGCTGGCCCGCCAGATCGGTTGGTACGCCGTGGATTTGGACCGCCGGATTGTCGACCGCGCCGGCATGGCCATCCCGGAAATCTTCAAACGGCACGGAGAGCCTGCTTTTCGCGATCTGGAGTATGAAGAGCTGGGGCGCGTTCTCGGCGAATCCGCCGAACAGGGAAAGCGTTTGATTCTCTCCCTGGGCGGCGGAACCACCGCGCAGCCGCGCAGCCTCGAACGTCTTCGCGAAAATAATTGCACTTTGATCTGGCTGCATTGCCCGGTCGAGGAACTCCTCCGGCGATGCGCCCGCATCACCGACCGGCCGCTCTTCCGCGACGCGGCCACCTTCCGCAAACTCTACGAAGAGCGCCAGCCTTCCTACGAACTGGCGGATTACCGGATCGAAAGCGCGGTGGAACCGCTGCGAGTGGTCGAGCAGATTTTGAATCTGGGAATCCATGAAAGGGTGCCGGCATGAAACCTCCAAATCTTTTTCGAGCTCTCGCCCTCCTCGAGTGCCTCGCTTTGCTGGCGGCGAATCTTGCCGCGCGCGCGCATTCGTCCCGGGGTTCGGAAGCGCCGCCCGCGCATGGCTCTGGGCAAATCATCTCGCCTTCCACTCTGGCCGAAGACAAAGGAAAGTTTCGTGTGCTGGTGGGTGGCGCGCCGGCCGGGCAGGAACAATTCTCGATTGCGCCGGATGGCGCCAATTGGCTGGCTCGCGGCAACGCCGAAGTTCAGGTCCCCAATGCGCCGGCCACGCGCGTCACCGGAGTGCTAACGCTCAAGCCCGATGGCACTCCCGTAAAGTACGAATGGTCCACGCAAGGCGCGAAGAAAGCTTCGGCGACGGTGGATTTTGCCGGCGGCGTGGCCACCATCGAGCTTCGCCTCGAGGGACAGAAGCCCTTCACGCAGCAGTTTTTCTTTCCCTCGGCCCGCATCCTGGTCCTCGATAATAATCTTTTTCATCAGTACGCCATTGTGGCGCGCCTCTACGACTGGCAGAAAAAAGGGGAGCAGGATTTCGCCGTGCTGGTTCCGCAGACCATGACGCCGGGCGCCGTCAAAGTGCAATCGCTGGGTCCGCAGGCGGTGGATGGAAAACAGCTCGAACTGCTGCGAGTGAAAACCGATGACCTGGAAGTGGATCTCTATCTCGATAATTTGCGCTTGATGCGCATCGCCGTTCCTGCTTCAAACGCCGAAGTCATCCGCGAATAGTCCGCCGCAAAACAAATTTCCGCTGGCACGTGCGCGTTTGCGAATCGAATCATCCGATTGCTCGAAGCTCCGCGCGCCGGCGGCGCTGGATTTTTTTCGGAAATCCTTGCCGTGCGCTATTTAACGATCAGCGTCACGTTGGTCGACTGCGTGGCTCCTTGCGAAGTTGCCGTGATCGTCAGGTTGTACGTCCCCGCAGGCGTTCGCCCGGATGGCCCGCTGACCCCGCCGGAACAGCCCGCGATTGCGAGCAACACCAGCATGGCGATGGGCACGGCGATTCGCGCGCCGCGGTTCTTGCGCGCCGCGAGCGCCAGCAGGATTAATCCCAGCCCCGCCGCCAGCCACAAGCCGGGAATCCCGCGCAATTGATCCCAGGGCAGCGGCATTCGCGGCGCCCCCCAGCTACAGAACGTATTCAGGGTAATCGCGGTCACCGTGCTTCCCCCCGGCGTAAGCGTCACGCTGGTGGGTGACACCGAACAGGTGATCGAACTCTGCGAGCTGCTGCACCCCAACCCGACCGTCCCCGTAAATCCGCCATTCCCGGTCAGCGTCAGGAAAAAGATCGCGGTATCGCCCGGATTCACGGTCAGCGTGGTGGCGGTGCCCGATTGCACGATCAGGCTGAAAGTGGCGCCCGTCCCCGTGCCAGAGAGCCCCACGGTGTGGGGGCTTCCGGGCGCATTGTCCACGATGGTGATCGCGCCGGAACGCGCACCAGCCACAGTAGGCTTGAAGGTAACCGAGATCGTGCAAGTGCCATTCGCGGCGATCGGAGAAACCGTTACGCAAGTGGTGGTGTCCGCAAAATCGCCGCTGGGTGTGACTGATGTGACCGTCAGCGGCGAGGAACCCGCATTCGTCAGCGTCACAATTTGAGCGGGCGAGGTGCCTCCCAGGGCCTGACCCGCAAAGATTAGGCTGGTAGGAGACAAGCTCACTGCCGGCCCAATGATCGCCCCTCCAGTGCCTGACAGGGTAACGAAGTGGGGGCTCCCGGCGTCGGTGTCATTCACTGTGGCCGTGCCAGCCACGGCTCCAAGGGCGGTGGGAGTAAACACCACGTCAAAAGTGCACGTCGCCCCCGCAGCCAAAGTGCCCGGCGCCACGGGACATTGATTCGTAACGCCGAAGCCGGCCGTGGCCGTAATCGTATTAATGGCGATCGCAGTATTGCCGTTATTGGCGACTGTAACGGCCTTCGGCGCGCTGGCGGTGTTCGGGGGTTGATTGCCGAAGGCTAACGTGGAAGGCGTCACTGTGACGGAAGAACTCACAAAGCTGCCCGCTTTGATGAAAACATTCGAATCCAGTGCGGTATCCGAAGTATCCGCAATAGCAAGCTTGATGTGGTTGGTCTGTCCGGAGTTCACGGTCGCCTGAACCGTCAACACTACCGTTAGCCCGTCCATTTCCGTGTTCAAAGGAGACGCAGTGGGAAACTGAAAATCATTGTTGACGAAAAACTGCGGATTTTGCGGATTGGTCCCCAGCGGATTTCCGCCGTTTACATTGTTGATCGAAACAATCGTGGTAGAGCCCGGCAGCAGCGCCACGTTTTGCCCGTTCACGAAAAAGCCGAACACGTCGTTGAACGAACTGTTGGCAAACTCGTTGTACTCGTCGGAGCTGAAAACGTACTGGAAACTGATGGAGTTGCTCGCGGGCACGAAATCGAACTCCAATACCGCGGCATCATCCGTTGTATTCGGCGCCACCAGTTTGTCAAGATCCGCATCTCCCGGGGTCAAATTCGCCGTCGTAACTTCGGTGACGCAATTGGGACCAATCACGTTGGAAATGGATCCGCTACTCAGCATGATTCCGGAATCTATTCCTATATTACCGGCACCCCCGGAGAAACTTCCTGCCGCAACATTCACTCCCGTGTAGGTTATGTTGCTCGCGGTCACGCCGGACCCCAGCAGCGAATTCACCAGATCGTTGGGCGTCAGCGTGGTCAGATCAGTAGTCGACAGCCCGTTCGAACTTTTTCCGATGCCGTTCAACGCAACATTGAAGAGGCCGGCTCCGGGCACGTCGTCGTTCACTGTGATCGAACCGACTTGAGTGCAGAGATTCGTCGGCGCAAACGACACATTGATGGTGCAAGTCGCTGCCGGACCGAGAGCGGACGCGCAGTTATTCGTTTGGGTGAAGCCGGCGCTGGCTACGACGCTTGTGACCTGAACCGTAATCAGGCTGCCATTCGTCAGGGTAATCGGCTGCGAGGCGCTTGTGGTACCCAGGATTTGTGCGCCGAAGCTTACAAAGCCGGTTGATACCGTTAGCGCCGTTCCCGTGCCGCTCAGGAGGATCGTTTGCGGGCTACCCGCGGAATTGTCGGTCACGCTGAGCGTTCCTGTTAAAAGGCCGCCCGTCGTTGGAGCAAATCTCACCGAGATGGTGCACGTCGCGTTCGGAACCACCGTCGAATCCACGCAGGTGTCCCCAGAAATGGAGAAATTGCCGGTGATCTGCTCGTTGCTCACGGTCAGGTTCACGGCATCGTTGTTCGTAATCGTCACGCTCAACGGCGCGCTGGTACTCCCGATGGGGACATTCCCGAAATCGATGGTTGTTGCGGAAAAGGCGATGGCAGGCGACTTTCCGTTCAATTCCCCGGTTGCATTCGCATGCGCCAGTTTCCAGGCTTCGCGCGCGGGCGATGTCGCTTCCGCGGGCCTCGGAGGCTCTTTCTGTTGTGCCGCGGCGGATGAAACCGAAATCAGCGCTGCGCAAACCAATACCGTTGAATAGAGGAAACGCATCATCGAAGCTCCTTTCCCCGGAAAGCATGGCAGACTAACCCACGAGGGCTGGCGCGGGTATCCCAAGGAAGCACTGCCCCCCGCAGGGAGAGTGCGTGAAATTTTGTCGCCGAAGTCCCTCACTGTCAAGTAAAAACCAGTTGCTGCGCGGTGGCTGATCCGGGGGTTTTTGGCAGTACGATTATACCGATCGAAGAGACAGTCGTGGAGTGTCGGCGAAGCGGAAATACTCCAAAAAGTTTCTGAACTTGCGGCGGAAAAAAAGACCCGGATAATTCCCGGGCCTTTTCTGCAAACCTTTGCGCATTCCCTCAGAGCGCTGCACGACGTGATATTCGTGTGTGTTCCGGAGGCTTGGGTGTTTCCAGCTCGACGTTTACGCTCACTTGTGCGCCCTTGCGGATAACGCCGATCGCGACCGTCTTCTGTTCGCGCTTGGCCCGCAGCCGCTCGCGCAGTTGATTGACGGTCTTCACCGGCTGGTCATCCACCTTGAAGATGATGTCCCCGGCCTTGAGCCCTGCTTTTTCCGCGGTTGTTCCTGGCCGGACCTCGCGCACCAGCACTCCTTCATCGCCCGGCGCGCCGAAATAGGAGCCCAATTGCCCGCTCACGTCTTCCGCGCTCACTCCCAGTTGCGGTGTGATCCCGAATTCAAAACGTGGCATTTCCAGCCCCAACTCCACTTGCGGCATTTCCAGGACGAAGGGCTTCACGTCCTTCATCACTCGCGTCATGGTCATGGTGCGGTTGCCCACTTCCACCGAAATCTTTTGAGCTTTGCCCTCGCGCCAGATCTGCAGCTCGATCGCTCGGCCGGGCGGCGTCTCGCGCACCATGCGCCGGAATTGCAGCGTTCCTTCGATATCCTGCCGCTCGTAGGAAGCGATCACATCATTCGCCTTCAAGCCCGCTTTGGCCGCCGGGCTATTGGCTTCCACTTCCGTCACCAGGACGCCGCGAATCGCCGGCAAGCTCAGTTCCTTGGCTTTTTCCGCGGTCACTTCGGAAATTTCGACGCCCAGCCAGCCGTTCTCTTCGCCCGCGTCGATCCAGACCTTTTCTGTTTCCACCTGAGGCGCGATCTGCGCAGCCATTTCCCTGGCTTGTTCTTCGATTTCCTTCTGGTTGGACTGAACTTCCTGTTGCACGCTGGCCATGGCCGCCTTCACTTCTTCGAGACGGGCAAGCCTATCCGGATCCATCTCACTCACCTCCCGGGCTACCTGCCTTCTGATCTCTGTCATGTTTGACGCCAGTTCGCTGGTGATGGTCTTGAGATTCTCCTCAGAAAGCTGCCCTGGGGTTGGTCCGCAAGCCTCGGAAGCCGGCGGCACCGCTGGCTTGCTAGATGCCGGGGCCTGGGCTGCGGCTGCCTTGCCTTTGCCGTGAACCGCGGGCAAGGCGAATAGACCTAACGCCAGGGCGTTCACACCTACCAGTACTGCATACCCACGAATACGCATCGCTCCCTCCTAAAGTTCCACCGGCCCGCACCATTCAGATGCTGGGCCGCTCCATCACTACCCGGATTCGCCCATTCACCGTGCGAATGGATACCGCACTGCCGCCGGAACCCAGTTGCCCGTGAAACGACCGGGCATTGAACGCACCCTGAGACACAACCGGCAATTCCGATAGAAAGTCGCCGTTCATCGAACGGACGTCCAGGTTGGCGCGGGCGTTCGACGGAACGGCCAGAACCACCGACCCGTTCACCGTGGACAATTCCACCGGGTCGCCATCCGTCAGGCCCCGCAACTCCAGCCTCAGATTTCCATTCGTGGTGTGCGCGCTGAAGCGGCCGGTGCTGTTCAGCACTTCCACGTTTCCGTTCACCGAGCGCAGCCAGCCGTTCCCTTCCACGCCGCGAATCAGCACGCTGCCGTTCACGGTGGCCACTCCGCCCAGCAGCACGCGATAGGGCACGTGTATGTGGTATTCCACGGCCACATCCACTCCACTGTTCTGCGGATAGCGCGTGTGGACCGAGACGTTGGATTTCGCGGCCTCCACTTCGATCTGCACTCGCTCCGCGTCCGCGGGATCTTCGTGAGCCGTCTTCACCGCCACGATTTCCACTTCATCCCTCTCCCAGCCATCCACCTGTACCGAGCCGTTCACATTCTCGAGCGAGAAAGATCCCCCGCGCGAGAGTGGATAAGTGTGATCGAACACCTGGTCCACCGCGAACGCCGGCGCCGTCGTGCCCAGCAAAAACACCAGGAAAAATAGGATTCGTCGCATTGTTCCCCCTAACCAAAAGCGTTCCGAATCTGCTTGCTTCCCAGGACCTCGCAGCCCTCTGCAACCATCCTGCCTGAAAAGATCCAGGCCAATTGCTTTTCGCGCTCTCTAATCCGGCTTGTCTGGCTTCGCCGCCTTTGCGGCAGGGGCTGGCGCAGGCGCCGCTCCCGGCTTTTGCAAAATCTTCTCAACAGTGCGCATCTGAACTTCCATCTGCCTTTGGAGATGTTCCATCTGCTGCTTGTAAATTTGCTTCTGCAGTTGCAGGCACGTATCGCTCAGGATCAGCCGGATATTGCCGGCAACCGTTCGCAGTTTCAGAACTCCTCCGCCGCCATTGAGCGCGCCTTCGGCGCGCACCACTCGAGCCCCGCCTTCACTGCCTACGTAACTTACCTTCAAGGGAAATGCCGGATCGGCGATTACGTGATGCTCATCGCCAAGCTGAATCTGCGCATCGATCGTCACCGCCAGCACTTTCGGCAGATACACCACAATATCGCCGTCGCCCGATTCCAGTTCGGACGATCCCGCAAGTTTCGCGTCCGGTCCGAACCAGGCCGTGATTCCGCCCGTGCCCGTGGAGGCGCGCACCGGGCTTTGCACTTGCGTCAAATAAATGCTGCCATCGCCCGTCTCGAGCTGCGTCGGTCCCGCCAGGCGCGCCACTCGAATCCCGCCCCCGCCGGTTTGCGCGCGGATCGCTCCCCAGGCTTCGCCCACTTCGATTTGTCCGCCGCTGGTGGTGGCCACCAGTCCCGCGCCGGCGTGTTCGAGTGAGACGTTGCCTCCGCCGGTGTCGAGCCGCGCGATTCCTCCAACCGAACCCAGGTGAATATGGCCGCCGCCGGTGTGCAAGATTGCATTGCGGCCAATCTTGCCCACGCTGATGTGTCCCCCACCCGTGCCCACGGTCAAATCTTCCGAAACGTCTTTCACGTGGATATGGCCGCCGCCCGTCTCCAGCCGCGCGATTCCGTTCACATTCCCCGTGGTAATGTCGCCGCCCGCGGTCGTCAGCAGCACATGGCCTTCCGCGTCTTGCGTATCGATCGTTCCCGCGCCGGTGTTCACTTCCAGGCTGTACTTCGCGGGAACCGTCACGTCGAAAGTGATCCACAGGTGCTCGGTGTCCTCGCGCCTGGGCACTCTCCCGTGCAGGACCACTCCCTCCGGCCCATTCGCCGCGATCACCAGAAACACCTTGTTGCTTTTATCGGGGATGGCGGCGCTCTGATCGGTTTCCACGCGCACGCGAAAGCTCACTTCATTTGTCTGCTGCGTATGAATGTGCACGTCGCCCAGATCGGTCACCAGCCGCAGCCGCTGCCCTTCGCGGGCCGCGAGCTTTCCTGATTTTTCTTCCACCAGGCGCCGCTGTGAATTTCCCGGATGCAGCGAGTGAAACTTCTGCTTCCCGGACGCCGCCGGAATCAGCAGCCCGCCCGCCGCCAGCGCCGCGGCAATCCATCGAATTGGTGCGCTTCGATTCATTGTGCTCGGGTTAAATTTCTCCGGGATTCAATTCAGTACTTTTCGCGCGGGCCCAAATCGCGAATCACCGATGCGCTCTGGATGCGAATGTAGGGATTGGAATCCTTCTGCATCCGCTCGCGCAGAATTCGCAATACGTTCGGATCTTCGCGGAACGCGCCCTTCTCGGCCATGCCACGCAGCGCATTCATCGCTTCGATGCGCACGCCGGGATTCGAATCGCCCACCAGCGCGTCCAGCAGCGTTTGGCGGACCAGGTCCTGCGGCTCGGCGCCGTTCAATGCTTCGAGCGCTTTCAGCCGCACCGCGGCGTTCCCGTCGGTGCGCACCGCGTCGCACAGCGCCTGGCGGATGTCCGGATCGTTGCCGCGCGCCTTCAACAGTTCCACGGAATCCAGGCGCACGTCTGGGCTGAATCGCTTGTTGTTGCGCAGCACGTAGAGCAGCACGCGCTTCACGTCGTTGTTGTCCACCGTGCCTTGCAGCACCACCGGCTGCGCCGCGTTCATCTGCACTTCAATGCGCGGCGCTTCGTTCCCGCTGCCCGGCGTCCAGTTGATTCCCGAAACGTCCGCCGAGCGCAAAGCCTGATCATCGAACGGCAGGGTTCCCACGGGCGTGGCGGGTGAGATTCCGCTGGTGACGGCGGTGGAAACCGGCCCGGCGGGTGAATTCGCCACTTGGATCCGTTGACGAAGAAGCCGCGGCGCCAGCGTGCCCACCGAAAACCCCACCAGCACAAATAAAGTGGCGCTCAGCGCCGGATGCAGCGCGAACCATCGCCCGGGGAAAAGCGTTTCGGACCAGCGGGCCAGCACTCCGCGAACG
The DNA here is from genome assembly GCA_041490605.1 of Terriglobia bacterium. Taxonomy (GTDB): domain Bacteria; phylum Acidobacteriota; class Terriglobia; order Acidiferrales; family UBA7541; genus JBGPTK01. The sequence continues at coordinate 18,607 of JBGPTK010000008.1, read as the reverse complement.
CCCGTGCGCTTTTCGTTGCTTTCATCAATTTTTTCCTCAAGAGCGCTGCGGCAGCTCGCCAGAAGATTCGCGGATGGCTCTTCCGTTCCCGCCGTCGCCACTATTTCCACCAGCCGCCGCTCGCCCGCGAGCGACGCATTGCATGAGCGGCAAACGGCAACGTGAGCTTCCACTTCGCTCCGCTCCTCGCGCTCCAGTTCGTCCGCGGCATACATCACAATCCGCTGCTCGAATTCCGGGCAGGGAGCGCCGGTCGATTTTCCTTTTAGTTCCTCCGCCATTTCCGGTTCCTCACATTCACGGCGTTTTCACAGCATGTTGTTCAGCCGCGCGCGCATCTTTCGCGTCGCGCGGAACAGCGAATTCTTTACCGTCTCTTCCGAAGTTCCCAGCATCTCGCCGATCACTCGCAGTTTCAGTCCTTGATAATGTTTCAGCTCAAACACCGTGCGCTCGCGGGGCGAAAGCAGATCCAGCGCTTCATTGATGTGTTTCCCGATTTCCTGTCCCATCAAATGCCGCTCGGGATTCGCCGCGGCTCGGGCTTCCGGCTGGCGATCGAAAAAATCCGTGGTGGCATTCTCGCCGTCATCGGCCGCCGGAGCTTGATCTTCCCGCCGCGAACTCTGCCGCCGCAGGTGATCCAGGCACACATTCGTCACAATCCGGTAGAGCCAGGTGTAAAAGCTGCATTCGAATCGAAAGCGGTGCAGGTTGCGATAAACGCGCAGAAAACTTTCCTGGTAAATGTCGCGGGCATCTTCCGATCCGCGCATCAGGTGCGACGCCAATCGCAGCACTTCGCGATCGTATTTGCGCACCAATTCCTCGAACGCCACGCGGTCGCCCGCCTGGGCCTTGCGGACCAGAGCCTGCTCGTCTCCTCTGTCCAATGCTGCCGGCCGCGTACTGGCCTCGAACGCGACGCTCATCCCTGTAGAATGCATAGCCGGTTGCGATCCGCTCGCCTCTCGAGTCCTTCTGACTACCTGGCGATCTCCGCCTTCCCCCCCGGCAGCCCGCCTCTTGTTCCCTATCTCTGATGCTTCCAAAGATATAGACGCAAAGCCGGGCCAGGGGTAAGCGGCCGTTTTCGGACAAAGACCGCGAACGGAACTAACCGGTCACCCTTTCTGCACTTTCCGCTGCTCACTGGATTCTTGCCTGCGGCGCTGGATTCGCGCCCCCAACCGAATTAAGCCGTATATTGCCACACAGATAGCGAAATCGAGCAACCAGCCGCCGTCAATTCGAAATCCCTGGTGCTGCAGTGCAGGCGGCACATTCGGCATGAACGAGTAATAATAAATGGCGTTCCCGATCAGCACCGCGACCAGGTATTCCAGCCATTTCCTTAAACTCAAGCCTGCCAGTTGACGTGCCATGGAGAGGTTTCAGGTGCTTCTGCTGAATGGCATCATTGCTGCAATATTCCGAAAAGAGTCGGCCCGCTACATCAACCCCACTCAATATAAGTCAGACCTGTAGTGCCCCCCACTAATTTAGACAGTCAGGGCCTCATTTTTTAGGTCAGTTGCGAACGCCAAAAAGGCCTCGTGCGGAGCGCGATTTTTAATTCCGCGATGAGGCCGGTCGTGATTGTACTCCTCGATCCAACGAGCGATCGAAGTTCGTGCTTCTGGCAAACTGCGATACTCAGCCATCCAGACTTCCTCTTCCTTCAAGCCATATGGCAATAGACTGCTCGTTTGTTCGCAGCCAACCAAGAAAATCAAAGATAGTCCAAAGGTCTGGGCACATGGCTCAGTTTCATATTAAAAGTGGTGTCCTAATTTGGCTTGCGGCATGGAAAGGTTGAAACGAGAATAGCACCGACCAATCCGGACGCGTCGAGTTTATGGTCGTCGGGAAACACCATCAAGTCCTGTCCCATTTTCATCTTGACCGCTAGCTCAATGGCGGAGGCGGAAAGATTTTCCGGAATACACGGACGCCCCCCTTGTGTCTTTCCATCGGCGATGCTCACCCCCAACGAAATCCCCTGCGTAATTCCCAAAAGGTAAAATCGGCATGATGCTTTGGATTCTGCACTAGAGCCAGTACAAATCTCTTGAAGGTCTCCAGCCGTCATCGCCTTCTCGTCAGCAGAAGCGCGTTTCGATTGGGTCATACCCACGATTGTCGAGCAGCAGAGTGTTAACAACAGCAGAGCCGTTGAGCGCATTGGAAAACCCCTTGAAACTCCGGAACTCAACGCGAGATACCGTGCTAACGCATGACCGCGCTGTATCCTAACACACGGCTGGAAAGTATGATGCGGTGACTATACGAATACGGTAACCCTGCGCGATCAAGCGCGGCGGTGGTTTCCCACTCCAGTGCGTGTTAGGCGTCGCTGCCCACTTATTTTACCGACCATCCCTCCGGCGTCGGCGGGGCGCTGGAGGGCTGTTTTTTTGAGTGGGCAGCTTATCGAGGGCTTTTTGAGGCACCGTTACGTAACTTGATGAGTTTCGAGGCGGGTGGCCGCGAGAATTTGATCGAAGAAACTATTGGGTCATGGCGCACAAAGAGAGTATACCATTTAAGTACGAGCCGCAGCGGGTAAGGACGCGGGTGCCGCACCCTTCGGGTTTAAGGGTGCGGTTTTTCTTCGATGCGCAATCCTCTCAGAAGATATTACGGACGTGGAGATCTGCATTTTATTACTTTCAGTTGTTACCGGCGCCATCCACTTTTGGGGACGCGGCGTGCACGCCACCGGTTCGTGCGAATCCTTGACGAAGTTCGTGCCCGCCACGGTTTTCGGCTGATCGGATATGTAGTGATGCCGGAACACGTCCATTTACTGGTGAGCGAGCCGAGGAAAGGCACACCATCGAAAGTATTGCAGGTGCTCAAACAGAAGGATTCTCGAGCGCTGCGCAGAAGAGGCAGGAAGAGAGTAGCGGGGCAGTTGTCGCTGGCCTTTGCCCCAGCCGCAACGGAGGAAAGGGCGTTCTGGCAACGCCGCTTCTACGATTTTAAGGTGTGGAGCAGCAAGAAAGTGCGAGAGAAATTGGAGTACATGCACGCCAATCCAGTTAAGCGCAAACTCGTGGCTCATCCGAAAGATTGGCCGTGGAGCAGTTGGTCGTACTATGCAAAAGGGGAAGAAGGATTGATTCGGATCGATCCTGTGACTACAGGGGAAACTACAAGGATCGAACAAGAGACGGAAAAATCAAAGTCAAGAACCGCACCCTCAGACCCGAAGGGTGCGGCACCCAAAACCGTCTGGTCGCGTTAAGCCTGAACCACCCGCCCGATTGCAGCCGGATCGCGTCCCACCTTGAATATAGGACAGACGTTCACGGCAAGCAAACTCACACGATCAGTATTCCGCGAAGCTATGGGCCGCGCTATCGGCAATGATATAAAACACAAGTTGTGTCCGATTCTTCGTAAACTCAATTGGCATGCCCATCGCGCTCGACAATCCGGTGATGTACTTGAAGGGAGTCGGCCCGTTGCGCGCCGAACTTCTCACCGAGCGCGGCATCGAAACCGTCGGGGCTCTGCTGAACTATCTTCCGTTTCGCTACGAAGACCGCATCCACTTCACCCAAATCAATCAACTTCAGCCGGGACAAACCGCAACCGTTCTGGCGCGCGTAACCACCAGCGGGCTTCTTTCTTATCATCGCGGCCGCAGCGCGCTCTACCATCTTGCGGTTCGCGACGATACCGGATCGCTCTACGCCGTCTTTTTCCACGGCGGCTATCTCGAACGGCGCTTCAAAACTTTGCAACGCATCGTGCTGCACGGCAAAGTGGAAATCGATCCCTATCGCCCCATGCGCCTGCAGATGATCAACCCGGAATTCGAGCTGCTGGGCGATTCCGTTGGCGAGGGCGGCGCCGATTCCACGGAAGTGGGCCGCATCGTTCCCATTTACGAAGCAATCGGCAGCCTCGGCTCGCGCATGTTGCGCCGCATTATTTATGGCGTGCTGCAGAATCTTTCCTCGCCGATTCCCGATCCCCTGCCCTCGGAAATTCGCAAACGCTTCCAGTTCCCCTCCCGCCACGATGCGTTGCTCTACGTTCATTTCCCGCCGCCCGATGTGGATCTCGAAACGCTCAATCAATTCCGCAGCCCCGCGCATTTGCGGCTGATCTTCGAGGAATTCTTCTTCTATCAATTGGGAATCGCCCTGCGCCGCCAACAACATCGCGAAGAAAAAGGAATCGCCTTCCGCGTTCGCGAAGACCGCATCCGCGACGCCGTAAAACGCATTCTTCCCTTCAAGCCCACCGGCGCGCAGAAGCGCGTCCTCGCCGAGATTGTTGCCGATCTCGAGCGGCCCATCCCCATGCACCGGCTGCTCGAAGGCGATGTTGGCAGCGGCAAAACGCTCGTCGCCTTCGAGGCTGCGGCCATCGTCATCGAAAACGGCTATCAAGTCTCGTTGATGGCGCCCACGGAAATTCTTGCCGTCCAGCACTACCTCTCCGCCAAGCGAATTTTCGAACCCGTTGGATACAAAGTCGAAATGCTGATCAGCGGCATGAAGCGCTCGGAAAAAGAAGCGGCCATCGAGCGCATCCGCTCGGGCGAAGCGCAATTCATCGTGGGCACCCATGCCCTGATCGAAGATCCGGTGGCTTTCGCGAAACTCGGCCTGGTGATCGTGGACGAGCAGCATCGTTTCGGCGTGCTGCAGCGCAAGCGCCTGATCGAAAAAGGCGCCTCGCCGCACGTTCTGGTGATGACGGCCACTCCGATTCCGCGCACGCTCGCGCTCACCCTGTTCGGTGACCTCGATCTTTCCGTCATCGATGAAATGCCGCCGGGGCGCACGCCGGTGGCAACGCGCTGGACCGGCGAAGCGCAGCTTGCCGGCGTGTGGGAATTCCTGCGCCGCGAAGTCGAGCAGGGCCGCCAGGCTTACGTGATCTATCCCGTGATCGAGGAATCCAAACAAGAATTAAAAGCGGCCACCGCCGAATACGAACGCCTCGCGAAATCCGTCTTTCCGAAATTCCGCGTGGGCCTGCTTCACGGCCGCTTGAAAAGCCAGGACAAAGAAGCCGCGATGGAAAGTTTCCGCGGCGGCGAAATACAAATCCTGGTCGCCACCACGGTCATCGAAGTCGGCGTGGACGTGCCCAACGCCACGGTGATGGTGATCGAACATGCCGACCGCTTCGGCCTGGCGCAGTTGCACCAATTGCGCGGGCGCATCGGCCGCGGCACGGAAAAATCCCATTGCATTCTGGTGGCGCCGCAGAGCGTCACGCCGGAAGCGCGCGAACGCCTGGAAATCCTGGTCGCCACCACCAACGGTTTTGAAGTCGCTGAAAAAGATTTACAATTGCGGGGCCCGGGAGAATTTTTCGGCACCCGCCAGCATGGCGATCTGGCGTTCCACGTGGCCCATCCCTTGCGCGACCGCGAATGGCTCGAGCGGGCGCGCTGCGAGGCCTTCGCGCTGGCCGAAGATTCCGCGCGCGCCGCCGAACTGCGCGGCTTGATGGAATATCTTGGCCCGGGCTGGCAGAAGCGTTATCTGTTTGCCGCGGTAGGCTAGGCCGGCGGCGCTTCGAGAAAATCATGCGCATCATCTCCGGAAAATTCGGCAGCCGCCGCCTCAAAGGCCCAGGCAAACTGCGCTTGCGTCCCACCAGCGACCGCTTGCGCGAAACCATTTTCAATATTCTGGGCCCCACTATCGAAGGCTCGCTGTTCCTGGACGTCTACGCGGGCACCGGCGCGATCGGAATCGAAGCGCTCAGCCGCGGGGCTCGCGAAGTTGTCTTCATCGAAAAACACGCGGCGGCCATCACGCTCCTGCACGCAAACCTGGAGCTGCTCGGCGTGCGCAGCGGCGTCGAAGTCCTCGGCTTCGATGCCCTGCGCGGCCTGGAAATTCTCGCCAAGCGCCACTACCTGGCCGACTTGATTTTTCTCGACCCCCCTTACGAGCGCGAAGAAGAATACGAGCGCTGTCTCGATTTCTTCGATGGCCCTCACCTGATCGCTCCCTCCGGCCTCCTCATCGTCGAACACGCCCGGCGGCGGGAATTGCCCGATCGGCTTTCGCACCTCGAACGCACGCGCCTGGTCGAGCAGGGCGATGCCACTCTCAGCTTCTATCGTCTGGCCCTTGCCGCATAGATTGCCCCGGTTTTGGCCCCGCTTACCCACCCGGCTCAGTTCGCTGCCGCAGCGCCGGAATTCTTTGTGGATTGGCATCTTGGCTGATTCATCAAGTCTCCCTTTCCCTTTCCACATCCTCGAACCCGCGCAGGCGTATAATTTCTCGTTATGCTGTACGCGCTTGAACGGCCTCCGTCGAAGCCGGAAGAATCGGTTTCGAAGTCTCCTCGTCCGCCTCAATTCGGCGTGGCCTGGGAGTCCCGCGCCCATACGTTCACCGGAAGCCTGAAGGCATTCTTCACGCGGTCGAAGCCCGTCAAAGTCAGCCCGGCAGTTCTATTCCGCGACTATTACGTTCACCCCTACCGGCCGCGCCTGGCTTTCCTGGCTTCCGTCTTGTGGCATATGGTGGTGATCTTTTTGATCGTCACTCCCCTCTGGCATTTTCCAGCAAGCAGCACGTCACTGGCTCCCGTGAGAATCGAATTGACCTGGTATCCGCCGGCGCGCGATCTGCCACCCCTCACCTTTCCGGGCGAACCGGCAGCCCCGAGTCCCGCAGGTGAAGCCGGTAAACCGCTGCCTGGCAGCGGGGCCGATGCCTATCATCCCAGGCAGACCATTCTTTCGCAGCAACAGAACCCCACGCATCCGCGGCAAACTCTGATTCAACCCGATTCTGCGCCCGAGCCGCCCAAGATCGCTCCGCGCATGCCGAACATCGTCGAGTGGGGCAATAATTCCCGTGGCGCGAGGGCGCCACTCCGGTTGGCGCCTTCCACTCTGGCCCCGCGCCTTCCGCCGCGTTCCGCTTCGGATGCTTCGGCCTCCGCTCCGCAGATGCCCAATCTTGGAAAAGATCCCGGAGCGCTGGCTCTCGCGCATGATTCCGCCGCCGAGCCGAAGATGCCGGTTGGCGCGAACGCGCCGCCACGCGCCTCGAAGCACTCCAAGAAACGAGACGATGCCGCTCCGAAGATCGCGGCTTCGAAGAGTGCGGCTCCCGCCGAGCCGCTCACCGTGGCCGGCAACACCAATCAGCAACCGAGAATCCCGCAGAGTCCTGCCTCTGCCCCGCGAGCCGCGGAACAGTTTCGCCCCGAGGACGTGATGGCTCCCCGAATCGGCAATGCAACGAATAACGCAACTTCGCCGGAACCGCTGAGTGTTGCGCCGAATTCCAAGCCATCTTCCGAAGTGAAAATGCCGCTGCCGCAAGTTTCCGCGCCGGTTTCCAATCGCCCCCGTCCTGATAAGCCGGCGCCTGCGCCGGAAATCAGGAACAACGCCCCCACGTACGGGAAGATGGCAAGCACGGGGAATCAGCCGCCGGATGTGAAATTGCCCACCGGCACGGCATCCGTGCCGAAAGCAAATACGGCGCGCAACCGCGACAATGGCGCCGCGCCGAATATCAAGCACAACGCCCCTGTCAACGGGACCGTCGCCGGCAATGTGAATCATCCGCCGGACGTGAAGATGCCCACCAGCTCGAGAGCCGCGCCCAAGACTAATTCCGCGCGCAGCTCCGATGCTGGCGCCCCGCCCGAAATCAAAAACAATGGTTCAGAAAATGGCGCTGCGGCTGGCAATACCAATCGGCCGCGCGATGTGAAAATGCCCGCTGCCTCGGCGTCCGCTCCCCAACAAAATCCCGCGCGCCGCTCGGACTCAGGCGCGCCTCCCGATCTCGGAACCACGGTGACCGGCAACGAGTCGGACACACGCCGCTTGATCGCACTCTCCGCCAATCCGGCGCCCGTCTCGCCGGAAATTAAGGTGCCCGCCGGCAATCTTTCCGCGAATGTTTCCGTTTCTCCCGAAGGAACCCGGCCGGGCGTTCCCGGTGGAGCCCCCGCCACGGATCCCACAGCGAACGACGGTGCCGCCGCTCGCTCGGGCGAGAAGCCCGCGGTCGCCGGAGGATCGGATGGCGCGAGCGGATCGAAACCCGCCTCGGGTGGCGGCGCAAAAATCACCACGAATCCGGCAGGAGTCAGCATTTCGGGCGGCAACCCGGCTCAGGCTTCGACGATTTCCGGTCCACCGGCCTTGAGCCCGGAGCCGCGCGTGCCAGGCTCAGGCGATCCGGCAACAGCTCCGCCTGCCGGAGCCGCGCCCTCCGGAATTCCATCCAGCGGAACTCCGCGGGACGCATCCGCAACACCCGCGGAACCCGAGCCGATCAATCCTTCGAAAACGCAGCCCTCCACCGGGATGGACCGCATTGATGCCACTTCTTCCCCCGAGGAAATATTGGGCTCGAAGCGCGTCTACACGCTGTACATCAATATGCCCAATCTCACCAGCGCGACGGGAAGTTGGGTGCTGAATTTTTCGGAATTGAGAACGGAAAACGTGCCGGATCAGCCTGGTTCGGGAGACGTAACCGGGCCGCAGCCGGTCCGGAAAGTCGATCCGCGGTACCCGCCATCCTTGATGAACGCACACGTGGAAGGCGAAGTAGTGCTCTACGCCATCATCCGCCGTGACGGTTCGGTGGACAGCATTCAATTGATGAAAGGAATCGACGGCCAACTCGATCAAAACGCCATGGAAGCTCTATCCCGCTGGAAGTTCCGCCCCGCCACGCGCAACGGCGCGCCCGTCGAGCTCGAAGCCGTAATCCACATCCCCTTCCGCGCCGCTCCCCCACCTTAGTTTCGACGCAACATCCAGCGGAAAATTTCCAAGCCCGTCATTCCGGCAGAGCCCCGATGGTCCCGCCTGCGGGATCGGGGCGACGAGGAATCCTGCGACCACCTTCATTGCACGCAAAAATGAAAATCCAGGCGGTCTCTAAAGAATTACTTCACTGTTTCTACTTCCCTACACCGACAAAATCGAAATCAGCCGCGCCATATCGCTCTCGGTGTTGTAAAGGTGCGGCGAAATCCGCAGCGCGCCTTCCCGCAAGCTCACAAACACTTGCGATTCCTCCAACTTCTTGTGCATCGTTGCCGCTTCGCCCGTCCGCCGCGTCCCCACACAGATGTACGGTCCCCGCCATTCCTGTTCTTCGGGACTTGCCGGCACGCAGCGGTCGCGCGGCAACCGTTCGATCAACCCGGCGATCAGCTGCTGATTGTGATTCCACACCGTCTCCACGCCCACGCGCAGCAGATATTCCAGCGAAGCCTCCATTGCCGCCAGGTTTGTGAAGCTCGCCGTCTCCGCCGCATCCCAGCGGCGCGCGCCCGGTGAAAATTTCAACTCCTCGACGGCGAGCGAACTGAAATTGTCCGAGCCCTCGAGCGCCGCCCAATAAGCAGGGGCCGGCCGCATCGTTTCGATCAGGCCGCGGCGAATCCAGAAAAAGCCGGTCCCGTACGGGCTCAGCAGCCATTTGTACCCCGCGCAAACCAGAAAGTCGGCGCCCAGCGCGGTCACGTCGATCGGCATTGCACCGGCGCATTGGCTCACATCGAGCAGCAGATACGCCCCCACTTCATGGCACGCGTCCGCCAATCGCCTGGCATCGAGGCGCACCGCGTTATCGAATCGCACCAGGCTGGTCGAAACAATCCGCGTGCGAGGCCCGATCTGCGCGATGAAATCCTCCGCGGTCAGAAAACGCTCCCGCGGAACCACTCGTTTCACTTGTATGCCTTCTGATTTTTCAAGCGGCAGCCAGGTGGAAAAGTGCGCCGGAAATTCTCCGCGCGCCACCAGCACCTCTTCACCCGGTTTGAAATCAATTCCCTGCGCTACCGCCATCAATCCGCCCGAAGCTCCCGTGGTTATGGAAATTTCATCCGCGCCTCCGCCGGTCAATCGCGCCGCCAGCGCCCGCACGCGGTCCGGCAATCCGAAAAGCAATTCGTCGGGAATTTGATACGGCAGCCTGTTCCATTCCAGCGCTGCGCGGGCGGCCTTGGCGGAAACGTCCGGCAGCGGGCCCTGCGACGCCACATTCAAGTAAGTCACGCCTTCGAAGCCCGCGAAATCCGCGCGATAATCCGTCATCAGTTCAACCTGCCTCTCGTTTGGATCGGGATCACCGCGAAATACACAATACCGGCGCCCGGCGTCTAAAAATGATTCTGCAGATCGCGGAAACTGGCGATGATCAGCAGCTTTCCGGTCCCGCTCTCCAGCTCCGACTTCTCCAGTTCCCAGGTGGCCGAGTGCGGAATAAATACCGCGTTCAGTCCCGCATGAAGCGCCGGATTGATGTCGCTGCGCGGGCTGTTGCCCACCATCCAACTGTTCGTCTTCACCACTCGAAGCTGGTGCACCACCCGCTCGTAAGCCGGCAAATCTTTTTCCGCCAGAATTTCAATCGCGTCGAAAAATTTCTGCAAGCCCGAGCGCTCCACTTTCGCCGCCTGCTCGGCGGCTTCTCCCTTGGTCAGCAGGATCAGCCGGTGGCGTCCGCCCAGGTAAGCGAGCGTTTCGGGAACGCCGTCGAGAATTCGCGGCGGCGTATTTTCCAGCTCCAGCGCCATATTCTCGATTTCCTTCACCAATTCACGCCGCGCCATGTTCCCGGCCAGTTTCAGGTAGCACTCTTCGAGCGAGCGGCGAAAACTGCGCACCCCGTAGCCGTGCTGCCGGATATTGCGCCGCTCCGTTTCATTCAGGATTCGCCGCGCGTAGTCGCGCGTAAATCCCAGCGGCTCGATGCGGTCGAGAAAACTTTCGATGGTCTGCTCGAAGAAAATATTATTTTCCCAGAGCGTATCGTCCGCGTCGATCAGCAAAGTCTGCCGCGCCATTCAGCGATTCCTTTCCGTGCTTCGATTCGCAGCCACGCGAAAAACATTTCAGAACAATCGAGGTAAATTCCGCGGCTTCAGGAAGCTTTCGGCACGCCCCCGGCGAGTTTTTCTAGAATCCCGCGCGCGATTTTCTGAACTTCGCCGAACTGCGAGAGATATTCCTGGAACTCCCGGTTCAATTCGAGCGCGTCGCCGGCGTCCAGCTTCGTTCGCAGGATCATGTCGCGCAAGCGAACGGGGTGCGGCAGCATGGCATCATCGCGCAACTCTTCGAGCGCGGTATTCGGGTCGTAGTGATACATGTATTCCTCCGAAGGGACTTCGCGGCAATCATTGTACTGCTATTTTGAGAAAGGATCAGGCCGCGGCCGGGAGGAACTCGTAGCGTTCAATTCGGGCCGCGACCCCTTGAAAAGGACTTTGGTCCTCCACGCGCAGCACCTTGGCGTAACAGCGGATGTGCACATCGCCGGCCAGGGTGATGCGTTGCGGCAGCGTCAGCACCAGTTCGATCGAATCGCCGGTCTCCACCGGGGAATCGCACATGAAGTAAAGGCCCCGGAAGCTGACGTCGCGCGTCTCGCCGGATTGCTCCACAAATCCTTTTTCGGTGGGAATTCGTACTTTGATAGGAAGCGCCATGGTGAAGCGACGGGCGGCGCGACGCTCAGCTGAATTTTCCATTTTGCCCTGCCCCCTGGCGCGTATCTGCCGCAAACCCTAGCAAATAGCCGGTTAAAGCGCAACGAGATTTCGGACCATCATTTGCCGGCAGCAGCCCTGCAACCATCTTTTTTAGATGCGCGAGCCATCGAATTCCATTCATTGCTTGAAATCAAAAAGATAAATCGTGGACGCGGTGTTTGACCTGTTCGCCCAGTGCCGCTAGGATGAATCAACATGTTTCGCGCAGTTGTGATATCGGAGCAGCGGCTTCACCCGCGCGCACAGATCGAGTTGCCGGTGCGGTTGCGGTGGCTCACCCCTTTTGGGTACCGATTCGAGATCAGCCAAACCATCGATGCTTCCCGAACCGGTTTGCTGCTTGCGCTTGCGGAGGCTTGTGACGCAGGCGCTCGCGTGTGGGTGACCATGCCTTTCGATCCTTCTGAAACGGTCACCCAGCCTGAGATTCCAGCTCGCGTCCTGCGAACGGAATTGATCTCGCCCACCAGATATCGAGTGGCGCTCGAGTTTGAATCGCCGGTGAATCCAGCGCAGCATGCGGTGGACCGCGAGCGCCGCGGAGGCGCGCGAGTTTTTCTTGCTCTGCCGGTTACCGTCCGCCCAGCCCACGCGCCGTGGCCGGAAGAATCGATGACCACGGATATTTCGGACGGCGGCCTGCGCTTCGAAACGGCACGTTTTTATTTCGTGGGAGATTCTTTGCTCATCCAAATGCAACATGGCAACTGGGCCCGCCTGGGCGAAATTCCGGCGCAAGTGGTGCGCATCGAGGCCGTGGCCGGCGGATTCGAGCAGCGTGCCGCCATTCAATGGACCCACTTGCAGGAATCGTAAATTCTGTTTCTCGAAACCAGCAACCACAAGAATGCATCTGAGGACCGATGGCGGACGTGTTTCATCGCAGTCTGAATCTGAACGGCGCAACCGGGCGGCTGGAGGCGCTGCTGTGGACTTCGCGTCTTGACGATCCGGCCGTCGTCGCACTGGTCTGCCATCCGCATCCGCTGTTCGGCGGAACGATGCACAACAAAGTTGTGTACCAGGCGGCGAAGACGCTGCACCGCCGCGGGATGGCGGTGCTGCGATTTAATTTTCGCGGCGTGGGGCTGAGCGAAGGAACGCACGACAAAGGGCGCGGCGAAACTGATGATGTGCGCGCCGCGCTCGATTACCTCGCAGCGGAATTTCCATCGCGGCCGATTCTTCTGGCTGGATTCAGCTTCGGCGCGTGGGTGGGATTGCGAGTGGGGTGCGAAGATTCCCGCGTGACCGATTTGGCGGGCCTGGGAATTCCGGTGAACGATTCCGATTTTTCTTTTCTGCTCGACTGCGCCAAGCCGAAACTTTTTCTTCTCGGCGGGCGCGATCCGTTTGCCTCACGCGATCGCGTCGAGAAACTTTTCTCGAGGCTCCCGGAACCGAAGAAACTTGTTTTCGTAAATGATGCGGACCATTTCTTCAAAAATCATCTTCCGGAAATGGCCGGCGCGCTCGACGCCTGGCTCGTCGAGCGCTACCCAAACTTGAAAACGATCGCGCCGGAAAATCACGGCTGATGCGATTCCGCATCAGCGGAATCGCGCTCAGCGTCCCGCCTCGAATAATTTCAAAAATTGATCGCGTGGCGCTGGTTCAACCGCGGCGAGCACCAGATTCTCCCGCACGTGTTCCGCTTTGCTCATCCCCACCAGGACCGTGGTAATCCCCGGCGAAGAGCGCGCGAATTGCAAAGCGCGCTCGCGATCGTTCGAGAGTCCCAGCGCCTCGGCAACAAAAGGCGGCAAGCCCTTCGTCAATTGCCCTTGCAGCAACGCCGCGCTGGTGACCAGCGTAATTCCCAGCGGCCGCGCCGCCTGCACCATGGAAACCTGACGCCCGGCGGCTTTCTGATTCGGCCGGGTGAGCGCTTCGTACATGGCCAGATTGAACGGCAATTGCACGAACCGGAAGTGGTGCGCATCGCCTGCAATATTGCGAGCCAGCTCCACCATCTCCTCGAGCGAAATATAATCTTGCGCGGCCTCTTCCTGCCGGAATGCGTTCCAGGTGGCCAGGCCATACATGCGGATTTTGCCGGCTTCCACCGCCGATTCCAGGAAATGAAACGCGGCGCGAATGCGGCCCTTGAAATCGTCGCGCGAAACTTCGCTCAATTGTGTTTCGGGATTGTGCAGGTAGAAAACATCGATGCATTCGACGCCCAGATTTTTCAGGCTGCGCTCGATTTGATTTTCCAGAAAGCTTGGCGCAAGGCAGTGGCAGCCCGCAGCGACTTCGTCCGTGCGAAAAATTCCGGGCTCCACATATTCGCTCGTAAAATAGGGCAGCGGATCGGCGGGCATTTCGCCATCCGCCGTCAAAAAACCAGCCTTGGTACACAGAACAAGCTCATCCCGCGAGAAGCCTGCCGCGATCAATTTGCGAAGCGCCGCGCCGATCGACCGCTCGCTGCGCTGCAGGCGGTAATTGATCGCCGTATCAATTAAATTCACACCGTTTTCGACCGCGACGACCACAGCTTCGGTGTAATCCCGATCCGTGGCGGCATCCGGCTCGCCCAGGTAGGTGCCGATTCCGATGGAAGAAATCTTCAATCCATTTTGCTCGCGGAAATGCCCGGCGGCGGCCTTCGCCCCCATGCGCTCGACGTAGCGCCGTGTTCCCTCGGGCGTTGCGTATCCTGAAATCGAGGAGGCAGGTGATGCGGCGGGTGAAGGCATGGATCCTCAGTGGCGCGAAATTTCGCGCACAATTCCGGCAGTATAGCAGATGCTCACGGGGCCGCAGCCTCCGCGGGTGGATTCAGGACGCGCGAGCAGGCGCGAATGATCCGCCGGTAAGGCCAATCGCGCGTGCGGAAAAATATTTCGCCTTGCCGCGGCTTGGAATAAAACCATCGCGTCAGAAGCGCAAGATGTTCGCCGAGAATTCCGAAGTCCTTGCGCATTCCGGAGGAGGCATTTTGTTTTTCGGCGCGTTCTTCGAATTCAGATTCGCTCGCGGCCGGCGGCGGCTCCAATTGCGCGCGCAATATTTCTTCCACTGAACGCGGCTGGCTGGAGAGCTCGGCGAAGCGCAGCAGAAACGGCTCGGCGATGATTCCGCCGCGAACCACGAAAACCGCGATGGCATTTTCCTCCGCGGCCTTTTGTAAAATCACGGCATCGAGTTCGTCCACGCGGCGGGCCAGTTCCGGAAAGTTTTTCAGAACGCTTTCGGCCTTCTCGATTTTTTTGTGCAAGGCGGCGGCGCGTTCGAAATCCAGCGCGGCGCTGGCGGCTTCGCGCTCGCGGCCTATTTCTTCCGTCAGCGCGGCGCCGCTGGTCGAGAGAGTCACGAGGACGCGCGCGACTTCCGCGTCATACTCTTCTTTCGTGCAACCCGCGAAGCAAGGAGCGAGGCACATTTTCATTTCCGAATAAATGCAGCCGGGAAAAGAAGGGTCGCGGCGGATTTTGATCTGGCAGCGGCGAATCTTGAATAAATTCAGAAATTCATCGGCGAAAGACTCCGCAAATTTGCGATTGGGAAAGGGGCCGAAGTAACTGCCGCCATCGGCGGAAATTCGCCGGGTCACGTAGCAGCGCGGATAGGCATTTTTCAAATTTACTTTGAGCAGCGCGGGCGGACGCACGCGGAGCCAATCGCGATATTTTCGGGGAAAAAGCCGGCGCGCGTGCTCATAGAGGACCAGCGCCTGCTCGAGCTTAGATCCCACGACGCGATAACGAATTTTCGCCGCAATCGCGCGCAGGTTGAGGCGTTTGCCGGCGGGATCGGGCGGACGCAGGATTCGCTCCGCCGCGCGGCGCAAATCGGCCGTGCGCGCGAGATATGGCTCGGCGCCCGCGGCGCTCGATTCGAGCAGGAAGACAGCGGGGCGCGCCGGCAACGCCGCGAAGAATTCCTCTTCGCGGGCCGCGTCGAAATCCCGTTCGCAATCAAGCGGTAGCATCTCCCTTCTCTTAATAACTTTTCAAAACCCAGGAGGCGATGACCAGGCGCTGAATTTCGCTGGTGCCTTCGTAAATTTCGGTGATGCGGGCATCGCGATAATTGCGCTCGACCGGATATTCCTGGCTGTAGCCATTGCCGCCGTGAATTTGGATGGCCTTGTGAGTAACGCGCGTGGCCATCTCGCTGGCAAAAAGCTTGGCGCTGGCGGCTTCCATGGTGAAGCGCGCGCCGGCGTCCTGCTTCCAAGCGGCCTTGCGCGTCAGCAGCCGCGCCGCTTCAATTTCGGTGGACATATCGGCGAGCATGAATTGAATGGCCTGAAAATCAAAGATGGGATGCCCGAAGGCTTCGCGTTGCCGCGAATAATTCAAAGACGCTTCAAACGCGCCCTGGGCGATGCCGATGGCCTGCGCGGCGATGCCGATGCGTCCGCCGTCGAGGGTGGAGAGCGCGACTTTATATCCTTCTCCTTCGTTGCCGATGCGATTCGTGGCGGGAACTTCGCAATCGGTGAAGACCAATTCCGTGCAGGCGCTGGCGTGGATGCCGAGTTTTTTTTCTTCCTTGCCGACGGCGAAACCCGGCGTGCCTTTTTCGACCACCAGCGCGGTGATTCCCTTTTCGCCTTTTTCGGGATGCGTGTTCACGTAGACGATTGCGGCATCGGCGGCGCCGCCGTTGGTGATCCAGGCTTTGGTTCCGTTGATGATGTAACGGCCGTCTTTGAGAACGGCTTTGGTTCGCAGGGCGGCGGCGTTCGATCCCGCCTGAGGCTCGGTGAGCGCGTAGCATCCGATTTTTTCGCCGCGCGCGTATGGGAGGAGGAATCTCTTTTTCTGCTCGGCGGTACCGAAGCGGTGAATGGGATCGCAATAGAGCGAATTCTGGACCGAGAGAATAACGGCGGTGGAAGCGCAGAAGCGCGCGATTTCTTCGATGACGATGGTGTAGCTGATGTGGTCCATTCCCGCGCCACCCTCTTCTTCCGGAAAGGACACACTGGTCAGTCCCAGTTCCGCCGCTTTGCGGAACAGCTCGCGAGGGAAATGGCCCTTCTCGTCGAGTTCGCGCGCCAGCGGCTTTACTTCGGCTTCGGCAAACTCGCGCACGCTGCGCTGGAGGAGTTGCTGTTCTTCGCTGAGATCTAAATTCAATTTACGGCTCCTTCCGATTGTTCGGTGACGCCGCTGACCGATGATTCTGAGCGGAAAAACGAGGAAAAAACATGCGATTTTGGACCCCCTCGAAAACAGACGAAATAGGAGCGATTAGGATTTTGTATCCCGTTGAATTTTTGAGCACTTAGGGCTGCGCGACTTCGTTTGGCGTTGGCGATTAGCCAGGCGATTAGAAATGGGAGATTTGTTGTTGTCTTAATTATCGTGGAAGGAAGCTGAAAGAAAGGCTCTCGGGGCCGGCCGTTACCGTGCGCGCCGGCGATTGCGTGTGCCGGGCCAGGGGCGTGGCCCTTCGAAACTCTGGGTAAACTGAAGCCGGCCCCTACATTAGTTGATTCAGGGTGCCGGGAGGAAAGAGCGTTGGCGTGACAGGCGGCAGCCGCTCGGGATTCCTCTCCCGCAGGAGCGGGATCGGAATGACGGCAAAGGCTAGGAACGACCGCGGCTAGCAATTCCTGGTCCCGTAGAAGCATCTGGGACTCAAAAAGCGCGCTCCGCTTGGAATGACGGCAAAGATTAGGAGTGGCCGACTTATAAATCCCCCCCGGATCTCTCATATATCCATTTTACCATGCGGGTCAATGATGGGAGTTTTTCGTGGCCGGTCGATTTGGGGGAGAAAGGCTTTACCGCCAAGGCGCAGAGATCGCTGACGGAGAGTGAACGCGGCGGGGGCGCGGCTGAACGGTTTGCGGAAAAAGCCGGGAATTGCTCCGCGATGGAATGGCAGTCCAAATGAGCCATGGAGAAGTTCCCCACTTCTCAAGCATTTGGGAGCAACTCCGGATTCCTCTCGCGCAGGAGCGGGATCGGAATGACTGCAAATGCCGAGTGGCCAGGGACGCGGCCCTTTGGGGATCGGGGTGAACTGAACCCGGCTCTACCAAAATCGCAGAAGCGCGGCGGGGGCGCGGCTGAACGGTTTGCGGAAAAAGCCAGGAATTGCTCCGCGATGGAATGGCAGACCAGATGAGCCATGGAGAAATTCCCCACTTCTCAAGCATTTGGAGGCAACTCCGGATTCCTCTCCCGCAGGAGCGGGATCGGAATGACTGCAAATGCCGAGTGGCCAGGGGCGCGGCCCTTTGAGGATCGGGGTAATCTTGCAGGTGGGCGTACCTAAACAGCAGAGGCAGGGCGCGGCTGAAGCCGGCCCCTACATAAACCATCTGGACCGCAGACACGGCGCTTCGAGGCTCATGGTGAACTGAAGCCGGCCCCCACATACACCACAACGAGGCGTGACAGTGGTGACTATCGAGTGGGGTTGAGGGCGCGGTGGAGCTTGGCGTAGGTGGTGGAGAGGTCTTCGGGTTGCATGCGGGTTTCGGCTATGGTGGTCATGAAATTGGCGTCGCCATTCCAGCGGGGCAGAAGATGCAGATGCAAATGGCCGGTGACACCGGCGCCGGCGGAGCGGCCCAGATTCATGCCGAGATTGAAGCCATCGGGATGGTAGATTTCGGCGAGCGCGGCCTGGACGCGCTGGGCCAGGCGCATGGTTTCCGCCAGGGTTTCCGGATCGGCGGCGGCGAAATCGGCGACGTGGGCGTAGGGCACGATCATGACGTGGCCGGTGGTATAGGGATAGCGGTTGAGGATGATGAAGTTTTTTTCGCCGCGCAGAACGATCATGGTTCGCGCGTCGTCATTCAGGGCGAGGGCTTCGCAAAAAATGCAGAGGCCGTCGTCTTTCTTGGCTTCGGAAATGTAACGGTAGCGCCAGGGAGTCCAGAGGTAGTCCATCCCTTTGGGGTTCAGCTCCGGGGAGTTTCGCTGGGAGCAGCGGGCGGAGGAGCCTCCACGGATTTAGCGATGTTGACGAAATCCTTCAATTCCTTGCTGGGCTTGAAAAAGGGAATTTTTTTCGGCGGCACATCGACTTTGGCGCCGGTCTTGGGATTGCGGCCGATGCGGCCGCGGCGCTGGCGGGTGCGGAAGCTGCCGAAGCCGCGAATTTC